>JAKAIB010000202.1 GCA_021814605.1 Pseudomonadota bacterium | reverse complement strand
AGTGCGGGGCGGTCGTCGCCGCGCGCGTGGCGCAGGCGATGGTGGTCGCGCTGCGGCGCGGGCCGTCCGATCCGGAGTTGTCGCCTTTCCTCGCGCATCGCGGTCATCTGCATCCCGCGTTGCACCGGGTGCAGGACGCGATCTCGCAGCAGCCGCAGCGACGCTGGAGCGTCGCCGACATGGCGCGACTGGCTTGCACCTCGCCGCGCCATCTGGGGCGGCTGTTCGCCGAGCATGCGGCAATCACGCCGCTGCAGTACCTGACGCAGATCCGGCTGGCGCTGGCGCAGGCCGCGCTCGAATCGGGTGCGACCGTCACGCGCGCCGCCGAACTGGCGGGCTTCGGGTCCGACACGCAGTTGCGCCGCGCATGGCACCATGCCGGAACGGGCGCATCCAGCCCTTCCCGCGCCCGGCGTAATGCGCCGGGGCAGGACGGACCCCGCGTCGGCCGATGACGGCCGACGCGGATGCCGCAACTCCCAAGGCACTGGAGGGTCGCCCCAGGGTTCCTTGACCCCCGCCGGGGGGCGGGCCGGGCGAAGTCCGGCCCTGGGAGGCTCAGAAGAATCCGAGCTTGCTCTCGCTGTAGCTCACCAGCAGGTTCTTGGTCTGCTGGTAGTGGTCGAGCATCATCTTGTGGGTCTCACGACCGATGCCCGACTGCTTGTAGCCGCCGAACGCTGCGTGTGCCGGATAGGCGTGGTAGCAGTTGGTCCAGACGCGCCCGGCCTGGATGCCGCGGCCCATGCGGAACGCGGTGTTCATGTCGCGGGTCCACACGCCCGAGCCGAGGCCGTACAGCGTGTCGTTGGCGATCTCGAGCGCCTCGGCCTCGTTCTTGAACGTCGTGACCGACACCACCGGCCCGAAGATCTCCTCCTGGAAGATGCGCATCTTGTTGTTGCCCAGGAACACGGTCGGCTGGACGTAGTAGCCAGTCTTCAGGTCGCCGTCGAGCTCGGCCTTGGCCCCGCCGGCCAGCACCTTGGCGCCTTCCTGGCGGCCGATGTCGAGGTAGGACAGGATCTTGTCCATCTGCTCGCTGCTGGCCTGCGCGCCGATCATCGTCTGCGGGTCGAGCGGGTTGCCCTGCTTGATCGCAGCCACGCGCTTGAGCACGCGATCCATGAACTTGTCATAGATCGATTCCTGGATCAGCGCGCGCGACGGACAGGTGCAGACCTCGCCCTGGTTGAGCGCGAACATCACGAAACCTTCGACCGCCTTGTCGAGGAAGCCGTCGTCCTTGGCCATCACATCCTCGAAGAAGATGTTGGGCGACTTGCCGCCCAGTTCGAGGGTGACGGGGATGATGTTCTGGCTGGCGTACTGCATGATCAGCCGGCCGGTGGTGGTTTCGCCGGTGAAGGCGATCTTGGCGATGCGCTTGTTCGACGCCAGCGGCTTGCCCGCCTCCAGGCCGAAGCCGTTGACCACGTTCAGCACGCCCGGCGGCAGCAGGTCGCCGATGAGTTCCATCAGCACCAGGATGCTGACCGGCGTCTGCTCGGCGGGCTTGAGCACGATGCAGTTGCCCGCGGCCAGCGCCGGCGCCACCTTCCACGTGGCCATCAGCAGCGGGAAGTTCCACGGGATGATCTGGCCGACCACGCCCAGCGGCTCGTGGAAGTGGTAGGCGTAGGTGTCATGGTCGATCTCGGCCACCGTGCCTTCCTGGGCGCGGATGCAGCCCGCGAAATAGCGGAAGTGGTCGACTGCCAGCGGCAGGTCGGCGGCGGTCGTTTCGCGGATCGGCTTGCCGTTGTCCCAGGTCTCCGCCGCGGCGAGCATGGGCAGGTTCTCTTCCATGCGGTCGGCGATGCGGTTGAGGATGTTGGCCCGCTCGGCCGGCGAGGTCTTGGCCCAGCCGGCCTTGGCAGCGTGCGCCGCGTCGAGCGCGCGCTCGATGTCCTCGGCGTTGGAGCGCGGCACTTCGCAGAAGGCCTTGCCGGTCACCGGGGTGATGTTCTCGAAATACTGTCCGCTCGCCGGCTCCACCCACTTGCCGCCGATGTAGTTGCCGTAGCGCTTCTTGAAGGGAACCGCAGTTCCGAATTTGCCGGGTTCAAGCATGTCCATGAATGTCTCCTGAATCGAACGAAGGACCAAACACTGCCAGCGCAGTCGACGGATCGGTATCAGGATCCGTGCCAGCCGCGACGCTGTCCCGGACCGTAGAAAACACCGTGCAAAAACAAGCGCTTGAAAACGGCATTCGGGTCGAACCGGAGGCGCCGCGGGCGCGCGGACGTTGCGATCCGCGACGGCGGGTTGTCGCGTTCTGCGACGTGTGCGCGACGTCCGTCCGGCTGCGACAGCCCGCCGTTCCGACATCGGCCAGGACGCGATGGCATGGGCTTTCGGCGATGGCGCCGGCGCGTCGACACGGCCGCCCCTAAACTCGCCCCGGTCCGTCCCGGCCCGGCGGCGGGCGATCCCAATTTCCAGCGAAACGAGGTCCGATGGCTCGCGTCTCCCTGTTCGCCGGCGGTGTCCGGCCGCTGCCGGAATCCGGCCGCCCCACGGGCATGTACAAGCGCCCGGTGGCGGCGACACTCGCCCTCGGCGTCGAAGGCTTCGACGGCGACACGCAGGCCGACCGCCGCGTCCACGGCGGTCCGGAGAAGGCGCTGCATCTCTATCCGGCGGCGCATTACGCCGCGCTTGCCGCGCAATTCCCGCAAGTCGCGGCCAGCCTCGTGCCCGGGTCGATCGGCGAGAACCTGTCGACGGCCGACCTGGACGAACGCGACGTGCGCATCGGCGACGTCTGGCGGCTCGGTACCGCGCAGATCCAGGTCTGCCAGCCGCGCAATCCCTGCTGGAAGATCGACGAGCGCTACGGCTGTGCCGGGATGGCCGCGTTCATCGTCGAGTCGCGGATCACCGGCTGGTACTGGCGGGTGCTGCGTCCGGGCGAGGTGCGGCCGGGCGATCCGCTCGAACTGCTCGAAGCCGCGTCCGGCTCGCTGACCTTGCACGATGCGCTGCGGCTGTGGCGCGCGCATCGCTCCGATCCGGCCGACCTGGCGCGCCTCGCGGCGCTGCCGGGAATCGCCGTGCACTGGAAGCACAAGATCGACCAGCGCATCGCCTGGCTGGCGCAGAACGCCACCGCCTGAGGGCGAGGCAGCCGTGACGGACCTATCCGCAGCCTCCGATCGGCGCAGGAATCGGAATGCGCCGGCGCCCCGACGCGGCTAGAGTGGGCGCCCACCGATCCGGTGAACCCCGACCGACTGTCCATGACGCCAATCCTCGAACTCCTCCTGCTCGCCGCGATCTGGGGCGCGTCCTTCCTGTTCCTGCGGATCGCGGCCCCGGTGCTCGGCCCGGTGCCGTTGATCGCGCTGCGTGTCTCCATCGCCGCGCTGGTGCTGCTGCCGGTGCTGCGCAGTGCGCGGATCCGCGGCCAGCTGCGCCGCAAGCTGTGGCCCCTGGCCGTCGTGGGCGTCACCAACTCGGCGCTGCCGTTCACCTTGTTCGCTGCCGGCGCGCTGCACCTGGGCGCCGGGTTCGAGGCCATCCTGAATGCCACGACGCCGCTGTGGGCCGCGCTGATCGGCGCGCTGCTGTTCCGTGTCGCGATTTCCGGCGCGCAGATCGCCGGGCTGTTCGTCGGCCTGCTCGGCGTGGTGCTGCTGGTCGGCGAGCAGCCGGGAATGTCCCATGGCGCCGAGCCGCTGGCGGCGGCCGCGGCGCTGCTGGCCCCGGTGTCGTACGGCTTCGCGGTGCACTATGCCCGCCGCCACCTTGCCGACACCGATCCCGCGCTCACCGCGTTCGGCGGCCAGGCGTTCGCGGCGCTGCTGCTCGCAGTCCCCGCAGTGCCGCTGTGGCCGGCGCATGCGGTACCGGCGGGCATCTGGGCGGCGGTCGGCGCGCTGGCGGTGTTGTGCACCGGCTTCGCGTACGTGCTGTATTTCCGGCTGATCGCGCAGGTCGGCGCCGCGTTTGCGGCCTCGGTGACCTTCCTGATCCCGGTGTTCGGCATGTTGTGGGGCGCGCTGTTCCTGCATGAGGCTGTCACTCCGGCGATGCTGCTCGGCTGCGCCGTCATCCTCGCCGGTACCGCACTCGCGAGCGGGCAGTGGCGGCGCCTGGTGGCGCGGCGCGGGGTCTGAGGCGCGCGGACCTGTTCCCATTGAGCCGCCGCGCGGCTGCGGACGGCCGATGGCAGCGGATTGCGCTACAGAACAGCAACATAGCTTTACTCGATTCGGATGACGCGCATTCTTCCCTGCCGGATCGGCGATGAAGATAATGCCGCGGATGGGCCGGGCGGTTCGGCGGGCGTGCGGCCCGCGCGCCCGCCTTCATGCGAGAAGGAAAGGCGATGATGAACAGACGTCATCTGGCGAGAGTATGTCTTTGGGGGGCCGCGATCGGCACTGCGGCGATCATCTCCGGGTGTGGCGGCGGCAGTTCCAGCACGGCGTCGAGCACCGCGACGGGCAGCACCGCCACGGCGACGGCCGGCACCATGGTCATCACGTCGAGCAACGCGCAGCAGGTGGCGAGCACGGTGTTCAGCGGATCCTCGCTGGCGCAGATCTCGACCCAGAACCTGGCGTTGAAGGCGATCACCGGCTCCGGCCAGCCGGTCAACGTCATGGGCGTGGTTGCCCAGACGGTTGCACAGGACGTCCGCCAGTTCGTGCGCCTGCCGTCGGGCGCCGTTGCGCCGATCGCGCTGACGCAGGCCAGTTCGACCACGACATGCTCCGGCGGCGGCCAACTGGTGGTGACCGCCAATGAGGCGGATCCCAACGTCGGCCTCCAGGCCGGCGACTCGGTGACGATCCAGGCGACCGGTTGCGTGCAGTCGAGCAATGGCTACACCGTCACCCTCGACGGCACGCTCAGCGAAGCGATCGCCAGCCTGAACACGAGTTCGAGCGCGGTCCAGGCGTCGGTGACCCTGCAGGCGATCAACTTCACCGTGACCGATTCGTCCGGAAACAGCGAATCGCTCAACGGCAACCTCACGGCCTCGGTTGCCGTGGCGACGTCGCCGGACCAGACCGTCAATGTGGGGCTGAGCTCCACCGGACTGTCGCTGACCGAGACCATCGGCGGCGTGCAATCGGCGATCGATCTGGTGGACCTGAACTACTCCGTCTACGCCGACGCGACGACCGGCGGCTGGCAGTTCAGCGAAGATGCCACCGTCAGTCTCGGCGGCGAGACCGTCGGCGTGCAGACGACGACCCCGTTCTCCGGGTCGGGCTGCGGCTATCCGACGGCCGGGTCGGCGACGCTGGTCGGCAACGGGTCGAGCCTGGTGGTGACCGCCGGGAGCAACGGCCAGACCGCGCTCCAGGTCACGAACAACGGGGCAACGAGCTCGCAGGCCGTCGCCAGCAGCGCGGTCTTCGGCCTGTTCTGCTATTGACCGGACGGTCCTGAAATGCATGGGGCGCGGACGACGTCCGCGCCCCCCGCCGAATCATGCCCCGCGCCATCGGCATCGGCGGCTGCGTACGCCGCGGCGGTTGAACCGGGCGCATACACCGCGAGGTATTTCTCTAGAATCGGCGGCCGCCTGCCCGAGCTGCCGGACCGCCGAGTCGCACCGGCCCGTCGGGTGGCCGTGCAAGGGTCTTCCGTGCCAGGGTCGCCGCGAGGGATGCCGGGTATCGGATGCGCTCGGCCGAATTCCTCGTTCATTCTCGATCCTCCCGATGAAAACCGCCCACGATCTGGTCACCGCCGCCAAACCCCGTATCCGCGAGATCTCGCTCGACGAAGCCGAGCAGGCGATCCGCGACGCGGATCTGCTGCTCGACGTGCGTGAAGCCGACGAATACGCAGCCGGTCACCTGCCCGGCGCCATGCTGGTGCCGCGCGGCATCCTGGAATTCAAGCTCAGCAGCACACC
>JAKAIB010000010.1 GCA_021814605.1 Pseudomonadota bacterium | reverse complement strand
CGCTGGTTCACCTGCGATGATCCGCAGGCGCTGAAGCGATTCATCGACGCCAACGCCCATCGCATCGCGCACGATGTGGTCGACGCGCCGGCGGTTCTGCTGACGCACGCCAGCGAACTGCGGGTGATGTCGGAACTTGCGCCGAAAATCCGCTTCCACACCTTACGCGAGCATGCCGGGCAGGTGTTTGCGCAGTCGACGCCGGCCTGAAGCGCGGTTGCAGCGTCAGGTCTTCGGCACGTCCGGTGGTTGCTGCAGGCTCGGGCAGACCACGCCCCGATAGGCGTGCCAGCTGGCGTGGCCGATGATCGGTAGGACCACGATCCAGCCCAGGCCGAGCGGCAACATGGCCAGCAGGCTGGCGACGACGATCAGACCGGCCCACAGCAGCATCACGAACGGATGCTCCAGGCACACCCGCAGGCTGGTCAATGCCGCGCTGATCGCGTCCACCGGACGGTCGAGCAGCATCGGGATCGATACCACGCTGATCGCGAATACCAGGCCGCCGAACGCCAGTGCGACGACGACATAGGCCAGATCGAAAGTCAGGTTCGCCGGATCGAGCAACAGCCGGAAGATGCCTCCCGAATCCGGGAGCCCGGTGTTGAAGAACAGGGCGAACAGCACGAACGCGGTGCGCCCCCACAGCAGCTCGATGATCAGCAGCAGGCCGGCGAAGATCGCCACGCTGCCGCGCTGCGGCCACCAGCAGCGGATGCAGAAGTTCAGCCGCGCCTTGCGGCCCGATTCGCAGCGGCGACTCGCTTCCATCAGACCCATCGCCAGCGCCGGGCCGACCAGCAGCAGTCCGGCGGCGAGCATCAGCGTGTATTCCGGGGTGCGGGCCAGAGTCCAGATCAGCGTCCATCCCATCGCCACGAACAGCGCGCCATAGCTCAATCCCACGAACGGACAGAAGGCGAAGTCCCGCCAGCCCGCCGCCAGCCACCGCAGCGGATCCTTCCACCCCAGGCCGCAGACGCTGACGCGGGTGCGCGTCTGTGCCGCAAGGGGGTGGTGCTGCGCTTCCTCAGGTGTCATCTGCCGTCTCCTCCCATGTCCGGCCTGCGTCGGGCCGGATCGATTTGTCGCGCCGTTGGCGCGGGTGAGAGGCAGAGTAAATTGCGACAAAATGTCACACAACCCGGGATACTACCCGGTGTTTATCGTGACATCTCAATAAACTGATTAAACCGCGAGCGGCCAAGGCTCGCGGCAAGGTCAGCGGCGCGCCGGCGACTTTCTCAGCTCGTCGATGAGCAGCAGCACGACGCCGACGAAGATCGCCGAGTCGGCCAGGTTGAACGCTGGCCAGTGCCATGCGCGGCTGCCGATATTGACGTAGAAATCGAGAAAATCGGTGACCTTGCCCCACAGCAGTCGGTCGATCACGTTGCCCAAGGCGCCACCGAGGATCAACGCGAGCGACAGGCTGAGCAGGGTCCGCCCGCGATGACGCCGCAGCAGCCAGACGATCACGCCGGCGGCTGTCAGCCCCAGCGCGGTGAACAGCCAGCGCTGCCAGCCCGTCTCGGCGGCGAGGAACGAGAACGCCGCGCCCGAATTGCGGATGTCGACCAGATTGAAGAAGGGCGTGACCGCGACGCTTGCGTCGAGGGGCAGTGCGCTGCGGATCAACCACTTGCTCGACTGGTCTGCGGCGATCACGAGCAGCGCGACACCCAGCCACGGCCAGATCGCCCTGGCCTGCGCGGGCGCGGCGGTCGTGGGGCGGCTCATGCTGCGTGCCGCGGTTCGCCCGCGCCGTGGAGATTGCTGACGCAGCGGCCGCACAGTCCGGGGTGGCCGGCGTCGGCATCGACGTCGTCGCGCCAGTGCCAGCAGCGCTCGCACTTGGAGTGTGTCGTCGGCGTGACCACGACCCGCAGTTCCCCGTCGGACGGATGCAATGTCGCGCGGGAGGTGATGAGGACGAAGCGCAGGTCGTCGCCAAGTCCGGCAAGCAGCGCGTGGTCGTCGGGCGGGGCGTAGAGATCGATCTCGGCTTGGAGCGACGCGCCGATGCGGCTCTGTTCGCGCTGTGCCTCGATCTCCTTGTTGGCGATTTCGCGGATTGCGCGGACGCGTTCCCAGCGGGCGAGCAGCGCGGCGCCGTCGTTCGCTTCGGGCCAGTCCCAGTAGGTCTCGACGAAGATGCTGTCGCCCGACCCCACCAACGCCCAGGCCTCTTCGGCGGTGAAGCTGAGGAACGGCGCGATCCAGCGCAGCATGCCCTGGGTGAGGTGCCACAGCGCGGTCTGCGCGCTGCGCCGCGCGAGCGATTTGGCGCCGGTGGTGTACAGCCGGTCCTTCAGGATGTCCAGGTAGAAACCGCCCAGGTCCTCGGAGCAGAAGGTCTGGATCTGCGCGACCACCGGGTGGAATTCATAACGCTCGTAATGGGCCAGGATCCGGCGCTGCAGGTCGGCGGCATAGGCGAGGATGTAGCGGTCGACGTCGAACATCTCGGCCGGCGCCACGGCGTCGGCGGCCGGGTCGAAGTCGGCAATGTTGGCCAGAAGGAAGCGCAGGGTATTGCGCATGCGCCGATAGCTTTCGACCACCCGCTTGAGGATCTCGTCGGAGATCGACAGATCGCCCGAATAGTCGGTCGCCGCCACCCACAGGCGGATGATCTCGGCGCCGAGCTTGTCGGCGACCTCCTGCGGCACGATGACGTTACCCTGCGACTTGCTCATCTTGCGCCCCTGCCCGTCGACGGTGAAGCCGTGGGTCAGCAATCCCTTGTAGGGCGCGCGATCGAACATCGCACACGAAGTCAGCAGCGATGAATGGAACCAGCCGCGATGCTGGTCGTGGCCCTCGAGATAGAGGTCGGCCGGCCATTGCAGGCTGTTGCGGTGGCTGCGCTGCAGCACGTGATAGTGGGTGGTGCCGGAGTCGAACCAGACCTCGAGGATGTCGGTCGACTTGTCGTAGTTCGCGGCGTCGTCGCCAAGCCAGTCGCGCGGGTCGAGACGGGCCCAGGCTTCGATTCCACCCTTCTCGACGAGCTGCGCCGCGCGTTCGAGCAGATCGAGCGTATCGGGATGAAGTTCGCCCGTCGCCTTGTGCAGGAAGAAGGGCAGCGGCACGCCCCAGGCGCGCTGGCGCGAGATGCACCAGTCGGGCCGGCCCGCGATCATGTCGCGCAGCCGCACCTTGCCGCCCTGCGGGTAGAAGGCGGTCTGCTCGATCGCATCCAGCGCCATCTGCCGCAGGGTACGCGGCGCCTTGTCGGTGGTGCAGACGCCGTCGCCGTGATCCATGCGGATGAACCATTGCGACGACGCGCGATAGACCAGGGGCGTCTTGTGGCGCCAGCAGTGCGGATAGCTGTGCTCGATGCGCTGCTGGGCGAACAGCGCGCCGCGTTCGCGCAGTGTGTCGACGATCAGCGGCGCCGCCTTCCAGATGTTCATCCCGCCAAACAGGGGCAGGTCGGCGGCATAGTGGCCGTCGCTCTGCACCGGGTTGAGGATCTCCTCGAATTTCATGCCATAGCGCAGGCAGGACTCGAAGTCGTCGACGCCATAGGCGGGTGAGGAGTGGACGATGCCGGTACCGGCGTCGGCGGTGACGTACTCGCCAAGGTACACCGGGGAGAGCCGGTCGTAGAACGGATGGCGGAACGCAATGCGCTCGAGTGCACTGCCCTGCGCTGTCGCGACGATCGTTCCGGTCAGACCGTAGCGCCGAAGGCAGTCCTCGACCAGTTCCTCGGCCAGCACGAGCAGCCCGCGCTCGGTATCGACCAGCGCATAGCGGAACCCGGGATTGACGTTGAGCGCCTGGTTCGCGGGCAGCGTCCAGGCGGTGGTGGTCCAGATCACGGCGTACGCCGTCTTGCCTTCTGGCAGCGCGCGCAGGCCGAATGCCGCAGCGAGCCGGTCGGGTTCGGCGCAGGCGAAGCCGACGTCGACCGTGTCGGACTTCTTGTCCTGGTACTCGACCTCGAATTCGGCCAGCGACGAGCCGCAGTCGAAGCACCAGTAGACCGGCTTCAGGCCGCGGTAGACGAAGCCGCGCTCCATGATGATCTTCAGCGCGCGGATCTCGTCGGCCTCGTTGCCGGGGTTCATCGTCTTGTACGCGTGCTCCCAGTCGCCGAGCACTCCGAGGCGCTGGAAGTCGACCATCTGCTGCGCAATCTGTTCGGTCGCATATGCGCGGCTCTTCGCCTGCACATCGTCGCGGCTGAGCTTGCGGCCATAGGTCTTCTCGATCTGGTTCTCGATCGGCAGTCCGTGGCAATCCCAGCCGGGGACGTAGACAGCGTCATAGCCGGCGAGTTGCCGCGCCTTGGTGATGGTGTCCTTGAGGATCTTGTTGACAGCGTGTCCGATATGGATCTTGCCGTTCGCGTACGGCGGTCCGTCGTGCAGCACGAACCTGGGCGCGCCGACACGCGCCTCGCGCAACCGCTGGTAGGTGCCCTTGTCGTTCCATTCGCGGATCCATTGCGGTTCGCGTCTGGGCAGGTCGCCCCGCATCGGGAATGGCGTGTCGGGCAGGTTCAGCGTCGCACGGTAGTCGGGCTTGTCGGTGGACATGGGGAAGGGTGTTCGATTCTTGCTGTGGCGGAGACCCCGTGGCGCGCTGGCCTCCCGGGGGTGTCGAGACGCGGCGGAAGCCCGTGCCGTGCTGCATGCCGGCCGCACGGCACGGACGCGTCAAATTCGATCCCGCGTGATCTGGCGGGCGAGCTGGCCGAACCAGGCGCGTGCTTGAGCCGCGTCGGCCTCGATGGCCGCGGTGAGATGATCCAAGTCGGGGAAATGCGCTTCGTCGCGCAATTTGTGCAGCAATTCCACCCGGACGAGTTTACCGTAGGCGCTCTCGTTCCAGTCGAACACGTGCGTTTCGAGGAGCACCCGCCCGTTGGCCTCGACTGCCGGCCGGGTACCGAGGCTGGCCACGGCTGCGAGCGGGCTGCTGTCCAGGCCGTGCACGCGCGCGACGAAGACTCCAGCCAAAGCAGGCCGGCCTGAATCGAAGGCCAGATTGAGCGTCGGAAATCCCAATTTGCGTCCGAGCTTGGCGCCGTGAAGCACGTGACCGGACACGGCGTATGGCCTGCCGAGCAGCAGTCCGGCGGCTTCCATATCGCCGCTCTGGAGCGCCTCGCGGACCGCGGAACTCGAAATGCGTCGTCCCGTTTCGGTGACCGGTGGCATCTGTTCCGCGTCGAACCCCAGGGTCTTCCCCATGGATTGCAGCAGGGCGAAGTTGCCGGCACGTCCGGCACCGAAGCGAAAATCGTCGCCCACCAGGACATACTCGGCGCGCAGGCCAGCGGTGACGACCTGCCGGATGAAGTCCTCCGCGGTCAGGTTTGCGAGCCGCTGATCGAAGCGCAGCACCACGACCTGGCCGACGCCGCAATCACTCAACGCGCCGAGCTTGTCGCGCAAGGTCGAGATGTGCGGCGGCGCGGAATCCGGCGATCGGCGCAATGTTGCAAAAAAATCACGCGGATGGGGCTCGAATGTCAGCAACGTCGGCACAAGCTGTCGCCGTCGTGCGACATCGATCAGATTGCGCAGTATTGCCTGGTGGCCGCGATGGACGCCATCGAAGTTTCCGATCGTCAATGCGTTGCGACCGGCCAGAGCGCGGTGGTTGAAGCCTCGAAAAACATGCATAAAAACAATGGATTATTCTGTGTTCTTCGCGTCCGATCGAGATCGCAGCGGGGGGGCGCCGGGTTGCGGCCGCCAGGGGCCGCGGGCGATGCAGCGCCCGGGACGCGGATGCAGGAAGCTTCGCATTGTCCTCGCATTCGCTCGGCCAAATCGGCTCCCCCGTGTCCGAGCGGCGGTCGATCCGCGGTTTTGCCGTGCACGATTGCAGATTCCGTGTATAGTCCACAACGCGGTCGAGACAAGGGCCTTGCCTTTTCCTTGCGCGAAGGCATGCGGTTCCACGGTTGTGATGTACCGGGCTTGTCCAAGATTTGCACTTTTCCTAATTCTTTAAAGGTTGATTCATGGCTACCGGTACTGTGAAATGGTTTAACGAGTCCAAGGGCTTCGGTTTCATCAAGCCCGATGAAGGTGGCGAGGACCTGTTCGCCCACTTTTCCGAAATCCAAGCCAAGGGTTTCCGCACCCTGCAGGAAAACCAGCGCGTGGAGTTCACCGTGAAGCAGGGCCCCAAGGGGCCACAGGCTTCCGCAATTCGTCCCATCTGACGGGGCGCAGCCCGCCCGGCAGCAGCCGGGCCGGTATATCAAAGACCGGCCATTGGCCGGTCTTTTTTCGTCGCTCTGCTTCGCAGTCAGAGCAGCGTGCCGACCGCTCGCGCCGGAAGAATCTCGCGGCGGCGACAGGGCTGCGACGCGTGTGCAGCGCCGCGGTGTCCGAGCCTGAATCGGCCGATCGGGCTGCTAACATCAATCGATTGATTCAGCCTGCGACGCAAGCCGATCGACCGGAGGCCTGCACGTCTCTGGCCGGCCGCGCCGGCTGCATGCCCGGCCTTCGAACAGATCGCAGTCATCCACATGTCCGTTTTCGCCAAAGAAACCCTACCGATCAGTCTCGAAGCGGAAATGCGCCGCTCCTACCTCGACTACGCGATGAGCGTGATCGTGGGAAGGGCGCTCCCGGACGTACGCGACGGCCTCAAGCCGGTCCATCGCCGCGTGCTCTATGCGATGCACGAACTCAGCAACGCCTGGAACCGGCCCTACAAGAAGTCGGCGCGCATCGTCGGCGATGTCATCGGTAAATATCACCCGCACGGCGACCAGTCGGTGTACGACACGATCGTGCGCATGGCGCAGGACTTCTCGCTGCGCTACATGCTGGTGGATGGCCAGGGGAACTTCGGATCGGTGGATGGCGACAACGCAGCGGCGATGCGTTACACCGAAATCCGGCTGTCGAAGATCGCGCACGAGATGCTCGCCGATATCGACAAGGAAACGGTCGATTTCGGCCCCAACTACGACGGCTCCGAGCAGGAGCCGCTGCTGCTTCCGGCGCGGCTTCCCAACCTGCTGATCAACGGATCGGCCGGGATCGCGGTCGGGATGGCAACCAACATCCCCCCGCACAACCTCGGCGAGGTGCTCGATGCCTGCCTGCATCTGCTGCGTCATCCCGAGGCGACGATCGAGGATTTGATCGAACGTGTCCCGGCGCCCGACTTCCCGACCGCCGGAATCATCTATGGCACCTCCGGCGTGCGCGACGCGTATCGCACGGGTCGCGGCCGGGTGGTGATGCGCGCGCGTTGCCACTTCGAGGATCTCGAGAAGGGCCAGCGCCAGGCCATCGTGGTCGACGAGATTCCCTACCAGGTGAACAAGCGCACGCTGCTCGAGCGCATCGCCGAGCTGGTGCAGGAAAAGAAGCTCGAGGGGATCAGCCACATCCAGGACGAGTCCGACAAGTCGGGCATGCGGGTGGTCATCGAGCTCAAGCGCGGCGAAGTTCCCGAGGTGGTGCTCAACAACCTCTACAAGCAGACCCAGTTGCAGGACACCTTCGGGGTGAACATGGTGGCGCTGGTCGACGGTCAGCCGCGGCTGCTCAACCTGAAGGAAATGATCGCCGCGTTCCTCTCGCACCGGCGCGAGATCGTGACGCGGCGGACGGTGTTCGACCTGCGCAAGGCGCGCGAACGCGGGCACGTGCTCGAAGGCCTCGCCGTGGCGTTGGCCAACGTCGACCGGATGATCGAACTGATCAAGGCCGCGCCGACGCCGCCGGTCGCGAAGGAACGACTGCTGGCGCAGGTCTGGGAGCCGGGCGAGGCACGGGCGATGCTCGCTCGGGTGGAGGGCGACATCACGGCGTTCCAGCCGGAAGATCTCGATCCGCGCTTCGGACTGAAGCCGGAGGGCTATTACCTCAGCGACACGCAGGCGCAGGAAATCCTGCAGATGCGACTGCAGCGGCTGACCGGCCTGGAGCAGGACAAGATCGTCGGCGAATACAAGGATGTGATGGCGGTGATTGCCGATCTGCTGGATATCCTCGCCAAGCCCGAGCGCATGACGGAAATCATTGCCGCGGAGTTCACTGCGCTGCGCGCCGAATTCGGCGATCCGCGGCGATCGCAGATCGAGCACAACGCGCAGGAGATCGACGTCGAGGACCTGATCACGCCGCAGGACCTGGTGGTCACGATCTCGCATTCCGGTTACATCAAGAGCCAGCCGCTGGCCGAGTATCGCGCGCAGCGCCGCGGCGGCCGCGGCAAGCTCGCCACCAGCACCAAGGAGGATGACTGGATCGAGCAGCTGTTCGTCGCCAATACCCATGACATGCTGCTGTGCTTCTCCAACCGCGGCCGCGTCTACTGGATGAAGGTGTACGAAGCGCCGATGGGCGGGCGCGGCTCGCGCGGCAAGCCGCTGGTCAATCTGTTCCCGTTGCAGTCCGGAGAGAAGGTCACGGCGGTGCTCCCGGTCAAGACCTTCGACGAGGAACATTTCGTCTTCATGGCCACTGCGCGCGGGACGGTGAAGAAGACCCCGCTGACCGCGTTTGCGAACCGTCGGACCGCCGGCATCATCGCCGTCGCGCTGGACGAGGACGACTACCTGATCGGCGCGGCGATCACCGACGGCCAGCACGACGTGATGCTGTTCTCCGATGCCGGCAAGGCGGTGCGGTTCGACGAGGCCGACGTCCGGCCGATGGGACGCGAAGCCCGGGGTGTGCGCGGCATGCAGCTCGAGACGGGGCAGGCGGTGATCGCGCTGCTGGTGGCGGAAGACGAGACACAGAGCGTGCTCACCGCGACCGAGAACGGCTATGGCAAGCGCACGCCGATCGCCGAATACACCCGGCATGGCCGCGGGACGAAGGGGATGATCGCGATCCAGACGTCGGAGCGCAACGGCAAGGTGGTGGCTGCCTGTCTGGTCCGGGCGAGCGACGAGATCATGCTGATTACGGATACCGGCGTGCTGGTCCGGACCCGGGTCGAGGAAATCCGAGAACTCGGCCGGGCGACGCAGGGCGTGACGCTGATCGCCCTCGACGAAGGCGCGCAGCTCATCCAGGTCCAGCCGGTCACCGAGCCCGACGAGGGTGCAGACGACGGGGAGACGGCGGAGGGCGAATCGGATCCGGCCGCGGACGGGGCGGCGTCATGATGCGGCGTCCGTACAACTTCTCGGCGGGCCCGGCGGCAATCCCGGAAGAGGTGCTGCGGCAGGCCGCCGACGAGATGCTCGACTGGCGCGGCAGCGGCATGAGCGTGATGGAGATGAGCCATCGTGGCCCGCAGTTCGAATCCATCATCGCCCAGGCCGAGGCGGATCTGCGCGAACTGCTGGGCGTGCCCGATGACTACGCGGTGCTGTTCATGCAGGGCGGCGCGCTCGCCGAGAATGCCATCGTTCCGCTCAACCTGTCGCACGGCGAGAAGGCCGACTACGTGGTCACCGGCTCGTGGTCGCAGAAGAGCCAGCTGGAGGCGCGCAAGTTTTGCGACGTCCATCTGAGCGCCAACACGCGCGAGCAGGGCTACGGCGGCATTCCGGACCCGTCGACCTGGAGCATCCGTCGCGATGCCCGGTACCTGCACGTCTGCACCAACGAAACCATCGATGGCGTCGAGTTCCACTTCGTTCCGGACGGCCAGGGCGTGCCGCTGGTCGCCGACATGTCGTCGCACATCCTGTCGCGCCAGATCGACGTGTCCCGCTACGGTTGCATCTACGCCGGGGCGCAGAAGAACATCGGGCCGGCCGGACTGACGCTGGTGATCGTCCGGCGCGATCTGCTCGGCCACGCCGTCGCGTCGTGTCCGACTGCGTTCGATTACGCCCAGGTCGCGGCCAGCCATTCCATGTACAACACGCCGCCGACCTATGCGATCTACATCGCCGGGCTGGTGCTGCAATGGATCAAGCGGCAGCAGTACGACGGATTGACCGGGCTCGCCGCGGTCGAGGCGCGCAACGTCGCCAAGGCCCGGCTGCTGTATGACACGCTCGACGCCTCGACCTTCTATCAGACCCGCGTGGCGCCGGATTGCCGTTCGCGCATGAACGTCCCGTTCCATCTGCGCGATGCGGAACTCAACGCGGGATTCCTGCACGGCGCCGAACAAGCCGGGCTGTTGCAACTCAAGGGCCACAAGACCGTCGGCGGCATGCGCGCCTCGATCTACAACGCCATGCCGCTCGACGGCGTGCAGGCGCTGGTCGCATACCTGCGCGAGTTCGAATCCCGCCACGCCTGAACCCCATGACTCACGGCACGTCCGACGACCTTACCCCCTGGCGCGAGCGCATCGACGCCATCGACCGGCAGATCCTCGACCTGCTCAACCAGCGGGCCCGCGCGGCGCAGGAGATCGGTCACATCAAGCAGCGGCTGGGGTTGCCGGTGTTCCGCCCGGAGCGCGAACGCGAAGTCATTGGCAAGGTGCGCGAGCAGAACGGCGGACCGCTTCGCGAGGCCGGAGTCAGCGCCATCTGGCGCGAGATCATGTCGGCCTGTCGCGCGCTCGAGGCGCCGCAGCGCGTGGCCTACCTGGGCCCGGCCGGGACATTCAGCGAGCAGGCGGCACAGCGTTTCTTCGGGTCGAGCGCGCAGGGCCAGCCCTGCGTCAACGTCGACGAAGTATTCCGCAGCCACCTCGGCGGTGAATGCGAATTCGCCGTGGTTCCGGTGGAGAACAGTACCGAAGGGGCGGTTGCCCGCAACATGGATCTGCTGCTCGCGCATCCGGTGCATATCTGCGGCGAGATCAGCCTCCCGGTGCGGCATTTCCTGCTGCGGCAATCACCCGACCTGAACGGCATCCGGGCGGTCGCGGCGCATCCGCAGGCGCTGGCGCAATGCGCGGGTTGGCTGCGCCAGCATCTCCCCGACGCCGAACTCCGGCCGGTGGCGAGCAATGCCGAGGGCGCACGACTCGCGGCAGGCGACCCGATGCTGGCGGCGATCGCGAGCGAGCAGGCGGCGGCGCTGTACGGCCTGCACGTCGCGGCGCGCGCGATCCAGGACGAAGCGCAGAACCGGACGCGGTTCGTCGTGCTTGGCGCGGTGCAGCCGGCGCCGACAGGCGCCGACCGGACCAGCCTCATCCTGTCGGTGCCCAATCGCGCCGGGGCGGTGTATGAACTGCTCAAGCCGCTGGCCGAGCACGGCGTCAGCATGAGCCGATTCGAATCGCGTCCAGCCAGATCCGGGAATTGGGAGTACGCCTTCTACATCGACATCGAAGGTCATCAGGACGAACCCCGGGTTGCTGCCGCGCTGGCCGAATTGCAGGCCGCATGCGCGATGTACAAGTGCCTGGGCTCGTATCCGATCGACAAGGACGCCGGACAGTCCTGACGCGGGTTTCACATTCGACCTTGAAGGAACGCCTCATGCAGCAGACCGCAGAACAGCAGACCGGCTGGGGAACCGGCTATGTGCGTTCGATTTCCCCGTATGTCGGTGGCAAGCCGATCGCGGAGGTTGCACGCGAGTTCGGGCTCGACCCGGCGCGTATCGTCAAACTGGCATCGAACGAGAATCCGCTGGGCATGTCGCCCAAGGCGCGCGATGCGATCTGCGCGACCTTGACAGACAACCCGCGCTACCCCGACAACGACGGCTACGCATTGAAGCAGGCGCTGGCGCGCAAGCTGGGCGTTCCCGCGGAATGGGTCACGCTCGGGCACGGATCGAGCGACATCCTCGAAATGGCGGCGCGGGCGTTGCTCACCGATGCCGACGCCGGCATGTACTCGCGCTACAGCTTCATCGTCTACACCCAGGCGATCCAGGGCGTTGGCGCGCAGCATCAGGTGGTCGCCGATCATGACTACGGCCACGACTTCGACGCCATGCTGCGTGCGATCACGCCGAAGACCCGCCTGATCTATGTCGCCAACCCGAACAACCCGACCGGCAGCTTCGCCACGGGCGATGTGCTGCATCGTTTCCTCGGCGCCGTGCCGCCGCATATCGCGGTCGTCCTCGACGAGGCCTACGTCGACTACATCGAACCGGCGCTGCGGTACGACAGCATGGCCTGGGTTGGCGAGTTCCCGAACCTCATCGTGTCGCGGACCTTCTCCAAGGCCTACGGCCTGGCGGGACTGCGCATTGGGTACGGCGTGGCGCAGCCGGCGCTGACCGACGTGCTCAACCGGGTGCGTTCGGCATTCAATACCAGCACGGTTGCCCAGGCGGCGGCGCTTGCGGCGCTCGACGACCAGGAGTTCCTGGATCAGTCCTACGCGATCAACCGTGCCGGCTATGTGCAGCTGACGGCAGCTTTCGCATCCCTCGGGTTGCGGTACCTGCCGTCGCAGGGCAATTTCGTGCTGGTTCAGGTCGGCGATGACGACCGCGCTGGTGCACGTGTCAACCAGGCGCTGTTGCGCCGCGGGGTGATTGCGCGCCCGGTCGACAACTACGGGTTGCCCCAATGGTTGCGGATCTCCATCGGAACCGAGGCGGAGAATGCCGCCTGCATCGCTGCGCTGCGCGCGCATTTCGCGGACGACTGAGCGCATGGATACGGTGATCGGCGCGGGTGCGGACGAGACGCAGGGTGCGGTGCAGTTTGAGCGGCTGGCCGTTCTCGGTTGCGGCCTGATCGGCGGCTCGTTCGCGCTGGCCGCGCGGCGGGCGAATCTCGCCAAGCACATCGTTGGCTACAGCAAGTCGCCGTCGACGACGCGGCTCGCGCTGCGACGCGGCGTGATCGACGAAGAGGCGGATTCGGCGCTGCGCGCGGTCAACGGCGCCGACCTGGTTGTGCTCGCGGTGCCGGTGGTGTCGACCGCCGACCTGCTCAAGCAGATCCGTCATGGTGTCGAGTCGCATGCGCTGATCATGGATGTCGGCAGCACCAAGGCGAATGTCGCCCACGCTGCAGCGGCGCAACTGGGATCGCGGCAGAGCCAATTCGTCCCCTGCCACCCGATTGCGGGGAAGGAGAAGAGCGGGGTGCAGTTCGCCGAAGCCGGTCTGTTCGACGGCCGGCGGGTGGTCGTCACGCCGCTGGCGGCGAACTCGTCCGATCTGGTCGACATCGCGATCCAGGTCTGGGAGGGGATTGGCGGCATTGTCTCGGTGATGGCGCCCGAAGAGCACGACGCGGCCTTCGCCGCAGTCAGCCATCTGCCGCATCTGCTCGCCTTCGCCTACGTCTACGCGCTCAGCAGCCAACCGCAGGGCAGCGCCTATCTCCAGCTCGCCGGGCCGGGATTCCGCGACTTCAGCCGCATCGCCGGCGGCGATCCGCACATGTGGCGCGACATCCTGCAGGCCAATCGCGATGAAGTGCTGCGCCAGCTGCAACTCTACAAGCAGGCACTTGCCGGATTCGAGGCGCAGGCACGGCAGGGCAACTGGACCGCGGTGGAGGCGCTGATCCGTCGCGCCAGCCAGATCCGGCACGGCTGGGCGGCACCCACGCAGGCGGACGATGAAACCTGAGTATCTTGATCTGCCGCCTCTGATCGGTGCCGGCGGGTCCGTGCGGCTGCCCGGATCGAAAAGCATCTCCAATCGGGTTCTGCTTCTTGCCGCGCTTGCCGAAGGACACACCGAAGTCACCGGGCTGCTCGACTCCGACGACACCCGGGTGATGCTGCAGGCCCTGGATGCGCTGGGCATTGCCGTGGAGCGCGAGGGCACACGCGCTCGGGTGCAGGGCGGCTCGGGCCGGTTTCCATCGGCGAGTGCCGATCTGTTCCTCGGCAATGCCGGGACGGCGATCCGTCCGCTGACGGCAGCGCTGGCGCTGCTCGGCGGCGATTACCGGCTGCGCGGCGTGCCGCGCATGCACGAGCGTCCCATCGGCGATCTGGTCGATGCGCTGCGCGGTTTCGGCTGCCGCGTCGACTATGCCGGCAACACCGGCTATCCGCCGCTGCATATCGGCGCCGCGGCGTTCCGACTCGACGGCGAGGTCGCGGTCCGCGGCGACGTATCGAGCCAGTTCCTGACCGCTCTGCTGCTGGCGCTGCCGCTCAAGGCCGCGACGCACGACATTTCGATCGCCGTGCAGGGCGAGCTGATCTCCAAGCCGTACGTCGACATCACCCTGAATCTGCTGCGCCGGTTTGGCGTCGAAGTCCGGCGCGAGGGCTGGCAGCGGTTCGTCATTCCGGCTGGCAGCCGGCTGCGCAGCCCGGGAGCAATCGCCGTCGAGGGGGACGCATCGTCCGCCTCGTATTTTCTTGCCGCCGGTGTGCTCGGGCAGCGTCACGGCCGAGGCGCGCCGGTCCGCGTCGAAGGCGTGGGGCGCGACAGCATCCAGGGCGACGTCGGATTCGCTCGGGCGCTCGAGGCGCTCGGTGCCGCGGTGCGCTGGGGCGACGACTACATCGAGACCTGCGGCCTCCAGTCCGGCGTGGACGCGCTGCGGGGCGGCACGATCGACTGCATCGCGATCCCGGATGCGGCAATGACCCTCGCGATGACTGCGCTGTTCGCGGCCGAACCGACGACCTTGACCGGCATCGGCAGTTGGCGCGTGAAGGAGACCGACCGCATTGCGGCAATGGCCACCGAGCTGGCCAAGCTTGGCGCGCAGGTCGAGGCGGGCGCGGACTGGCTGCGGGTGCATCCGATCACCACCTGGCGCAGTGCAGCGATCGCCACCTATGACGACCACCGCATGGCGATGTGCTTCTCGCTCGCCAGCTTTGGCGACGCCGATATCCGCATCGTCGATCCGGATTGCGTCGCAAAGACCTACCCGGCCTATTTCGCCGATTTCGCGCGCATTGGTCGTTCCGTCCCGGTTATCGCCATCGACGGCCCGACGGCGTCGGGCAAGGGAAGCATCGCCACGCAGGTCGCTGCGGCACTCGGATTCGCCAGTCTCGATTCCGGGGTCCTCTACCGTCTCGTCGCCTGGCAGGCGCTGCGCCTGGGGACGCCGCTCGACGACGCCCCGGCGCTGGCTGAACTTGCGGCGCGGCTTCCCGTGGCGTTCGGCGAGGACGGCGTGCATTTCGAAGGACGGCTGCTTCCCGCCGCCGAATTGCGGACCGAAGCTGTCGGCGCCGCGGCATCGACCATTGCCGCGTTGCCCCGAGTGCGCGACGCGCTGTTCGCGCTGCAGCGCAGCTTCCGTCGTGCCCCTGGGTTGGTCGCCGACGGGCGCGACATGGGCACGGTCGTCTTTCCCGATGCCGAATTGAAGGTGTTTCTGACCGCGAGCGCGCAGAGTCGCGCGGAGCGGCGCTATAAGCAATTGATTTCCCAAGGGATTCCCGCTATACTGGATAATGTTTTTGCGGACCTTCAGGCACGCGATGCGCGCGACAGTCAGCGCGCCGTCGCGGCGTTGAAGCCCGCAGACGACGCCAAGCGGCTTGACAGCACCGATCTGAGCCTGGAGCAAACGGTCGAGGTTGTCCTGCAGTTCTGGCGTTCCCGCTGCTGAATGCGCGGGAGTCGCGTTCCATCGTTCGGGTCCGTCCGGCGCGTGGATCAGCGTCTCCGGGGTGTTCGGTGCTTTCTTTGACTCCAACCCCACGGACGATGTCCCGTGGTTTGAAGGTTTCTCTCAATGTCCTCTGCCGCTCCTAGTGCTGCTGCCGGTGAATCGTTTGCCGCACTGTTTGAAGAATCCCTGCAATCGCGCGACATGCGCGCCGGCGAAGTCATCAGCGCCGAAGTTGTTGCCGTGGATCAGAACTACGTCGTGGTCAACGCCGGACTGAAGTCCGACGCCTACATCCCGATCGAAGAATTCCGCAACGACCAGGGCGAAGCAGACGTCCATGTCGGCGATTTCGTGTCCGTCGCGATCGACGCGCTCGAGAACGGCCGCGGCGACACCGTGCTGTCGCGCGACAAGGCCAAGCGGCTGGCATCCTGGCTGGCGCTCGAAAAGGCGCTGGAAACCGGCGAGTTCGTCGAAGGCACGACCACCGGCAAGGTCAAGGGTGGCCTGACCGTGATGGTCAACGGCATCCGCGCGTTCCTGCCGGGTTCGCTGCTCGACACCCGTCCGGTCAAGGACACGACCCCCTACGAGGGCAAGACCCTGGAGTTCAAGGTCATCAAGCTCGACCGCAAGCGCAACAACGTCGTGTTGTCGCGTCGTGCCGTGGTCGAAGCCAGCCAGGGCGAAGAGCGCGCCAAGCTGCTCGAGACGCTCAAGGAAGGCGCAATCGTCACCGGCGTGGTCAAGAACATCACCGACTACGGCGCGTTCGTCGATCTCGGCGGGATCGACGGCCTGCTGCACATCACCGACCTGGCTTGGCGCCGGGTGCGTCATCCCAGCGAAGTCGTCACTCCGGGGCAGGAACTCACCGCCAAGGTGCTCAAGTTCGACGCCGAGAAGGGACGCGTTTCGCTCGGCCTGAAGCAGATGGGCGACGATCCGTGGCTCGGTGTGTCGCGCCGCTATCCGGCCGGCACCCGCCTGTTCGGCAAGGTCACGAATATTGCTGAATACGGCGCCTTCGTGGAGATCGAGCCGGGCATCGAAGGCTTGGTGCACGTCTCCGAAATGGACTGGACCAACAAGAATGTCGCGCCGAGCAAGGTGGTGCAGCTCGGTGACGAGGTGGAAGTCCAGGTGCTGGAAATCGACGAAGATCGTCGGCGCATCAGCCTCGGCATGAAGCAGTGCCGTCCGAATCCGTGGGACGAGTTCGCCGCCAACCACAAGCGTGGCGACCGCGTGTCCGGTCCGGTCAAGTCGATCACCGATTTCGGCGTGTTCATCGGCCTGCCTGGCGGTATCGACGGCTTGATCCACCTGTCCGACCTGTCGTGGAACGACACCGGCGAGGCCGAGGTCCGCAACTACAAGAAGGGCCAGGACGTCGAGGCCGTGGTGCTGGCGATTGACATCGAACGCGAGCGGATCTCTCTCGGCGTCAAGCAGATGGCCGACGATCCGTTCATGTCCTTCGCCGCGCTCAACGACAAGGGCAAGATCGTCGAGGGCACGATCAAGACCGTCGATCCGAAGGGCGCTACGGTCGATCTTGGCAACGACATCGAAGGGTATATCCGTGCCTCGGAGATCTCGCGTGAACGGGTCGAGGACGCTCGGAATGTGCTGAAGGAAGGCGACAAGGTCTCGACGGTGGTCATCAACATCGATCGCAAGACCCGCAACGTCCAGCTGTCGATCAAAGCCAAGGAAGCCGCCGAGCAGCAGGAGGCGATGGATCGGCTGGCAGGCGAGCAGCGTGAAGCTACCGGCACGACCAACCTCGGTGCGCTGCTGCGCGCCAAGATGGACAAGAGCGCCTGAGGTCTCAACATCCTGCCGCGTTCGTGCGGCGGCAGGCGGTTTCCCGCCGCGCTGCCGCGCCTTTCGCTAATCCGCCATGACCCGTTCCGATCTCGTCGAACAGCTGTCCGCACAGTTCCCGCAACTCGCGCATCGCGATGCGGAACTGTCGGTCAAGACCATTCTCGACGCGCTGGCACAGGCGCTCGACGATGGGCATCGGGTCGAGATCCGCGGTTTCGGCAGCTTCAGCGTCAGCCATCGGCCGGCGCGGATCGGCCGCAATCCGCGCTCGGGTGAGCAGGTCGCCGTGCCGGAGAAGCGGATTCCGCACTTCAAGCCGGGGAAGACGCTACGCGAATTGGTGGACTTTCCCCCGCCGCTCGAGGGCAAGGCGGCCTGAGCGCTCGCTCTTGGTGATTCGTCGGGCCTGCATGGTGAATGCCATGCAGGCCTTTTTCATGGGCGGCGCCGGCCCGTCTCCGGTCAATTGGCTTCGGTCGGCGCGCGCAGCCGGTCGAGCTGCTCGCGCACTTTGTCCAGCGCCGCCGTGAAGTCGCGCAGGCGCTGCCGCTCCTGCTCGACCACCGCGGGCGGCGCCCGGTCGACGAAGCTGGCGTTGTCGAGCTTGCCACGAGACTTGGTGATTTCCCCTTCGAGTCGCGCGGCCTCCTTTCCCAGGCGTTCGCGTTCCGCCGCGATGTCGACTTCGATGAACAGCGCGATGCGCGTGTCGCCGACCAGCGTCGTCGGGGCAGACTGCGTGGCTCGGGTCCAGTCGGATTCCGATTGCAGTCGGCGGATTTCGGAAATCCGTGCCAGCGCCTGCAGCGCACTGCCGTTGCGCTCGACCGGTGCGGCATCGCCGAAGACGAGGAGCGGCAGCCGGGTGCCGGGCGAGACGCCAAGCTCGCCGCGCAGATTGCGGCAGGCGTCGACCAACTGCTTGAACGCGGCGATTTCCGCCTCGGCCACCGAATCGATCTTGTCGGGCTGTGCTTTGGGGTAGGGCCCGACGCAGATCGAACTGCCGGCGCGCCCGGCGAGCGGCGCCACCTTCTGCCACAGCTCCTCGGTGATGAAGGGCATGACCGGATGGGCGAGACGCAGCACCGTCTCGAGGGTCCGCACCAAGGTCCGCCGGGCGGCGCGCTGCTGCTGCGGCGTGCCGTTGGCGATCTGCGTCTTGGCAATTTCCAGGTACCAGTCGCAGTATTCGTCCCAGACGAACTGGTAGATGGCCTGCGCGACGAAGTCGAGCCGGTAGTCAGCGAAACCTTGTTCGACCTGCTGCTCGACACGCTGCAGCAGCGACACGATCCAGCGGTCGGCGGCGGAGAAGTGCATGTAGCCCTCGGGGCCGCAACTGGCATTGCAGTCGCCCAGGCCGCGATCGAAGTCGCTCAGATCCTGCACCTGCATCAGCACGAAGCGGGTGGCGTTCCACAGCTTGTTGCAGAAGTTGCGGTAGCCCTCGCAGCGCTTGGTGTCGAAATTGATGTTGCGCCCCAGCGTCGCCATCGACGCGAAGGTGAAGCGCAGCGCGTCGGCGCCGTAGGCCGGAATGCCGTCGGGGAACTCCTTCTCGGTCGCCTTGCGCACGGCCGGCGCGGTCTCCGGCTTGCGCAGGCCCGTGGTGCGCTTGTCGAGCAGCGGCGCGAGCTCGATGCCGTCGATCAGGTCCACCGGATCGAGGACGTTGCCCTCGGACTTGCTCATCTTCTTGCCATGGGCGTCCAGCACCAGGCCGTGGATGTAGACATGGCGGAACGGGACCTTTCCGGTGAAATGGGTGGTCATCATGATCATCCGCGCCACCCAGAAGAAGATGATGTCGAATCCGGTGACCAGCACCGACGACGGCAGGAACAGGTCCATCTCCGGCGTGTGCGCCGGCCAACCCATGGTCGAGAACGGCACCAGCGCCGAGGAGTACCACGTGTCGAGCACGTCCGGATCGCGGGTGAGCGAGAAGTTGTAGCCGGCGGCCGAGGCCTTGTCGCGCGCCTCGGCCTCGTTGCGGGCCACGAAGATCTCGCCGTTTTCGCCGTACCAAGCGGGAATCTGGTGCCCCCACCAGAGCTGGCGGGAGATGCACCAGTCCTGGATGTTGCCCATCCATTGGTTGTAGGTATTGACCCAGTTCTCGGGAACGAACGTCACCTCGCCCGAGGCGACCGCGTCGACGGCCTTCTGCGCGATGCTTCGACCGTCGGGGCCGGGCTTGGTGGTGGCCACGAACCACTGGTCGGTCAGCATCGGTTCGACGATCTGGCCGGTCCGTGCGCAGACCGGCACCATGTTCTTGTGCGGCACCGCCTTCTCGAGGAAGCCGCCGGCTTCGAGATCCCTCAGCAACGCCTTGCGCGCGGCGTAGCGGTCCAATCCGCGGTAGGCGGCCGGACCGTTGTCGTTGATGTGCGCATCGTCGGTGAAAATGGTGATCAGCGGGATGTCATGGCGTAGCGCGCAGGCATAGTCGTTGAAGTCGTGCGCACCGGTGATCTTCACGCAGCCCGAGCCGAAGTCGCGCTCGACGAAACTGTCGGCGATGATCGGGATCCTGCGGTCGCACAGCGGCAGGTCGACGTACTTGCCGACGAACCTGGCGTAGCGCTCGTCGTCCGGATGCACCGCCAGCGCGCCGTCGGCCATCATGGTCTCGGGACGGGTGGTGGCGATGTGCATGCCGCGCACGCCGTCGATCGGCCCGTCGCTGAAGGGGTAGAGGATGTGCCACATGAAGCCGTCGTGCTCCTGGCTTTCGACCTCCAGATCGCTGACCGCGCTCTTGAGCACCGGATCCCAGTTCACGAGGCGCTTGCCGCGATAGATCAACCCCTGTTCGTAGAGCCGCACGAAGGTCTCGACGACGACCTTCGACAGCTTGTCGTCCATCGTGAAGTATTCGTGGTCCCAGCTCACGGAGTCGCCCATGCGGCGCATCTGGCGCGTGATGGTGTCGCCGGACTGGTGGCGCCACTCCCAGACCTTCTGGACGAAGGCGTCGCGGCCGAGGTCGTGGCGGCTGATGCCCTGCGACTGAAGCTGGCGCTCGACCACGATCTGGGTGGCGATGCCGGCATGGTCGGTCCCGGGCACCCAGAGGGTGTTGAAGCCGCGCATCCGGTGGTAGCGGGTCAGTGCGTCCATCACCGTCTGGTTGAACGCATGGCCCATATGGAGCGTGCCGGTGACGTTGGGCGGGGGCAGTTGGACGCAGAACGACGGTCTGTCGGCGTCTGTCGTCGGGGCGAACAGTCCGAGCTCCTCCCAGCGCGCGCTCCAGCGGGCTTCGATGTCCTTGGGTTCAAACGATTTGGCCAGGTCGGTCATGGGTTCAGGCACAGCAGTGGATGGCGGCGGGGCGGTCGGCGCGCATGCCGGCAATGCCGGTGGCGGCCCGTCGTCGGGGCAAACGGGGGATTTTAGGAGCCGCCGGCTCGAAGCGTCGCGGCGGGAGGGCGCACCAGGGATCCGATTCCCGCCGACGCCGTCCATCGACCGGGCCGGATGGGTTGCCGGCGGCGGACGGCGTGGCAATCGTGCACGGTGCGGGCGGTACACTCGACTCCCGGCAGACGGACGGGATCATCGACGCGGAGAGTGTGATGCGCAGAACCTTGCGGTTTCTTTCGGTCGCCGTGGCGATAGTCGGGATCGGTGGCTGCGCCTCGTTGTTGCCGCACGGCAAGGCGTTGTCGGATCGGCCGTTCGGCAGCTACGTTCAGGCACAGGCGGCGTTCGACCGCATCGAGCCGTACAAGACTTCGGTCGCGACGCTGCGCGGACTCGGCATCGATCCGGCGGTCACGCCGAACGTCACGTTGCTGAACTATTCGGACATCATCCGCAGGCTGCTGCCGCCGTCGGGAAGCGACGTCGTTCTCGATCCAGGCATCCGCGACTGTCTCAATGCGCAGGCGGCGTGTCGCGGCTACGAGATCGATCAGCAGCACATCGACCGCAAGCGCGTCGGCAATTTCTGGCTCGACTTTCTCGACTTCCGCCGCGAGACGACGACGACCGGCTGGCGATTCGACATGCTGTTGCTGATCGTCGACGGCCACGTCGTCTACAAGCTCTGGGGCGGGCAGCCGGACATCTCGACCGTCGAGGCGACACGCAATCCGCTCGGACCGCTCCAGGGATTCGGCGTTGCCAGCGTCCAGCTCATCCGCTGAGCGGCGGATGCCGGCGACACCATGCCCGACGCGCCGTTCTACCCGGATGCGCTGATCGGCATCGATCTCGGCGGTACCAAGATCGAGATCGCCGCACTCGATCGTGATGGCCGGCTGCTGCTGCGCGAGCGCTTGCCGACGCCGCAGGGCGACTATCGCGGCATCCTGGGGACCATCGCCGCGCTGGTGCGGCGTGCCGATTCGCATCTCGGGAGTTGCACCGCAGCGCCGCGGCCGGTCGGGGTGGCGATCCCCGGGTCGGTCTCTCCGCTGACGGGCCTGATCCGCAATGCCAACTCGACGGTGCTCAACGGCACGCCATTTCTTGCCGACCTCGAACGTACCCTGCAGCGGCCGGTGCGATTGCGCAACGACGCCAACTGCCTCGCGGTGAGCGAGGCGGTCGACGGCGCCGGAAGCGGCAGCCGTGTGGTGTTCGCCGCCATCCTCGGCACCGGAGTCGGTGCCGGAATCGCCATCGACGGCCGCGACTGGCTGGGCGCGAACGCGATCGGCGGCGAATGGGGGCACAACCCGCTGCCGTGGGCGCGCCTGCCCGTCGCCTGGCGCGAGAGTCCCGGGCCGGCGTGCTGGTGCGGCCAGCGCGGCTGTGTCGAGACCTGGCTCAGCGGGCCGGGCTTCGCGGCCGACCATCGTGCCCGGGCCGGCGGCGGAATGTCGGCCCCCGAGATCATCGCGGCGATGCGCGCCGGCGATTCGGCGGCGCGGGCCAGCTTCGTCCGCTACTGCGATCGCCTCGCGCGCGCGCTTGCCTCGGTGATCAACCTGCTCGATCCGGAAGTGGTCGTGCTGGGCGGCGGGATGAGCAACGTGGCCGAGCTGTACGCCGAAATCCCGCTGCGCTGGGGCGCGTGGGTGTTTTCCGATACGGTGCGGACGCGCCTCCTGCCGGCACGGCACGGCGATTCGTCCGGGGTGCGGGGCGCTGCCTGGTTGTGGCGCGACGGCTGACGCAGTGCCTCAGGGTTTGGCCTCGACCAGCCACATCGAACCGGTCGGGTTGGTGATCGCCGTCGCTGCGGACCAGATGGGATCGACGGGGCTTCCGGCTGCCGCCACGCTGGTCCAGGCATCGGCACCGGTAGTCTCGTTGGCGGAGTTCACGTTCGAGTCCCCCTTGATCCATCCTGGTGGAGGCGTATACGTATTCACGGCGCCCGTGTAGTCGGCCGGCCCCCAGAACGACACCACCACGCTGTTGGACGCGGTGGTCGTGATCGGCGCGCCGCCATAGGCGGAGGAGCCGCTGTAGCTCCAGTTCCCGACGCCGCTGGAGCCGGCGAGGACGACGACGTAGATGGATGCCTCGTTCGTTTCGTAGCCGGGCGGCTTCGTCAGGGTCCACGTGTGGCCCGGGCCGCCAACCGCGTCGGGACAGGCGAACAGTTCGCTCCCCGCGCCGCCGGCATAGGTCTGCGGCGTCCCGATTTCCACGTAATGGTTGCCCTTGTTGTCGCTCAGCCCGGCGAACGTGCCCGGATTCTGGGTCAGCACCTGGACGAGGATGAGCGATCCGGCGCCCGGCGTGGTGATCGCCGGTGTGGTCATCGGCGAAGAGCCTGAGCCCGTGGCGTTGGCTTTGAAGGTGTGCGCCACCACGTCCACGGTGCCGCTCGTGCCCGTGCTCGATGGCGATCCGGCGGGTGACGTGCCGCCCGTGGTCGTCGTTCCCGAACCGCCGGTGGTCGTTGGCGTGGCGCCTCCTCCGCCGCCACACGCGGCGAGGGCCTGGACCGCGCAAATCGAGAGCATCAGGGCGAACGGGCGGATACGCTGCGTGAGGGCGGGCATGGTCGAGATCCTGTTGTCTGCGGCCGGCGCGGTGCAGGCCCCGGTCGCCTGACTGGCCTCGGGATTGTGGTCGGCGCGTGCCGCGATGGGCAGCCCGCGAATGCGTGGCGCCGACGCGTCGGGCAGCGTCCGGCTCTCCCTCGGGCGGAAAACTATCGTTGCGTTTTGGTTTTGCGTTGCGTCAAAAACGCGTGCTAGAGTGTCACCAAGCCCCACCTTCTGGAGTCGAGGATTTCCGGAAGCAATCGGCCCAGGCCCTTCTTTGACTCAAGCCGCAATCCGCCAATCGGGATGCCCGAGCCGCGGAAGGATGATTTCCCACTGAGCGCCGGGAGACCCGGCAGACTGTGAGCGTCTATGTTGTTGCAGAAATTCCGCGCCAACTCGTACCTGTTCGGCGGCAATGCCCCGTACGTTGAAGAACTGTACGAGAGCTATCTTTCCAATCCCGGTTCCGTTCCCGACCACTGGCGCGAGTATTTCGATGCGCTCCAGCATGTCCCCGCGCTCGACGGCAGCAATGCCCGCGACGTGCCCCATGCCCCGGTGGTCTCCGCCTTCGCTGAGCGCGCGAAATCCGGCCCGATCCGCACCCTGCAGGCAGTCGCCGGCACCGATCTGGCGCGCAAGCGCGTCGCTGCGCAGCAACTGATCGCCGCCTACCGCAACGTCGGCGTGCGCTGGGCCGATCTCGATCCGCTCAAGCGCGCCGAGCGGCCGGAGATTCCGGATCTCGAACCGTCGTTCTACGGATTCACCGACGCCGACCTCGAGACGGTGTTCAACGTCAGCAACACCTTCTTCGACAGCGAGAATCTGTCGCTGCGCGAACTGCTGAACAATCTGCGCGAAACCTACTGCGGATCGATCGGCGCCGAGTTCATGTACCTCAGCGACCAGGACCAGAAGCGCTGGTGGCAGCAGCGGCTTGAATCGACCCGTACCCGCCCGGCGATCGACGCCGAGACCAAAAAGCATCTGCTCGAGCGGTTGACCGCGGCCGAGGGGCTGGAGCGGTATCTCGCGACCAAGTACGTGGGGCAGAAGCGCTTTTCGCTGGAAGGCGGGGAGAGCTTCATCGTGTCGATGGACACGGTGGTGCAGCGCGCCGGGACACTGGGAATCCAGGAAGTGGTGATCGGCATGGCGCACCGCGGCCGGCTCAACGTGCTGGTCAACACCCTGGGCAAGCGGCCACGCGATCTGTTCGACGAATTCGAGGGCAAGCATGCCGACGACCTGCCGTCGGGTGACGTCAAGTACCACCAAGGGTTCTCCAGTGACGTCTCCACCCCCGGCGGCCCGGTGCACCTGAGCCTGGCGTTCAACCCGTCGCACCTGGAAATCGTCAACCCGGTGGTCGAAGGCTCGACCCGGGCACGCATCGACCGGCGCGGCGACGTGCTGGGCGAGACGGTGCTGCCGGTGCTGGTGCACGGTGACGCATCGTTCGCCGGCCAGGGCGTGGTGATGGAGACGCTGGCGCTGGCGCAGACCCGCGGCTACACCACGGGTGGCACGGTGCACATCGTGATCAACAACCAGATCGGCTTCACCACGTCGGACCCGCGCGATACGCGCTCGACGCTGTATTGCACCGACGTGGCGAAGATGATCGAGGCGCCTATCCTGCACGTCAACGGCGACGATCCGGAGAGCGTGGCGTTCGCGACCAGCCTGGCGCTCGACTACCGCAAGCAGTTCCGCCACGACGTCGTGGTCGACATCGTCTGCTTCCGCAAGCTCGGCCACAACGAACAGGACACGCCGGCGGTGACCCAGCCGCTGATGTACAAGAAGATCGTGGCGCATCCGGGATCGCGCAAGGTCTATGCCGACCGACTGGTCAGCCAGGGGGTGCTGACGGCCGACGACGCCGAGCAGATGGTGCACGAATTCCGCGCCGAGATGGAGTCCGGCGTCAGCAGCCTTGAACCGGTGCTGACCAACTACCGCAGCAAGTATGCCGTCGACTGGACGCCGTACCTGGGGCGTCGCTGGACCGACAACGCCGACACGGCGCTGCCGATGACCGAGCTCAAGCGGCTGGCCGAGCGCATCACCACCGTGCCGCCGAGCTTCAAGGTGCATCCGCTGGTCGAGAAGGTGCTTGCCGACCGGGCGAAGATGGGTCGCGGCGAACTGCCGCTCGACTGGGGCATGGGCGAGCATCTGGCATTCGCGTCGCTGGTCGCCAATGGCTTCCCGGTGCGGCTGTCGGGCGAGGACAGTGGTCGCGGCACGTTCAGCCATCGCCATGCCGTGCTGCACGACCAGAACCGCGAAAAGTGGGACGTCGGAACCTACATCCCGCTGCAGAACGTGGCCGAGGGACAGGCGCCGTTCAAGGTGATCGATTCGATCCTGTCCGAGGAGGCGGTGCTGGGCTTCGAATACGGCTATTCCACCGCCGATCCGCACACCCTGGTGATCTGGGAGGCACAGTTCGGCGACTTCGCCAATGGCGCCCAGGTGCTGATCGACCAGTTCATCTCGGCGGGCGAGGTCAAGTGGGGCCGTGCCAGCGGGCTGACGCTGATGCTGCCGCACGGCTACGAAGGGCAGGGTCCGGAGCACTCGTCGGCGCGGCTGGAGCGCTACCTGCAGTTGTGCGCCGAGACCAACATGCAGGTCTGCCAGCCGACCAACCCGGCGCAGATCTTCCACCTGCTGCGGCGGCAGATGATCCGTCCGTTCCGCAAGCCGCTGGTCATCATGACGCCGAAGTCGCTGCTGCGGCATCCGCAGGCCAAGTCGGCGCTGTCCGATCTGGCCAATGGCCGGTTCGAGGTGGTGCTGCCCGAGGTCGAGGACATCGACGCGGCGAAGGTCAAGCGGGTGATCGCCTGCAGCGGGCGGGTCTACTACGACCTGCTGGCGGCTCGCACCGAGCGCAAGGCGGACGACGTTGCCATCGTCCGGATCGAGCAGATCTATCCGTTCCCGCACAAGGCGTTCGCGGCAGAGATCAAGCGCTACCCGAACGCTCGCGACATCGTCTGGTGCCAGGACGAGCCGCAGAACCAGGGGGCTTGGTTCTTCGTGCAGCATCACATTCACGAGAACATGCTCGAAGGCCAGCGGCTCGCCTATGCCGGCCGGGCGGCTTCGGCATCGACCGCGGTGGGCTACTACGCCAAGCATGCCGAGCAGCAGAAGGAGCTGATCGCGACCGCGTTCGGCAAGCTCAAGGGATTCGTCCTGACTCGCTGAGCGGTGCCGCCGCGGAGGACGGCCATCGGGCCGCCCTCCGCAGCGCTCCCGGCAATCCACGTTCACAACTCGCGCAGCCAGCGCGCAAACAAGACCCAACACCCATCATGGCGCTCATCGAAGTCAAGGTTCCCCAACTCTCCGAATCCGTGGCCGAGGCCGCGTTGCTCAACTGGAAGAAGCGACCCGGCGAGGCGGTCGCGCAGGACGAGATCCTGATCGAAATCGAAACCGACAAGGTCGTGCTCGAAGTCCCCGCTCCGGCAGCGGGCGTGATGTCGCAGATCGTCAAGGACGACGGCGCGTCGGTGACGAGCGACGAAGTCATCGCGACCATCGACACCGCGGCCAAACCGCAGGCACAGCCGGCCGCGGCGGCTCCGGCGGCGGCTCCCGCAGCGGCCCCGGCGGCACCCGCACCCGCGGCGGCTGCCGCGGTGGCGATGCCCGCGGCGGCGAAGCTGCTCGCCGAGCAGGGAATGCGCGCCGCGGATGTCGCCGGGACCGGACGTGGCGGTCGCGTGACCAAGGGCGACGTGCTCCAGGCGCTGTCGGCGCCGCCGGTTCCCGTCAAGGCAGCGCCGGCTGCGGCGGCTGCCATGCCGGCGGTGTCGATCCCGGCGCTGCCGCCGGTCGACGCGTCGCTGG
>JAKAIB010000201.1 GCA_021814605.1 Pseudomonadota bacterium | reverse complement strand
TCGGCTTCATCAGCCCGCTGACCGGGCCGCTGGCCGGATTCGGCCAGTCCGATCCCTTCGTGCTGGACCTGGTGCGCAAGAAGACCGGCGGCAAGATCCAGGTCGGCGGCAAGGCCTGGGCGTTCGAGCTGATCGCACGCGACACCCAGTCCGACCCGTCGCGCGCCAGCCAGCTCGCCAAGGACCTGATCAACGGCCAGAAGATCGACCTCATGTTGACCACCTCCACGCCGGAAGTGGTGAACCCGGTCGCCGACGCCTGCGAGGCCGCTGGCGTGCCCTGCCTGTCGACCATCGAACCGTGGGAGTCGTGGTACTTCGGTCGCGGCGGCAAGCCCGGGCAGCCTTCGCCGTTTCGGTGGACCTATCACTTCTGCTTCGGCACCGCGCAGTTCGCCGAGATGTACGTCTCGATCTGGCGCGGACTGTCGACCAACAAGAAGGTCGGAGTGCTCTATCCGAATGACGCCGACGGCAACGCCCTCCGGGCCCACCTCGTGCCGGAACTTCAGAAAGCCGGGTTCAGTGTCGTCGACCCCGGGGCATACCAGGACGGGACCACCGACTACTCGGCGCAGATCGCGAAGTTCAAATCGGCCGGTATCGAGATCCTGACCGCCGCGCCGATTCCCAGCGACTTCATCGTGTTCATGCGTCAAGCGGCCCAGCAGGGACTGGCGCGGTCGCTCAAGATCTGCACCCCGGCCAAGTTCGGCGAGTTTCCCTCCGACATCCAGGCACTCGCGGGACTGGGCCTGGGAATGACGACGGGCGCGTACTGGTGTCCGGTGTTTCCTTACGCCTCGCCGGTCACCGGAATGAACTCGCTGCAGCTCACCGACGCGTATCAGAGCTCCACCGGCAAGCAGTGGACCCAGCAGCTCGGCGCGACGATGTCGCTGATCGATGCGGGCTTCGCCGCGCTGAAGAACAGCGGCAATCCCAAGAACAAGGCCGCGGTCGCCAAGGCGCTCGGCACGCTCGACGTGGTGACCACCATCGGGCGGGTCAATTTCCCCAAGGGGCCGGTGCCCAACGTTGCAACCACCCCGCTCATCGGCGCGCAGTGGGTGAAGACCAAGCCCGGCAGCCGCTTCCCCCTCGATCTGGTGACCATCGAACATGCTTGCGATCCCCACGTCCCCGTCCAGGCGAAGCTTCTTCCCTACGCCTGAGGCGCCGGGTGTGATGACCGATCCGCTGCGTCGCGAGGTTGCGGCCGCCGAGTCGTCGCCCATCCTCGCGGCGCGCGGGGTGGGCAAGCGCTTCGGTGCGCTGACCGTGCTCGAGGGTGTCGATCTGGTCGTGCCGCGCGGCCAGGCCATCGGCATCGTCGGGCCCAACGGCGCGGGAAAGACGACGCTGTTCAACGTGCTGTCGGGCGCCTACCGCCCGAACGGCGGCAGCGTCCATTTCGAGGGCCGCGACGTGACGTCGCTGCACGCCGCCGAGCGCTGCCGCCTGGGGATTGCCCGCTCGCACCAGGTTCCGCGGCCTTTCGGCGGCATGACGGTGTTCGAGAACCTGCACGTCGCCGCCGAAGTGGGCGCGAACCGCAAGGGCAAGGCCGCCGACGACATCTGCCTGGACGCGCTCGCGCTGTGCCGCATGCTGCCGGTGGCGAACCGTCGCGCCAATACCCTCGGACTGCTTGACCGCAAGCGCCTGGAAATGGCGCGCGCACTGGCCACGGATCCGAAGGTGCTGCTGCTCGACGAAATCGGCGGCGGCTTGACCGACGGCGAGACGCATGAACTGGTCGACATCATCCGCGAGGTGCTGGACCGCGGCGTCACCATCGTGTGGATCGAGCACATCGTGCACGCCCTGCTGCGGGTGGTGTCTCGTCTCGTCTGCATGGACGCCGGCCGCATCATCGCCGACGGAGAGCCGGCCACGGTGATGCGCGATTCGGCCGTGATCGAAGCCTATCTGGGAAGCATGCCGGAATGAGTCTGCTGTCCATCCAATCCATCGATGCGCGCCACGGACTGTTGCGCGCAGTGAACGCGGTGTCGTTCGACTGCGATCAGGGCGACATCCTCGCGCTGGTCGGCGCCAACGGCGCCGGCAAGACCACGCTGCTGCGGACCATCGCCGGCGTTCACGCACCACATTCGGGGCACATCGTGTTCGACGGCGTCGACGTCACCGGTCTGCGCGCCGCCGCCCGGGTGCATCTGGGCATCGCCATGGTTCCCGAAGGTCGTCGGCTGTTCGGGTCGATGACGGTCGAGGACAACCTGCGCGTCGCCGCGATCCGCGCGCGCCCGGGTTCGTGGAACCTCGACACCGTGCTCGACGCCTTCCCGCAGCTCAAGCCCAAGCTGCGCAGCCCCGCCGGCCAGCTTTCGGGCGGCCAGCAGCAGGCGGCCTCGATCGCGCGTGCGCTCATGACCAACCCCCGCGTGCTGCTGCTCGACGAGATCTCGCTGGGTCTGTCGCCCATCGCCGTCGATCAGGTCTACCAGTCGCTGCAGACGCTGGTCGCAACGGGAACGACCATCATCCTCGTCGAACAGGATCTCGGTCGCGCGCTGAAGTTCTCGCGTCGCGTGATGTGCATGCTCGAGGGTTCGATCCCGCTGCAGGGCAACACCGGCGAAGTCACGCGCGAGCAGATCCTCGACGCCTATTTCGGACTCGGACGCGAAACGGTGCATTAAGTTGAAACCGCTCCCCTATTTCCTTCCTTCGCCCGCCCCCGCAGGGGCGCAAGCCCCGCTGGGGCCTGCCCGCCGAGAGGCCTGACATGCAGATCCTCAACCAGATCATCCAGGGACTGCTGCTCGGCGGCTACTACGCCATGCTCGCCAGCGGCCTGTCGTTCCTGTTCGGCGTGATGCGCATCGTCAACCTCGCGCACGGCAGCCTGGCGGTGCTCGCCGCCTACCTCATCCTCGTCATCGTGCAGCACGTCACGTCCAACGTCGTGCTGGCCGTTGCGCTGGCGATACCGCCGATGGTGCTCGTCGGCTGGCTGTTCAACCGCGTGATCCTGCAACCCAGCATGCGGGGCGGGTTCCTGGTTCCGATCCTCGCCACGTTCGGGCTGTCGATCGTCATCGACAACCTGCTGTTCCTGCGCTTCGGCGCCGACACCCAGTCGCTGGCCCCGAACATCGGGATGCTGTCGTATTCGAGCTGGAACGTGGTCGGCAACCTGTACGTCTCCCAGCTCGATGCGCTGACCTTCGCCACGGCGCTGGTGCTGCTCGGCGGGCTGCAGCTGGTGCTGTCGCGCACCGGGATCGGCCGGGCCATCCGCGCGACCGCCGAGGACGCGGAGGCGATCGATCTGATCGGGATCGACTCGCGCGCCGTCTACACGGCCGCGACCGCGATCTCGCTGGTCCTGATCACCGTCGCCGGCGCCTTCATGGCCATGCGCGCCACGTTCACCCCCTACGCCGGCGCGACGCAGCTGATCTTCGCGTTCGAAACCGTGGTCATCGGCGGGGAAGGCTCGCTGTGGGGAACGCTGCTGGGCGGCATCGTCCTGGGCGTGGCGCAAAGCCTGGGGGCCCAGATCAACCCCATCGGCTTCCTCATCGCCGGACACGCGGTGTTCCTCGTCATCCTGGTGCTCAAGGTCTATCGCGGCCATTTCCGCAACCTGCGCCTGCGGGCCATCCTCCCGACCCGATCCAGTGGAGCCACAGCATGAAACCTACCGCTCGCGATACCGAGGGCATCGCCGTCCTGCGCTGGACTCCGCAGTCGATCGGGTTCTCGGCGCTGCTGGGCCTGCTCGTCGTGGCGCTGGCCTTCGGTCCGCTGATGTTCGGCGCGGAGGCCATCGACCGGCTCACCGTGCTGTTCGTCTACGTGCTGCTGGCCTGCATGTGGAATGCGCTGGCTGGATACGGCGGCCTGGTGTCGATCGGCCAGCAGGCCTTCTTCGGGCTGGGGGCGTATGCCCTCATCCGGCTGTCGGCCACGGGCATGAACGTCTACGCCGCGCTGGCGCTGGCGGTCGTGCTCGTCGGCCTGGTCGCGATTCCGATCGGGCAGGTGATGCTGCGCCTGCGCGGCGGCGAGTTCGCCATCGGCATGTGGGTCCTTGCGGAGTTGCTGCACCTGCTGGTGACCATCGACCCCATCACCCAGGGTGAAACCGGCACCTCGCTGATCGCGATCAACGCCTACGCACCCGATGCCCGGCGCGCGTTCACCTACTGGAGCGCACTGGCGCTGCTGGTCGTGGTGCTGGCGACCCTGTTCTTCCTGCTGCGCGGGCGCATCGGCGCCTCGCTGCAGGCCATCCGCGACGACGACACCGCCGCCGCCTCGATCGGGGTCGACGTGTTCCGCAGCAAGAACGTGCTGTTCCTGCTCTCTGCCGTGGGTTGCGCGGCCGCCGGCGCGGTCTGGCTGGCGCAGTCCGTCACCTTCCAGCCCGCCACCTATTTCGGCCCGCAGTGGACCGCCTACATGCTGTTCATGACGGTCGTGGGCGGGCTCGGCACGTTCGAGGGTCCGGTGATCGGCGCGGTGCTGTTCTTCCTCGCCGAAACGTATTTCGGCTCCACCGGAGTGGCCTACCTCATCGGCCTCGGCGGGCTCGCGGTCGGCTTCGCGCTGCTGTTCCCCAAGGGCATCTGGGGCGCCGTCGAAGGCCGCTTTCCGGTACGGCTGATTCCGATCGGCTACCACCTCCGGTTTCCGCGGACGCTGACGCGTGTCATGAGCAAGCCGCAGCCGGAATAGCGGCGGCAGGAGCGGTCGTCGTTGCCGTCGGCGCGACCGCTCACGCAGGGCACATCGGCAACCCTGGCCGGCGCCGATCCAAGGACGCCGCGCCGAAGCACGAGGAGGCTACATGCTGCAGGGCAAGACCATCGTCGTCACCGGAGCCGCCTCGGGCATCGGCGCCAAGACCGCCGCGCTGCTCGCGGCGCGTGGCGCCGACGTCGTGGCGGTGGACATCAACCGACCGTCGACTCCGGTCGGACGCTTCATCCGGGCCGATCTGTCCGACCGCGCGTCGATCGACCAACTGGTCGACGCCTTGCCGGACGGACTGGACGGGCTGGCGAACATCGCCGGTCTGCCGCCGACGCGACCACCCGAGATGGTGGTGGCGGTCAACCTGGTGGGCCTCAAACACCTGACCACCCGCCTGATCCCGAAGCTGGCCGACGGCGCCGCGATCGTCAACCTGGCCTCGCTTGCCGGATTGGGCTGGGCCGACGCCAAGCCGGCAATCGACGCCAGCGCGGAACTGGACTTCGACGCGGTGCCGACGTTCTGCAAGGCCCATGGCATCGAAGGGGCGCGCAGCTACTTCTTCTCGAAAGAGGCGCTGATCGTCTGGACCATGCAGAACCGCTGGACCTGGCGTGCCCGCGGCATCCGGATGAACGCGGTCAGCCCGGGTCCGGTCGAGACGCCGATCCTGAAGGACTTTCTCGAAACCCTGGGTGCGCGCGCCGAAGAAGACATGCGCACAATGGATCGTCCCGGCCGGCCCGACGACATCGCACCGGTCGTCGCCTTCCTGCTCTCGGACGATTCCGGGTGGATTCGTGGCAGCAACATCCCGGTGGACGGCGGCATGTATTCCAACGTGCTCTGCCAGATCCACGGGTTCTAGACCAACAGACAAGGAGACGCGATGACAACGATTTCGATGCTGATCAACGGCCGCAAGACACCGGCCACCGGCGGCGCCACCTTCGAGCGCCGCAACCCGCTCGACGGCAGCGTGGCCACGGTTGCGCCGGCGGCCACCCCGGCCGACGCGGTTGCAGCCGTCGAGGCCGCGGCGCAGGCCTTTCCCGCCTGGTCCGCGCTCGGTCCCGGCGCGCGCCGCGCCCTGCTGATGAAGGCCGCGCAGGCGCTCGAGGCCAAGGCCGACGCGTTCGCCGCCGCCATTCCCGCGGAAACCGGCGGCTCGGCACTCTGGGCCGGATTCAACGTGCATCTGGC
>JAKAIB010000200.1 GCA_021814605.1 Pseudomonadota bacterium | reverse complement strand
GATGGTGCGCACCTGGAGACACACGGACGGCGACGTCGCTGCGGTGCTGCGCACCATGTATACGAGTCCGCAGTTCGTGGCGAGTCTCGCACGGCCCCAATTCAAGGATCCGACGCGCTACGTGATCTCGGCGGTGCGCGCCAGCTTCGACGGCCGTGTGATCGACAATCCCGTGCCGATACTCGGCATGTTGGCCGGATTGGGCGAGCCGCTGGACGGGCGGACCACGCCGGACGGCTATCCGCTCGACGGCGACGCCTGGAACAGTCCCGGGCAGCTGACCACGCGCTTCCGGATTGCACAGCAATTGGGTTCGGGCGCGCCCGCGCTGTTCGCACCGCCGCCGCCCGGACTCGACAGCCCCGCGGGAGCGGAGGCCATGCTGGCGCCGCGCCGCCCGCCGCCGGAGCTGTCGAGGAGCGCGGTGTTCCTGGCCGCAGAGTCCTCGCTCAGTCGGACGACGCTGCAAGTGCTCGCCCGAGCCGGCAGCCGCGTCCGCTGGAACGCACTGTGGCTGGCGTCGCCTGAATTCATGAGCCAGTAGCGACTGTCGCTGCCTTCAAGGAGAGGGTCATCATGCAACGTCGTCAATTGCTGCAAGCCGCCGCGGCAGCGCTCGCCCTGCCGATGGGGACACTCTGGGCCGCGCCTGCGCCAGGAGGGCCGAAGTTCATCCTGGTCTTCCTGCGCGGCGCCTATGACGCGACCAACGTGCTCGTGCCGTACGCGAGCGACTTCTACTATGAATCGCGGCCGAATATCGCGGTACCGCGGCCGGGCAGCGGCGCGGGCGGAGCGATGGCGCTCGATGCCGACTGGGCCCTGCATCCGTCGCTGCATACGAGTCTGCTGCCGCTTTGGCAGGCCGGCCAGCTTGCCTTCGTGCCGTTCGCCGGTACGCGCGACCTGAGTCGCAGCCACTTCGAGACGCAGGACCACATCGAACTCGGTCAGGGAGCCGACCCGCACGACTTCAACGACGGCTTTCTCAACCGCCTGTTGCAGCAGCTCGGCGGACGTGCCCGGCCGATGGCCTTTAGCGCGCAGTTGCCGCTGTCGCTGCGCGGACCGCAGCGGGTGCCAAACATGGCCGTGGCGCAGGCCGGTCGTGGCGGCGTGGCGCCGCGACAGCAGGCGCTGCTCGAGCAGATGTGGAGCGATACGGCGCAGGCCGCGGCGGTGCGCGAAGGGTTCGCCGTGCAGGCCACGGTGATGCGCGACATGCAAGCATCCGATTGGAATGCCGAGATGCGTGCCGCCAGTCGTGGCGCCGTCGCGCCACGCGGCTTCGTTGCCGAAGCAGCGCGCATCGGCGGACTGATGCGCGACAGCTTCGACTTGGGCTTCATCGACGTGGGCGGCTGGGACACCCACGTGTACGAGGCCGGGGACAACGGCGCGCATGGCCAGCTGGCCGACAAGCTCGCGGCCCTCGGCGACGGGCTCGCCGCGCTGGCGCGGGCCATGGGCCCGGCATGGAGCGACACCACCGTCGTGGTGCTCAGCGAATTCGGCCGTACCTTCCGCGAGAACGGCAATCGCGGGACCGACCACGGCCACGGCAGCGTCTATTGGGTTCTGGGCGGCACGGTACGCGGGCGACGTATCGTCGGCGAGCAGGTCGTGCTCTCGCCGACGACTCTCAACCAGAATCGCGACTACCCCGTGCTGACCGATGATCGCGATCTGCTTGGCGGCTTGTTCGCTCGCCTGTGGGGACTCGACATGCGTGGAATCCAGGCGATCTTCCCCGGCAGCCAGCCGGTGGATCTGCAATTGGTCTGAGCGAAGCGTGGTGGTCGCGGCAACGGGCAGGGCGACCGATGCCTGAGCAAGGCGGGCGCTGGCTTGCGCCATCCCGGCGCGAACTGCGAGATCCGCCGCTTGCTTCGACATCCGGATGCCGTCGAGGGGGACACGACTATCCGCTGCCGAATGCTCCCGCGTCGTACGCCTGGACGTAGCGCTCCCAATCCTTGCGCGTCTGCGCGGCGCAGCTCTTGGCCGCGTCCAGCAGGTCCTGCCGCCAGTGTTTTGAGTCAACGAATGCACCAAGCGCGTCGGCGGTCGCCGACCCGGCGTGGCCGCTGCTGCGCAGCTGCGCCCATGCGACAAGTTCGCCCATGGTGCGAATCACGCCTTCCGCGCCGTCTTGGGCGGGATGGATGGCGCCGAAGTCGATGCGATCCTCGGCGGGCTGAAGCCCGCGGAGCACGTAGGACGACTTTCCCTGCTGGATCGGACGAAGGAAGGCCATCGATACGGCCTGCATCCGGTGCATCGAGGCGACCACACGGTGCGCTTCGGAGCGCCAGGACGGTTGCACGGCCACGAGGCGCGCGGGCAGCGTCGATGGCAGCGCTTGTTTGAGATCGAGCAGGTAGTTGCCATCGGGCGAGCCCTTGCCGCGGACGAGGACGATGTACCGCTCCACGCCCAGGCTTCCGAGACCGGCGATGCGCCGCGCGACGTCGAGCACCTCGAAGAATTCCGGACGACCTTCCTTGGCGGCGATGCGCCGGACGAGCGTCCCAACGCGCTCCCGTTCGTCCTGGCTGGCCGGCAGGGCCTTGCGACCATCGATGCGCAGCTGACGCTGTCCGGCCTTGCGGATCGTTCGCGTGTCCAGAAAACGCGGGCGTGCGCGTTCGCGCAGTCCGTCCAGGAGCTGGCGGACGCGTCCCGCCGCGTTGTCTCTCTCGATCCAGAACGGCTTGCCGAGCGCGACGGCATCGGCATAGGCCGCCACGAAGGTGTTGCACAGCCGGATCGCCGCCTGGCGATCACCCTGGCTCGACTCCGATGCGACGAGGATGCTCGCCTGCAGACGCACGAGATCGAGGGTGCATGGCCCGATCACCGCCTCGTCGAAATCGTTCAGATCGAAATATGCCAATCGGTTGTCGCCCTTGTAGCTGCCGAAGTTTTCCAGATGCAGATCGCCGCACAGCCACGCTGCGGGGGCGCGCGAGAGCCACCGCTCATCGGACAGCGGGCGATAGAAGAGGTGACAGGTGGCCCGCAGGAAGGCAAAGGGGCTCTCGCGCATCGCCCGATACTTGATGGCCAGGCACGCGGGATCGCGGCCCGCGTTGAACCGCGCAATGGCGCGAATGACATCACTCATGGTCGATGCGATGTGGCGGCGCGGATGCCGTGATCATGGCGTGGGACGCACGCACGCGGGGACCGCCTTGGCAATCGATACGAGCGCGATGCTCCGGGATCCGGCGCGGATGGCGCGAGCTCCGGTCGCGACCGCGGCGACTGCCGCCTGACCGAAGGTTCGCCGGCACCGCCGTTCGATCCACCCGCTCAGCGCGGTCCCTTCACGCGGTGCCGCGAACAGCGCGGGGAGTGCCACCGCAGCGCTCACGCGGTCGGCATCGGCATGCAGTGCCAGACGGCGCAGCCAAGCCTCACCCTGCAGTCCCGCCACTGCGGACGGGGCGTTCGCAACCTTGGACCAAAGGGCCTCGAGCCTATCCAGGTGCCGGGTGGACAACGCATCGGGCATGGGCCAGCCGCTTGCCGTGGCTGCACGATATTGCGCGAGCACCAGTGGCCACACCAGCGCGGCGTGCACTCCCCGCGGCACCAGCGGCGCCATCCGGGCAGCCGCGACGCCGACGGTCAATCCGAGCGCGCGCCATCCGCGATGCCGGATCCGCCGGTCGCGGATCCGGGGCCAGGCTGCGCAACCCGGGACCCGTCCCCAGATGATCCCGGGCAGCAGGGGCCCGTCGATCCCGGGTGCTTCGGCCGAGAGGCGCAGTGCGTCGACCGCACGCATGGCTTTTCCTCACTGCGGGTGCACGCCGTGTTGCGCCTCCCACTTCTGCGCCACGGTCACGTGCTCGCGCGCAAGCTTGTCGATGCCGGCAAGATCATGCGCCCGGCGGCTGCTTCCCGTGGGCGCCGTGTCGTAGTCGGCGATCAGCTGGTTCGCCTGGGCTTCGCGCTTCTTCTTGACGGCCAGTTCGTGCCCGACGAAGCAGCCGCCCAGGGCGCCGATCACCGCGTGGTGGCCTGCCACATGTCCGGCGACGGCTCCCGCTGCGGCGCCGGACAGGCAACCCACCGCATGAGCCGGTACCGCGGCAAGGCCGAGCGCGCCGAAAGCGGCGGTGACCGTCAGGGAACGAAGGATTCTTGACATCTTGGACTCCGAAGGATCAGGGGACCGGGGCGCGGCAGCCGCATCGCGGCGCCATCCTGCCCGAATCGCGCCATATCGTGCCACAGTCGCGGGCCGATGGACCGGAGCGATGCACTCGCGGGCCGCATCTCCGCCGGAGGCGCCCGCTGCCGCACCGGCCTCGGAAGGGTGGCCGCCCCCGGCCGATGCTGTTGAAGGGCTCCGTTCCCGGCGCTTGGGACCCGACCTCCATCAACGTCTGACCGCTCGGATTCCGCCAGAGCGGCGATTGCCCTGTCTGTCGATCGGGGCGCCGACCCGGACTCGTCGCACCGCCATGGCAACAGCGAACTCCAGCTCAGCCAAGGCGGGTTGCAGCTGCTCAGTCTGAACTAAGTCTGCGCGCAGAGACTTCGGTCAACGCAATCGCCATTGCGCCGGTTCGGGATCAAGAACCGAATCACATCCCTGATGGAGCATTCCCATGAAACTGAGCAAAACCTTCCTGACTGCAAGCGCCATCGCACTCGGCCTGGGCGCGGCGGCGAGCGCACAGGCGTTCACCGGCCAACAGTACGCCAACCAGGCCAAGGTGTCGCTGGCCGAGGCCCGCCAGATCGCCCTGAAAGAGTTGCCAAGCGGCAGGATCACGGACCAGGAACTCGAGCACGAGACGGGCGGCAGCGGCCTGCGCTACAGCTTCGACGTCAAGGTTGGTCAGGCCGAGCACGAGGTCGGGGTCGATGCCAAGACGGGCAAGGTGCTGGAAAACAGCATGGAAGGTCCGAACGCGGACTAACACCGGATCGTCCCGGCGGGTCTCCCTGCCGGGCGGGTGGCGACCGCCGCTCCGTTCGGCGTGAATCGCCCCGATCGGTCCACTCATTGAAGGAGTTGCCATGTTCAACAAGATCCTGCTGGCCGTGGTGGCCAGTGCCGCGGTGCTTCCCATGGCGCATGCCGACGAGCCGTTCTGGTCGGTGGCATTCGGCGCGCCGGGTTTCGTCGGTCGCGTCGGCAACGTCTATGTCGCGCCGCAACCGGTCTACGTGGCTCCACCTCCGGTGCAGTATGTCGCCGCGCCGAGGCCGTACGACGGACCGGAGTACCGTGGTTGGCACCGTGACGGCTGGCGTGGTGACTGGCACGGGGGGTTCCGCGACCGCTGGTACCACCGCGAGGAGCATCGCGATGGCGGGTGGCATCGCGACCATTGAGCCGAAGCGTTGTCGGCCCGTCACGGGGAACGCGCGAGCCGGAACAGCGCAGGTCGAAGGCCCTGCATCACTGTTCCTGGCTCAGTCGCGGCGGTGCCGGTGGTCTGCGGGGCAATGCGCCCCGACGGCAGTCCGCTTGCTGAAGGCGCCGTCGAGCAGGATGCAGGCCCCGATCACCGCCAACGCACCGAACCCCAGTCCCAGCAGCCCAGGCCGCCGACAGTCGTGACGTGCATTGCATCGCTCCCTCGATCGGCAGCCACAGTGGTCCCGGGGACATTCGCCGCGACCGGACAGACCGCAAAGGCCTCATCGACGCGTCCGATGCCGTCGCGCGCTGCGCAGTTCCTCGGCCTTCGCCAGCGACATGTCGCCGTACCGGCCCGGGCCATCTCCGCGGCCTTGCTCTTCCCGCTGTCGCTGGTGCAACTGTACCGGAGCATCCAGTGCACGCTGGACGCGCGGGCGCTTGCGCAAAGCCGGCACCGTGTCCGACAGAGACAGCCTTGCAAGGACACAACGCCATCTGACAGGTGGCCTTGTGTCTTCGTATGTCAGCCCGTTGCGCTCGGGCAGGC
>JAKAIB010000199.1 GCA_021814605.1 Pseudomonadota bacterium | reverse complement strand
GACGATCAGTCCGCTGCGCTGCGCGCGCATGCCGGGCAGCACCGCCTTGGTCATCGCGATAAGCCCGAACACATTGGTCTCGAACATCGCGCGCACCGCCGCGTCCTCGCCTTCCTCGATCGCCGCCAGGTAGCCGTAGCCGGCGTTGTTCACCAGCGTGTCGATCCGGCCGAAGCGCTGCAAGGCCGCGTCGACGGCCTGCTGCACCTGATCGGCGCGGGTGACGTCCAGCGGCAGCGCCAGGGCCCGGTCCGGTGCGATCGCGACCAGATCGGCCACCTGCGACGGGTTCCGCGCCGTGATCACCGCGCGCCAGCCGCGCTCCAGCACCAGCCGGGCGAGCTCGCGCCCGAAGCCGGAGGAACATCCGGTGATCAGCCAGACCGGATCGTCGTGTCGCATCATGCCTGTTCTCCTTGCGTGGATGGAATGCAATCGCGCGTCAGCCGCGCACATCGAAATCCGACGCCGCGTGCCGCTCGGGAAGCTGTTCGTGCGGCTCGCCCCAGGTGCGGTTGACCCGGCGGCCGCGCTGCACCGCGGGGCGGGCGGCGATGTCCTGCGCCCAGCGCACCACGTTGCCATAGTCCTGCACCTGCAGGAACTCGGCCGCACCGTAGAGCTGGCCGAGCACGAGCTGCCCGTACCAGGGCCAGATCGCGATGTCGGCGATGGTGTACTCGTCGCCGGCGACATGGCGCATCTGGCCGAGGCGGCGGTCGAGCACGTCGAGCTGGCGCTTGACCTCCATCGCGTAGCGGTCGATGGCATATTCGATCTTGACCGGCGCGTAGGCATAGAAATGCCCGAATCCACCACCGAGGAAGGGCGCGCTGCCCATCTGCCAGAACAGCCACGACAGGCATTCGGCGCGCGCCGCCACGTCGGACGGCAGGAAGGCGCCGAACTTCTCGGCCAGGTGGAGCAGGATCGCGCCCGACTCGAACACCCGGATCGGCTCCGGCCCGCTGCGATCGACCAGGGCGGGAATCTTGGAATTGGGATTGATCTCGACGAAGCCGCTGCCGAACTGGTCGCCGGCATCGATGCGGATCGGCCAGGCGTCGTACTCCGCGCCCTCGAGGCCGAGCGCCAGCAGCTCCTCGAGCATCACCGTGACCTTGACGCCATTGGGCGTGGCCAGCGAATACAGCTGCAGCGGATGCCGCCCGACCGGCAGCGGCGCATCGTGGGTCGCACCGGCGGTGGGACGGTTGATCGCGGCGAAGCGGCCGCCGTTTCCCGGCTTGAACGTCCAGACCTGGGGCGGGGTGTAGGGGGTGTCGCTCATCTCGTATCTCCTTTCGGGGGCCGGCGGCGCCGCGGCCGCTATGGCGCGATCAGGCCGGCGAATCGGCGTGCCGCGCGGACCAGCCCGGCGCGGCCGAGCCCGGCACGCTGCATGGTGCGCAGCCCGGCAATGGCGACCATCGCCTCGATGCAGCCGTCGCGCGGGCTGGCGTGTCCCGCCGCGCGCAGCAGCTTCTCCAGCTCCGCCGCGATCCGCCCGAATCCGCGGCGCACGACCTCGCGATTCGCGCTGTCGGCGTCGTGCAGCTCGTTGGCACCGTTGACCAGCAGGCAGCCTCGCCCCTCGAGGTTGGTGCTCGCCGCCTCGACGAACAGGGTCTCCAGCGCCTTGCCGGGCTCGTGCCGGGCAAAGAGCTGGCGCAGCGCCGCAAGCTGGAGGTCGACGTAGCGCTCGACTGCCAGCCGCAGCAATTCGTCGCGGTTGCCGATGCAGGAATAGAGCGACGATCGCGACAGTCCGGTCGTCTGCAGCAGGGTGTCCACCGAGGTCTGCGCCAGTCCGCCGGCCCAGAAGGCGCGGACCGAGGCATCGATCACGGCGGACTCGTCGAATTCGCGCGGTCTGGACATGGTGTGTCGGGCTCCAGTTACTGGAACGAATGGTACGGTATCCGGCGCAGGGCGGCACGCGCCGGATTCGATCGCGTCCCCATGGTGCCGCAGCAGTGTCCGGAATGCACGGCAGGCTCGCCCCGGGAATGGCGCCGGCAGGGCTTTCGCCACCGCTCCGGCGCCTCGAGGCGGGCTCCGCTAATCTGGCCGCCTCGACGCCCGAACGCCCTGACCCGAACGATGGAACTGAATGCCGACTTCACCGCTCGCGTGGTGATTGCACCCCAGACTTCGCCGTGGATCGCCTCCCCGCAGCCCGGCGTCGAACGCCGGATGCTCGACCGCATCGGCGACGAGGTTGCGCGGGCGACCTCGATCGTCCGCTATGCGCCGGGTGCGGCGTTCGGCGGGCACCGGCACGACCTCGGGGAAGAGTTCCTGGTGCTGTCGGGTACCTTCGCCGACGAGCACGGCGAGTACCCGGCCGGCAGCTACGTCCGCAATCCGCCCGGCTCGTCGCACACGCCGCGTTCGGCGGCCGGCTGCGAGTTGTTCGTGAAACTGCGGCAGTTCCAGGCCGGCGACGACACGCGCGTGGTCGTCGACACCCGGCAGGCCGGGTTCGTGCCGGGGCTCGTCGCCGGGCTGGAGGTGCTGCCGCTGCACGAGTTCGCGACGGAGCAGGTCGCGCTGGTGCGATGGGCACCGGGCACGCGCTTCCGCGACCACGCCCATTGGGGCGGCGAGGAGATCCTGGTGCTCGACGGCGTGTTCAGCGACGAACACGGCGACTATCCGGCCGGAACGTGGATCCGCAGCCCCCATCTCAGCCGGCATGCGCCGTTCAGCCGGACCGGATGCCTGATCTACGTGAAGGTCGGGCACCTGCCGGGCTGACACCGGCGCGGCCATCGACCCGCCATCCCCTATCGGTCGAGCCGTCCGGGGTGCCGGGCCGCCCGAGCGGCGGGGTCAGCCCTTGCGCATCGGGCAGGTGCGGATGCCGAGGATCGAATACAGCGGACAGAATCCGACGGCGCCGGCGACCAGCGGCACCACGCCGATCCAGCCCCAGACGCCGATCACATGGGTCACGGCCAGTCCGATCAGCAGCAGGCCGACGACGACGCGCAGCACGCGATCCAGGGTTCCTTCGTTCACGGTCATTGTGGTCTCCATCCAGGTGAGGTGTTTGCGATGCCGGCGCGATGATCATCGCAGAAAACCGATACGCTCCGAAGTATCGAAAACACGGGGGCGCGGGCCGTCCGCGCTGCCGTCGCACGCCCGTACCGGAACCATGCAGACCCAGTCTCCCGACGACCTCAAGGCGGCATTCCGCCAGAACGCGCAAGGCGCGCTGAGCCTGAACATCGCCTTCATCGGCGTGGTCAACGGCCTGTTCTCCACATTGCACGCGCTCGGCGGCGCGCCCGCCGACCGCCTCGCCGCCGAGGCGGGGATGGACGCACCCTACGTCGCGCGCTGGTGCGACGCGGCCTATGCATTCGGCTATCTGGATGCCGACGGCGACCGCTTCCGGCTGTCGCCCACCGGGGACGCGATGCGCCCCGACGCGCCGGGAACGCTGATGCCGATGGCGGCGCAATCGGTGCTGTCGGCACACATGGCCGAACGCGCGGCGGCGTTCATGCGCACCGGCGAACGGCCCGGAGAGCGCGTCCTCGGGGAACGCGAGACGGTGCTGCCGTGGTTCGGGCCGATGCTCGAATCCAGCTTCGGATCGATGTTCGAGAACGTGGTCTGCCCGGCGATTCCGGCGTTCGCCGAAGTCAACGCCCGCGGCGGACTCGCCGTCGACCTCGGCTGCGGCAACGGCTGGTACCTGCGGGCGCTCGCGCGGCGCTGCGACGGGCTGCGCGGCCTGGGCATCGACGGCCTCGACGAGAACATCGCCCAGGCGCGCCGGCTTGCCGAGCGCGAGGGTCTGGCGCAACGGCTGCAGTTCGTCCACGGTGACATCCACGACCTGCAGCTGGACGAACCCGCCGACCTGATCGCGATGAACCGGGCGCTGCACCACGTGTGGGAGAAGGACACGGCCGCACTGTTCTCCTGGCTCCAGCGCAACCTCAAGCCCGGCGGCCACGCGGTGATCTGGGAGCCGGCGTGGCCAGCTGATCGCGCCGCGCTGCGCGACCCGGCACGCCGGGCGCTGGCGTTCCAGAACCTCTCCGAACACGTGCAGGGCAACCATTTCCTCCAGCCCGAAGAGATTGCGCAGGCGTTCGGCGAAGCGGGCATGCCGGCGGAAATCCACCGTTTCGCCCAGGGGACGGAAGCGGTCGTGGTCGCCCGACGCTGAAGCCTGTCGGGACCACCGGAATCCTCGTCCCGCCCCGGATCGGTGCGCCGCGCCGATGGCGGCCGTGACGGTTACGCATTGCCACAATCGATTGCCGTTCGATACCTCCGGGCCGTCAACGCCGATGCGGCGACCCGCATTGCATGAAGGCGCGCCCGCCCGCAAGATGGCGGCCGCGTCGGCGCGCTCCGCGGAGCGCCGCTCGATGCCGGGTCACGCGCTCACCCTTCTACCCCTCACCATCTGGATGCTGGAGAACTCATGAACCGTTATCGCTGGACCCTGCTCGCGGCCCTCTGCGCCACCGCGGCATTGGGCGGATGCGCCTCGACGCCGACCAAGACCGCCGCCGCACCAACCGCGCAAGCCGCTGCTCCGGCCACCACCGCGCCGGCGCAGAGCGCCGTCGCCGCCGTCCAGGCCCCGGCGGTCGACAACCTCGGCCCGGCTCCGGACGTCCCGCGCAGCGTGTATTTCGCGTTCGACAAATACGTCGTCCAGGACAAGTACCGCCCTGTCATTTCGGCCAACGCCCAGTATCTCGCCGCCCACCCGCAGGCCCATGTGCAGGTGCAAGGCAACACCGACGCCCGCGGCAGCCGCGAATACAACCTGGCCCTGGGCCAGAAGCGCGCCGATGCGGTGGTGAAGGCCATGGCCCTGCTCGGCGCCAGCCCGGCGCAGATGGAAGCCATCAGCTTCGGCAAGGAACGCCCCAAGGCGCTCGGAACGACCGCGGCGGACTACGCCGAAAACCGCCGCGCCGACATCGTCTACCAGCGCTGAGCATCGGGTCGTGCGGCGCCCCGGCTGTCACGGGGGCCGCGTCCTGATGCGGTCGGGACGGCGGCGCCACCCCGACCGCGATGGCCGGTTTCAGCCGTGCATCGCGGCGGACCGGTTGGTCAGCGGGGACATGCCTGGCGTGTCCTCGAGCAGCGCCTTCACCCGGTTGGCGTCGAGCAAGGTGATGCGGCGACGGTCGACGCGAATCATCGCCTGCCGTTCCATCCAGCCCAGCAACCGGCTCACGCTCTCCGTCGTCAGCCCCAGGTAGCTGGCGATGTCCCGCCGCGTCATCGGCAGGTCGATCACCACGGCATCGAGGTGCGCGTGTTCGCGCGCCTGGCGGGTGGTCGTCAGGAAGAAGGCCAGGCGTTGCGTCGCCTGCAGGCTGCCCAGCATGAACTGGTCGCCTTCCGCCTCGACCAGGCGGTCGGAGACGAAACCGAGCAGCGACTCGAAAAAGGCGGCGTCCTTCAACGCCTCGGATTCGATGGATGCGAACGGGAACTCATAGACCCGCGCCGTTTCCAGGGCGACCAGATCGGTCGCATGCGTCCGGCTGGAGAAGGCATCCAGCGCCATCAGCTCCGACGGCCAGTAGAAGTGGATGACCTGCTGCTGCCCGTCCTCGCCCAGCATCACCGACTTGAAGGCCCCGTCGACCACCAGATGCAAGGCATTGAAGCTGCTGCCCAGATGCACCAGCGTATCGCCGGCGCCGAACTCGACGACGCTCGCGACCAGCCGGGAGAGCACCGCGCGCGTCGATGCGGGCATCGCGCGTGGCAATCGATCGGCGCAGTGCTGGAACAGCGTGGCCGCTTCATTTGGCGTGACGGGATAGGACTTCATTGCATCCGGAGGGCGAGTCTCGATGTCTGGGCGGATCGCGGCCCCGGCGCTCCGGGGCGCAAGTCGGAATGACCGTCCGCCGCCGATAGTGTGCCTGAGCTTTCGCTCGGCCGGCTTGCCCCGCAAACGCCGGCGCCGACCCGCGGTTCGGGCCCCGCACTGGTCGCGCCACCGCGTGCGCGGCCAGCCAGGCGGCACCCCTCGGCCGCCT
>JAKAIB010000198.1 GCA_021814605.1 Pseudomonadota bacterium | reverse complement strand
GGATGCCCGAGTTCGCACCGCGGGCGCCGAACGGCGACACCTGGTGCGCCGCATCGCCGGCGAAGAGCACCCGGCCGTGGCGGAAATGCGGCATGCGGCGGCACTGGAAGGTGTAGACGCTGACCCATTCGAGCGAGAAGTCGACGTCCTGGTAGCCCTGGTGGTCGAGCATCGCGCGGATCCGCGGGATCACGTGCTCGGGACGCTTCTCGGCGTCGGGATCGGCGTTCCAGCCGAGCTGGAAGTCGATGCGCCAGATGTCGTCCGCCTGGCGGTGCAGCAGCACCGACTGGCCGCGATGGAATGGCGGATCGAACCAGAACCAGCGTTCCGCCGGGAAGTCGGCGTGCATCGCCACGTCGGCGATCAGGAAGCGGTCGTTGAACACCCGGCCTTCGGCGTCGAGTCCGAGCATCTTGCGCACCGGGCTACGGGCGCCGTCGGCGACGATCAGCCAGTCGGCGCGCAGCCGGTAGCCGCCGGTGGGCGTCTCTACGTCCAGCGTCGCGCCGTTGGCGTCGGCGCGGGCTGCGACCACCTTGTTCTTCCAGCACAGCGTCACCTGGGGCAGTGCCGCGGCGCGGTCCACCAGGTATTCCTCGAGGTAGTACTGCTGCAGGTTGACCATGCCGGGCCGCCGGTGCCCGGGCGCGTCGAGCAGGTCGAAGTGGTAGACCTCGTCGTCGCGGTGGAACACCCGGCCGGTGTTCCAGGTCACGCCCTTGGCGACCACGGGGTCGCCGGCGCCGAGCCGGTCGAGGATCTCGATCGTGCGCTTGGCGTAGCACAGTCCGCGGGAGCCGACGCTGACGGTGTCGTCGTCGTCGAGCAGCACGACCTCCTGGCCGCGCTGCGCGGCGTCGATCGCGGCGGCGAGGCCGATCGGGCCCGCGCCGACGACGACCAGCGGCGCGCGCACCTCGCCGGCTCCGGGCACGACACCGCGAGGCAGACGGGGCGGGTACTTCGGGTAGACGTAGGCGGCGGCCATGATGACCTCAGGCTTCGAGCTGCCGCCACATCTCGACATCGCGCTCGGCGGTCCAGATGCGCGGGTCGGGATGCTGCGTGGCTTCGTCGTAGGCGCGCGAGACGTCGAACGGCATGCAGTGGTCGAAGATCACCCATTGGCCGTAGCGCGGCTTGAGCTGGTCGTACACCCGGCGGTAGATGGCGCGCATGTCCGCGCCGGTGCCGGCGGCGGCGCGGACCGCGGCGAACAGCTCCTGCACGAACTCGCGGGTGCCGCGCAGCCCGGCCTGCACCTGCTCGCGCCCGCGCAGCGCATCGCCGCGCCCGGGAACGAGCTGCAGCGGATCCAGCGCGGCGAGCCGGTCCAGCGTTCCCGGCCAGTCCTGGAAGTAGGCGTCGCCGGCATACGGGGTGGCGTTGAACTCGACCAGGTCGCCGGAGAACAGCGTGCGCTCCTGCGGCAGCCAGACGATGGTGTCGCCCGCGGTGTGGCCGCGTCCGGGATGGCTGATCCGGACCTCGACCTTGCCCAGCCACAGCGTCATCTCGCCGCGGAAGGTGATGTTCGGCCAGGTCAGCCCGGCGGGAATCGATTCGACGGCGCGGAACAGCCGGGGAAACCGGCCGATCTCGCTCGCCTTGTCCTGCTCGCCGCGCTCGCGGATCAGCGCCAGGGTCTCGTCGCTGGCGATGATGTTGTCGGCGCCGTAGGCGCTGGCGCCGAGCACGCGCACCGCGTGGTAATGGCTGAGGACGACATGGCGGATCGGCTTGTCGGTGACGGTGCGGATGTGGCGGATCACGTCCTGCGCCATGGCCGGCGTGGCCTGGGTGTCGACCACCAGCACCGCGTCGTCGCCGACCACCACGCCGGTGTTCGGATCGCCCTCGGCCGTGTAGGCCCAGGCATGCTCGGACAGCTGGCTGAAGGTGACCTTCTTGTCTTCAAGGTCGGCTTGCGAGGCGAAGGTTTTCTGCATGGGGTCGTCTCCGGATGGACAATGCGGTCCAGTTCAACTTGAATGTTTTTGTTGAATGCAGCGTAGTCAATGTCTAACGCGTTAGCATAGGTATAAACCCTTGAATATGAACTCCACTTCCGGCGATGACGGTCCGATCCGCGGTCCGCGTGGCATCCAGAGCGTCGAGGTCGGCGGGCGGCTGTTGCTCGCATTGGCGCATGTCGGGCGCGCGCTGTCGCTCAAGGATCTGGCGCAGGAAGCCGACATGGCGCCCGGCAAGGCCCATCCCTATCTGGTGAGCTTCGGCAAGCTGGGGCTGATCGAGCAGGATGCGGCCGGGCGCTACGGCCTCGGGCCGCTCGCGCTGCAACTCGGCCTGATCAGCCTGCAGCAGTACGACCCGGTGCGCCTGGCCACCCCGGTGCTTGCCGACCTGGCGCAGGCCACCGGCCATACCGCGGCGATCGCGCTTTGGGGCAACCGCGGCCCGACCATCGTGCGGATCGAGGAGGCGCCCAGCGCGGTGCACGTCCACATGCGGCCGGGCACCGTGGCGAGTCTGCGCGACACCGCGACCGGCAAGGCCTTCGCCGCGTTCCAGAGCCGCGAGCGCGTGCTCGATGCGCTTGCCGACGCCGGCTCCGATCGTGCCGCAGGCAAGCGTGCGCTGCCACGGGAGTTCGAAGCGGAATTGGCGCAGGTGCGCGCCCGCGGCGTCAGCCTCGCGATCGACAGCACCCTGGCCGGAATCAGCGCGATGGCGGCGCCGGTGTTCGATGTCAACGGCCGGGTGGCGATGAGCCTGACCCTGATCGGACCGAGCGTGGTGTTCGACGCCACGCCCGACGGACCGCTGGCGACCACGCTGCGGAGCTTCGCGCAGATGCTGTCGCGCCGGCTCGGTTCGCCGATCCCGCAGCCGGGTGTCTGAAACGCAGGTGTCCCCCGCGCGCCGCAAGTTCGCTGCGCTGCGACGGGCGTCGCCCGCTTGGGCCGATCCCTCGCGGGCGGGCAGGGGAGCCATGCGCGCGACCACGGCCGGGCTCTGCGTCAGGCCGCCTCGCGCTTGGCGACCAGGGTGAGGATGTCGTAGCTCGCGACCAGTTCGTCGTCCTGGTTGCGCACCTCGACGTCCCAGGCCACGACGCCCTGGCCGCGGCCCTGCGCGTCGGTCTTGCGACGGTCGATCTTGCGCTTGCAGGTCAGGCGGGCGCGGATGGTGTCGCCGATGCGGACCGGCTTGACGAAGCGCAGCGTGTCCAGCCCGTAGTTCGCGAGCACCGGGCCCGGCGCCGGCGAGACGAACAGCCCGGCAGCGGCCGACAGCACGAAGTAGCCGTGGGCGATGCGCTGTCCGAACGGCGACTGCGCCGCGGCGATGGCGTCGAAGTGCATGTAGAAGTAGTCGCCCGAAATGCCGCCGAACGCGACGATGTCGGCCTCGCTGACCGTGCGCCGGTGGGTCAGCAGCGATTCGCCGATGCGCAGGTCCTCGAAGTGCCGCCGGAACGGGTGCACCTCGGTCTCGATGCGCTGCCCGCCGCGGACGTATTCGCCGACGACCGCGCCGACCATGGTCGGCGACCCCTGGATCGCGGCGCGCTGCAGGTAGTGCAGCACCGCACGCACCCCGCCGAGCTCCTCGCCGCCGCCGGCGCGTCCCGGTCCGCCGTGCTTGAGGTAGGGCAGCGGCGAACCGTGGCCGGTCGATTCCGCCGCGGCCTCGGCGTCGAGCACGAGAATGCGGCCATGATGGACCGCGGCGCGCCGCGCGGCGTGGGCCGCGATCGCGGGGTCGCGGGTGGCGATCGTGGTCACCAGGCTTCCTCGGCCGCGCGCGGCCAGTACGAGCGCCTCGTCGAGGTCGTCGTACGGCAGCAGGGTGCCGACCGGGCCGAACACCTCGACCTCATGCACGGCCTCGGCCTGCTGCGGCTGCTCGCACAGCAGCAGCGTGGGCGGGACGAAGGCGCCGTCGCCCGCGGCTGCGGCGCGCATCGTCGGCAGGTCGGCGCCGTCGAACACCGTGCTGCAGACCTGCCGCAGTGCGTCCAGCCGCGACCGCACGTCGGCCTGCTGCGCCTTGCTTGCCAGCGGCCCCATCTGCACCTCGGCCTGCCGCGGGTCGCCGACCACCAGCGCGGCCAGCCGGTCGCGCAGCCGCGCCTGCAGCGCGTCGAGCTGGCGGCGCGGCACCAGGATGCGCCGGATCGCGGTGCACTTCTGCCCGGCCTTGACCCGCATCTCGCGCGCCACCTCGTCGGCGAACAGGTCGAACTCGGCATCGTCGGCGGTCACGTCCGGCGCGAGGATGGCGCTGTTGAGCGAATCGGCCTCGGCGTTGAACGGCACGCCGCGCGCGAGCAGGTTGGGATTGGCACGCAGCGTCGCGGCGGTTGCCGCGGAGCCGGTGAAGGTGACCGCGTCCTGGCCGTCGAGGCGATCGAGCAGGTCGCCGGTCGAGCCGATGACCAGCTGCAGGCTGCCTTCGGGCAACCCGCCCCATTGCAACATCAGCCGCACCAGCGCTTCGGTGAGGTACGCGGTGCTGGTCGCCGGCTTGGCAATGCAGGGCATGCCGGCGAGGAAGCTCGGCGCGAACTTCTCGAGCAGTCCCCAGACCGGGAAGTTGAACGCGTTGATGTGCACCGCCACGCCTTCGCGCGGCACCAGGATGTGGCTGCCGACGAAGTGTCCCTTCTTGCCCAGCGGCACCGCGGGTCCTTCGTGCACGACGTTGCCGCCGGGCAGTTCGTTGCCGCCGATCGAGGCATAGGCGAACAGCGTGCCGATGCCGCCCTCGATGTCGATCCAGCCGTCGGCGCGGGTGGCCCCGGTGCAGGCCGACCAGCGGTACAGCTGCTCCTTGTTCTCGCCGAGGAACTTCGCCAGCGACTTGAGGCGCTGCGCCCGCTCCTGGAAGTCGAGCGCGAGCAGGCCGCGCACGCCGGCGATGCGGCCGTGGTCGAGCGCGGCGGCGAAATCCGGGCGCTCGGCGTGGGTGGACGCCACCGGCGCGCCGGTGGCCGCGTCGTTCAGGATCTGCGCCGGGGTGCTGCCGATCCAGGTGCCGGCGAGGTAGCTCTGCAGGACGGGGGTTTGCATGTCGGTTCGGGGAAAGGTTGGGGAATGGGGACTGCGGGCATGCCGTCGGAGCGTCCCCGAAGGTGGGCGGGGCACCTTCGAGGCGGGCGAACGCCGTGAATGCGCGGTCGTGTTGCTAGGGACGTTCGAGCGCCAGCGCCATGCCCTGGCCGACGCCCACGCACAGCGTGGCGAGTGCCCGTCTGCCGCCGCTGCGTTCGAGCTGGCGCAGCGCGGTCAGCGCCAGCCGCGCGCCCGAGGCGCCGAGCGGATGGCCGAGGGCGATTGCGCCGCCGTTGGGGTTGACCCGCGGTTCGTCGTCGGCCAGGCCGAGCTGGCGCAGGACCGCCAGCGCCTGTGCCGCGAAGGCTTCGTTCAGCTCGATGGTGTCGATGGCCTCGAGCGACCAGCCGATGCGGTCGAGCAGCTTGCGCGTCGCCGGCACCGGACCGATGCCCATGATGCGCGGCGCAACCCCGGCGCTGCTCGCACCGGCGATGCGTGCCCGCGGCGTCAGCCCCCAGCGCCGCACCGCGTCGTCGGAGGCGATCAGCAGCGCGCAGGCGCCGTCGTTGACGCCCGAGGCGTTGCCGGCGGTGACGCTGCCCCCGGGTCGCACCACCGCACGCAGCTTGTGCAGGTCGTCGATGGTCGTGTCGCCGCGCGGGTGCTCGTCGTGCGTGACGGCGATCGGTGCGCCCTTGGCGCGCGGCACGGGCACCGGGACGATCTCGTCGTCGAAGAAGCCGGCCTGCTGCGCCGCCTTGCACCGCTGCTGCGAGCGCAGCGCGAACGCATCCTGGTCGTCGCGGGCGATGCCGAAGTCGGCGGCGACGTTCTCCGCGGTCTCGGGCATCGAGTCGATGCCGTACTGCGCCTGCATTGCCGGGTTGACGAAGCGCCAGCCGATGGTGGTGTCCTCGATGCGCGCGCTGCGCGAGAACGCGGTCTCGGCCTTGCCGAGGACGAACGGTGCCCGCGACATGCTCTCGACGCCGCCAGCGACGATCAGGTCGGCCTCGCCGCAGCGGATTGCCCGCGCCGCCTGGGCCACCGCTTCGAGCCCGGAGGCGCAGAGACG
>JAKAIB010000197.1 GCA_021814605.1 Pseudomonadota bacterium | reverse complement strand
CGCAGGCGCTGCTCTATCTGGACACCAGCGGCGAGCCACTGTTCAAGCGTGGCTGGCGCACCGAGCACGGCGCCGCGCCGCTCAAGGAACACCTGGCGGCCGGCCTGCTGCGGCTGGCGGGCTGGCAGCCCGACGACGTGCTGTTCGATCCGCTGTGCGGCTCGGGGACGATCGCGATCGAGGCGGCGCAGATCGCCGCGCGCCGTGCGCCCGGACTCGACCGCCGCTTCGGCTTCGAAGCGCTGCAGGGGTTCGACCGCGACACCTGGCACGCGCTGTGCGACGCCGCCCGGCAGGCGGTGCAGCCGGTGCCATCCGGGCGCATCTTCGCGGCCGACATCGACCCGCGCAACGTGCGAATGACCCAGGACAACGCCGACCGCGCCGGGGTCGGCGCGGCGATCGCGGTGCGGCAGGGCGACGTGGTCGACGCGGAGCCGCCGGTGGACGCCGCCGCACTGCCCGCCGGCTGCGCGGCCTGGCTGATCAGCAATCCGCCCTACGACGAACGCATTGCAGCGCAGGGCCGCGCCGCCGACGCGTTCGCGCCCGAACTCTCGCGGGTGCTCAAGCAGCGCTTCGCCGGATGGCACGTCGGCCTGCTCGCCGCCGACCTGCACTGGGACCGCGCGCTGCGGCTCAAGCCGCGGCGACGCATCGTGGTGTTCAACGGCCCGATCGAATGCCGGCTGATGCTGTTCGACATGGTCGCGGGCAGCGCCCGCGGCTGAACCGGCGCACCGGCCCCGCCAACGCCTTCAGGCCTTCGGCTTGAAGGCGATGTCCTCGGCCGGCGCCGCGGCGCCACTGCGAGCGGCCGGCGTTGCCGAGTTGGCGACCTGCGGAGGCGGCGCTGCCGCCTCGTCGCCCGCGGTCTTCTCCGCCGGCGCCTCGGCCTCGCGCATGCCTTCCTTGAAGCCGCGCACCGCCTGACCCAGGTCGCTGCCCATGTTCTTGAGCTTCTTGGTCCCGAACACCATCACCACGATCAGCAGCACGATCAGCCAGTGCCAGATGCTGAATTCACCCATCGTCTTTCTCCTGGGCGCGCACCGATCCGTCGGGCGCGCACGATGCGGGAATTGTCCTCCGGCGTCGCGCCCGAGGTGCAAGCAAACGCAACAACATGCCTGCCGTGCGGGGCAACGCCTCGGTCGCCGTCAATGCGCCAGGACGGCGCACGCCGCCGCGACTCAGGCCACGTCGTCGGCCCAGCCGCGGGCGCGCTCGACCGCGCGGCGCCACCGCGCCATGCGCTGCTCGCGTTCGTCGGCGGCCATCATCGGTTCGAAGCGCCGCTGCGCCCGCCACAGGGAGGCGAGGGTCGCCGCGTCGGGCCAGATGCCGGCGCCGATCCCCGCCAGGTAGGCCGCACCGGTCGCGGTGCTTTCGGCCAGCTCCGGACGCACCACCGGCACGCCGAGCAGATCGGCCTGGAACTGCATCAGCGCATCGTTGACCGCGGCACCGCCGTCGACCCGCAATTCGGTCAAGGCATCGACGCCACCGCCCTGCGCCGCGACGTCGGCCTGCATCGCGCCGAGCAGGTCGGCGCTCTGGTAGGCCATGCTTTCGATGGTGGCCCGCGCGACATGGCCGCGCGTCGTGCCGCGGGTCAGGCCGATCAGCAGCCCGCGCGCCTGCGGATCCCAGTACGGCGCGCCCAGCCCGGTGAACGCGGGCACCAGCATCACGCCGCCGCTGTCGGCGACGCCGGCGGCGAGATCCTGCGCCTCCCGCGCGCTGCCGATCATCCCGAGGCCATCGCGCAGCCACTGCACCGCGGCGCCGGCGACGAACACGCTGCCCTCGAGCGCGTATTGCAGCGGAGCGCGGTCGCCGAGCCGCCACGCCACCGTCGACAGCAGGTTGTGCCGCGACGGCACCCGGCGTTCGCCGGTGTGCCGCAGCGCGAAGCAGCCGGTGCCGTAGGTGTTCTTGGCCATGCCCGGTTGCAGGCAGGCCTGTCCGAACAGCGCGGCCTGCTGGTCGCCGGCCATGCCGGTGATCGGCACCTCGACTCCGCCGATGCGCGCCACCGCGAGAAGCCCGCAGTTGGGGACGATCTCGGGAAGCAGCGCCCGCGGCACGCGGAACAGCGCGAGCAGGTCGTCATCCCAATCGCCGCGGCCGATGTCGCACAGCAGGGTGCGGCTGGCGTTGCTGACGTCGGTGACGTGGCGGGCGCCTCCGGTCAGCTGCCACACCAGCCAGGAATCGACCGTGCCGGCGGCGAGCTCGCCGTGTTCGGCGCGTGTCCGCGCGCCCGGCAGATGGTCGAGCAGCCACGCCAGCTTGGTTGCCGAGAAATACGCGTCGGGCAGCAGGCCGGTGCGATCGCGCAGCCAGTCGCTGCGACCGGCGCGAACCAGCTCGGCACACTCCGGCGCGGTGCGGCGATCCTGCCAGACGATGGCATTCGCCAATGGCCGGCCGGTGGCGCGCTCCCATAGCACGATGGTTTCGCGCTGGTTGGTGATACCCAACGCGGCCAGATCGGTGACGCGCAATCCGGCGCGGGCCAGCGCCTCGGCGAAGGTCGCGCTCTGTGTCGCCCAGATGTCCATCGGGTCGTGCTCGACCCAGCCCGGCTGCGGGTAATGTTGCGCGAACTCGCGTTGCGCCGAGGCGAGCAGCCGCCCCTCGAAGTCGAAGATCAGCGTGCGCGAGCTGGAGGTTCCCTGATCGAGGGCGGCGATGGCGTGCATGGGTCGGGGCTCGGAGCGGAGGGCGCTGTCGCACTGGCGCACGGTTTACCTGACCACGCCGACGCGCGCAACCTTGCGCCGACGAGCGGGCCGCCCCGGAGGCGCCAGGAGCGGCGGTGCCGGCCGCAGTGACAACGAACTCGCGCCACAGTCTCGGCTCGAACCCGAACCGGCCCGAACCTTTGGAGCTCGAACCGCGGTCACGGTAAAAGTTGCAAAACGCACGGCATTCCTGCGACGCAATTGGAAAAACCCGATGCTGGTCTGAGGATTTACCCGCAGGACTGTCGGAACTCCCGAGACACAACGACAATTGCGCGGTAAATTGCACATTTCATATCTTTTGCCAATCACTTCCACATCATGAACAACATTCTGCACGCGGCGCGTTTCGTCGCCTGCCTTCGACAGGAGCGCCGGCATGTCTGAAAAAATCGGTGGCCTGGATCGCATCGACCGCCGGTTGCTGAGTCTGCTGCAGCAGGACGGCCGGATCGCCAACCTGCGCCTGGCGCAGCTCGTTCATCTGTCGCCGACCGCGGTGCTGGAACGCGTCAAGCGCCTCACCCGCGACGGCTACATCCTCCGCTACGAGGGCCGGCTCAATCCGAAGCTGCTCGGTGCCGGGCTGATGGTGTTCGTCGAGGTCCACCTCGACCGCAGTGTCGCCGACGCCGGGAGCCGGTTCAAGGAAGCGATCCTGGAGCGCAGCGAAGTGCTGGAATGCCATATGGTCACCGGCGACTTCGACTATCTGCTCAAGGTCCGCGTCGCCGACATGGACGCCTATCGCGAGTTCGTCGCCAAGGTGCTGGCGGCCCTCCCCGGCGTGCGCGACACCCGTTCGTGCGCGGTGATGGACGAGCTCAAGAACACGCAAAGCCTCAAGGTCGAGGCGTAAGCCGTCCCGGGCCGGGAGGGCCGCGCCTGCGGCTCTCGCCGGACGCGGCGCCCTCCAAAACCCTCAGTCGTGCTGGCCGCGCGGTGCCGCGAGCACCAGCACGGCGCACAGCACCATGAACCCGGCAAGCACGGCGATGCCGCCGTTGGCGCTGCCGGTCACGTGCTTGATCCAGCCGACGATCGACGGCCCGAAGAAGCCGGCGAGATTGCCCAGGGCGTTGATCAGCGCGATCCCCGCCGCCGCTGCAGTCCCGCCGAGGAAGGCGTTGGGCAATGCCCAGAACAGTGGCAGTACCACCATGATGCCGACCGTCGCCAGCGTCAGCGCAGCGAGGGCGAGCGTGGTGTCGTGGCTCCACAGCGTCGACAGCAGCAGCCCGACGGCGCCGGCCAGGGCCGGTATCGCGACGTGCCAGCGGCGCTCGCGCCGCCGGTCGGAACTGCGGCCGACCACGATCATCGCCACGGCCGACACGGCATAGGGAATCGCCACCAGCCAGCCGATGGTCAGCGGATCGGTCACGCCGGTCGTCTTGATCAGCAGCGGCAGCCAGAAGCTCAGTCCGTACAGGCCGATGACGACCGAGAAGTAGATCAACGCCATCAGCCAGACCCGCGGGTTGGCCAGCCCCTGCAGGGCGGACTGTGCCGGCTTGCGCTGCGACTCGTCGTCGAGCGCGCGCCGCAGCAGGGCCTTCTGTTGCGGATCGAGCCAGCGCGCCTGTTCGATGCCGTTGTCCAGGTAGGCCAGCGTCGCCAGGCCGAGCAGCACCGCAGGCAGCCCTTCGAGCAGGAACAGCCACTGCCAACCGGCCCAGCCGTGCTGCCCGTGGAAATGGTGCAGGATCCAGCCCGACACCGGACCGCCGACCAGCCCCGACAGGGGCACCGCGCTCATGAACCAGGCGGTCATCTGGCTGCGCCGCGCCGCCGGATACCAGTAGGTGAGATAGAGGATGATGCCGGGGAAGAAGCCGGCCTCGGCAAGGCCGAGCAGGAAGCGCATCGCATAGAACTGGGTCGGCGTGGTGACGAACAGCGTCAGCGACGAGATCAGTCCCCAGGTGATCATGATGCGGGCGATCCAGACCCGTGCGCCGACGCGGTGCAGGACGAGGTTGCTCGGCACCTCGAACAGGAAGTAGCCGAGGAAGAAGACCCCGGCGCCCAGGCCGTACACCGCGTCGGAAAACCCGAGATCGCCCTTCATCTGCAGCTGTGCGAAGCCGATGTTCACCCGGTCGAGATAGGCGACGAAGTAGCAGAGGATCAGGAACGGAACGATGCGCCAGCCGATCCGGGCGTAGGCGGCTTCGGCGGCATCGGGCAGAGGCAAGGCGTTCGTCGTCATCGTGTCGGTCTCCTGGGCGCGGGAATCACGGTTCCCCGTTCGTTGTGTGCGGCATCCGCAGCCGCGAGGTTAGCGGCAAAACAACGCGGCTGACCGGATGGCGCGCCCTGCGCCGCGGTTCGGGCCTGCCGCGCAGGGAGGCGCCGCGCCGGATGCGTGCGGCGGGGAGATCGCGTCGGCGGGAGCAGGGTGGTGAGCCCGCCATCCCGATCGTGCGCGTCGTCAGCGGAAATGCGACGCGATGCAACAGCCAGACATCTCCCTTGATCCAACGCAGAAACAACCTCGGCCGGCTGTCCGACCATCCGCCCGGCAGTCCGGCAGTTTCGACGGGATTGCGCTGGCGCGACCGGTGGCGGAATGCCCGCCCCATGGTCAGCGTTCCCTGCTGTGTCGAGCAAACATCAATCGAAACAAAGTGTTGCGCACTCCGGAAATCGGCACCTAGGCATTGCACTTAAGGGTTTTTACGCATTAGGATGGCGCAAAACAATTGACAATAGGCAAATCTTGAGCCCGTTTACAACCTTTCGAATTGTGCAAAGTCATTGATCATGCGTTCCCTCAACCTCCTCACCCTGCCTGAGAAGCTGCTGCATACGGGCTTCATCGTATTGGTCTGCGTCGGCCTGCTGGTCGCGGAAGCCTATCTCTACGTCACGCACACCGGGCTCGACGGCAAAGCCGGCGTGACGCTCAAGGACATCCAGATCTCCTACTACGGCAACCGTAGCGGCAGCAGGATCCAGACGGTGCTGCCGACCATGCTGACCAACGCCGGCGTGCCGAAGGATCAGTGGCCCAAGCTCGAGCAGACGATCGACCACTGGGTGGTCGGCGGCCAGACCAGGGCCGAGTACGACGCCAACATCAAGCCCCTCATCGCCCAGCACTGCCTGATGTGCCACAGCGCCGCGATGAGCAAGCAGCTGCACAACCCGCCGCTGGTCACTTACGAGGACGTCAAGGCCGTCGCCAAGGTCGACACTGGCATGCCGCTAAACACGATGCTGCTGACCGGCATGGTGCACCTGACCGTGCTGTCGGTGATCTTCTGGGTGGCCGGCTGGCTGTTCCTCCAGACCCGGGTGCACAGCCAGATCAAGGCCATTTCGGTCATCGCGCCGTTCCTGGCGCTGCTGCTCGACTTCTCGG
>JAKAIB010000009.1 GCA_021814605.1 Pseudomonadota bacterium | reverse complement strand
CGTGTCCAGCGGCGCAGGGCGCAACGCCTACGCCGGCTGGAGCGTGTACTGCGCCACCAAGGCCGCGCTCGACCAGCATGCCCGCGCCGTCGCGCTCGACGCCACGCCCGGCCTGCGCATCTGCAGCATCGCACCCGGCGTGATCGACACCGACATGCAGGCATCGATCCGCGCGACGTCCATCGCCGCCTTCCCGCTGCGCCCGCGGTTCGACGCGCTCAAGGCGCAGGGCCAGCTCGCCTCCCCTGCCGACTGCGCCGAACGCCTGGTCGCGCACCTGCTGGACGACGCGTTCGGCCGCGAGCCGGTGGCCGACCTGCGCGACCTGGCATGACGCCGCTGCGCCGCCAGCGGGCGTTGCAGCGCCCCTGATCGGCGCCTCCCCGCCGGGGCGGCGTGCGCTTGTGGCCGTCGGGCGCCGCAGGCAGAATCGACAGGCATCGAAGGCGGCCCCCGAACCGGCGGATCGCCGGAACCCTCGGAGAGCGGAATGCGCATGTCCGGAAGTCGCCTGGCGTTGGTCGCGGTCGTGCTCGTCGCCGCGCTTGCGGCCGTGGCGGCCGGCTGGTACGTCCTGCGGCCGACCGGCCCCGGCGATGCGCTCGCGCAGGGCAACGGCCGCCTCGAGGCGATCGAGATCGACGTCGCCACCCGGCAGGGCGGACGGCTGGCGCAGGTTCTCCCCGGCGAAGGCGCGACGGTGCACTCCGGCGAGGTGCTGGCGCGGATGGATACCACCCCGCTTGACGCCCAGCTCGCCGAGGCGCAGGCGCAGATCGAGCGCGCGCGCAATGCGCTCGCCACGGCCGGGACGCAGCTTTCGCTGCGCGAGAGCGAACTCGCGGTGGCACAGGCCGGCGTCGTGCAGCGGCGGAGCGATCTGACCGCGGCCGAGACGCGATACGCCCGCTCGAAGGCGCTGGTCGGCATGGGCGGCGTCGCCCAGCAGCAGCTCGACGACGACCGTGCCCGGGTCGACAGCTCGCGTGGCGCGCTGAGCGCGGCGCAGTCGCAGGTCGCCGCGGCCCGTGCGGCCATCGCCGCGGCGCGCTCGCAGCAGGTCGAGGCGGCGTCGGCGGTGCGTGCGGCACAGGCGGCCGCACGGCGCGTCCAGGTCGAGATCGACGACTGCACCGTCCGCGCGCCGGTCGACGGCCAGGTGCAGTACCTCATCTCGCGTCCCGGCGAGGTACTTCCTGCCGGCGGCAAGATCCTGAGCCTGCTCCAGATCGACAGTCTCTACATGGCATTCTTCCTGCCGGAAGGCGACTCGGGCAAGGTGGCGATCGGCGACGCCGCGCGCATCGTCCTCGATGCGCTGCCCGGGCAGGTGGTGCCGGCGACGGTGTCCTACGTGTCGAGCATCGCGCAGTTCACGCCCAAGACTGTCGAGACAGCGAACGAGCGGCAGAAGCTGATGTTCCGGGTCAAGGCCCGGATCGACCCGGTCTGGGCGGCGGCGCGCCTGCCTGAACTCAAGAGCGGCATGCCCGGCGTCGCCTACGTCCGGCTCGATCGTGCAACCGCCTGGCCGGCGGCGTTGCAGCCGGCGCCGCCGAAATGAACGCCGGCTCGATCGAGGCGTCGCCGCGACCCGCAGTCGCACGGCTGTCCGGCGTGACGCTGCGCTACGGCAAGGTGCTGGCGCTCGACGACGTCGATCTCGAGCTGCCGGCGGGACGGACGGTCGGGCTGATCGGCCCCGACGGCGTCGGCAAGTCGAGCCTGCTGGCGCTGGTCGCCGGAACGCGGGCGATCCAGCGCGGGCGGGTCGAGGTGCTCGGCGGCGACATGGCCGACGCGCGCCATCGCGATCGGGTGCGCGAACGCATTGCCTACATGCCGCAGGGACTGGGACGCAACCTCTACCCGACGCTGTCGATCACGGAGAACCTCGACTTCTTCGGCCGGCTGCGCGGCTACGCCGCGGCGCAGCGCGCCGAGCGCATCGACGCGTTGCTGCAGGCCACCGGACTCGCGCCGTTCCGCAACCGGGCGGCCGGCCGGCTGTCGGGCGGCATGCGGCAGAAGCTCGGGCTGTGCTGCGCCCTGCTGCACGACCCGGACCTGCTCGTCCTCGACGAGCCGACCACCGGCGTCGATCCGCTGTCGCGCAGCCAGTTCTGGACGCTGATCGCGCAGCTGCGCGCGCGCCGTCCTGCGATGAGCGTGCTCGTCGCCACCGCCTACATGGACGAAGCCGAGCGCTTCGACTGGCTGATCGCCATGGACGCGGGACGACCGATCGCCGCGGGCACGCCGCAGCAGCTCCGGTCGCGGACCGCGGCGACGACGCTGGAGCAGGCCTTCGTCGGGCTGCTGCCTGAATCGCGGGCGCGATCGCACCGTGCGGTCGTGCTGCCGCCGCGGCCCACGCCCGCGACCGGAGAATGCGCCATCGAGGCCATCGGCCTGACGCGGCGGTTCGGCGACTTCGTCGCGGTCGACCATGTCGACCTGCGGATCGAACGCGGCGAGATCTTCGGCTTCATCGGATCGAACGGCTGCGGCAAGACGACGACGATGAAGATGCTCACCGGGCTGCTGCCGGTCAGCGGCGGCGAAGTGCGCGTGCTCGGCCGCCTGCCCGACCCGAAGGATCTGGAGACGCGCAAGCGCGTGGGCTACATGACCCAGGGCTTCTCGCTCTACACCGAACTGACGGTGCGGCAGAACCTGGAACTGCACGCCCGGCTGTTCCACGTGCCGCCGGAGCTGCGCGCCGGCCGCGTCGCCGAGATGGCGGCACGCTTCGGCCTCGACACCGAACTCGACAAGCATCCGCCGGCGCTGCCGCTGGGGATGCGCCAGCGGCTGTCGCTGGCGGTGGCGATGATCCACAAGCCCGATCTGCTGATCCTCGACGAACCGACGTCCGGGGTCGACCCGATCGCCCGCGACTGGTTCTGGCAGCAGATGATCGACCTGGCGCGCAACGACGGCGTCACCATCTTCGTCTCGACCCACCGCATGAACGAGGCGATGCGCTGCGACCGCGTCGCGCTGATGCATGCCGGCCGCGTGCTGGCCACCGGATCGCCGCAGTCGCTGGTCGCGCAGCGCGGTGCCGCCTCGCTCGAACAGGCGTTCGTCGACTGGCTCGCGCAGGCGGAGGGTGCGGGCGAGCCGGCCGGAAGCGCCGCCGCCTTCGCCCGGCTGTCGGTGGCGCCGCGGCCCCGCGCCGGATCGGCGCTCGTCCGCGGCGCGGTCCGGCTGCTGAGCTTCACCCGACGCGAGGCCGTCGAGCTGCTGCGCGATCCGGTGCGGGCGACATTGGCGCTCGCCGGCAGCCTGATCCTGCTGCTGATCATGGGCTACGGCATCAGCATGGACGTCGAGAACCTGCGCTACGCCGTGCTCGACCGCGATCAGAGCGCGATCAGCCGCGACTACGTGAGCAACATCGCCGGTTCGCGCTATTTCGTCGAACATGCCCCGATCACCGACTACGCCCAGCTCGACCGCCGCATGCGCAGCGGCGAGCTGAGCCTGGCGATCGAGATCCCGCCCGGCTTCGGCCGCGATGTCCAGCACGGCCGGCGGGCCGAGATCGGCGTCTGGATCGACGGCGCGATGCCGTCGCGCGCCGAGACGGTGGCGGGTTACTTCCAGGCGCTGCACACGGCGTGGATGCTCGAATACGCCCGCCAGACCCTGGCCACCGCGCTGCCGGGCGAGGCCGCCGGGATCGAGACCCGGTTCCGCTACAACCCCGACGTCGAAAGCCTGGTCGCGATGGTGCCGGCGGTGATCCCGCTGCTGCTGATGATGATCCCGGCGATGCTGAGTTCGCTGAGCGTGGTGCGCGAAAAGGAACTCGGTTCGATCGTCAACTTCTACGTCACCCCGGTCGGCCGGTTCGAGTTCCTGATCGGCAAGCAGCTTCCCTACGTCGCCCTGGCGATGCTCAACTTCGTGCTGCTCTGGGCGATGGCGGTCACGGTGTTCGGCGTGCCGTTCAAGGGCAGCTTCGCCGCACTGTCGGCCGCGGCACTGCTCTATGTCGCCGCGGCGACCGCGCTCGGGCTGCTGATGTCCACGTTCCTGCGCACCCAGACCGCGGCGATCTTCGCCACCACCATCGGCACCATGCTGCCGGCAGCGCAGTTTTCCGGACTGATCAATCCGACCTCGTCACTCGAGGGCGCGGCGGCATGGATCGGGCAGATCTACCCGACGACCCATTTCCTCACCATCGCCCGCGGCACCTTCTCGAAAGCGCTGGGCTTTCCCGAGCTCGCGCCGGCCTTCGTGCCGCTGGCGCTGGCCACCCCGCTGCTGATCGGGTTGAGCGCGGCGTTGCTGCGCAAGCAGGAGCGCTGAGGTGACGCGAATCCCAAGCCTGCAGCGCTCACTGCCGATCAGCGGAACGTCAGCGCCCTTCGGGCGACCGGGGGGGCGCTGACATGGAACCCCCGCGCTCATTCCATTCGCTGCCCCCCGAGGGGGCTTCAGCGCCCTTCGGGCGGCCGGGCGGGCGCTGACATGGAACCCCCACGCTCATTCCATTCGCTGCCCCCCGTGGGGGCTTCAGCGCCCTTCGGGCGGCCGGGCGGGCGCTGAGATGGCGAGTGCGGCCAACATCTGGCATCTCGGCGTCAAGGAGCTGCGCAGCCTGTGGCACGACACGGCGATGCTGGCGCTGATGGTGTTCGCGTTCACGGTGTCGATCTACACCGCGGCCAGCGGCATTCCCGAGACGCTGCACCGGGCGCCGCTGGCCGTGGTCGACGAGGACCACTCGCCGCTGTCGGCTCGCATCGACGCGGCGTTCGGGCCGCCCTACTTCCTTCCCGCGCCGCTGATCGACCTGTCGGAGGTCGACCCCGCGCTCGACGCCGGTCGCTACACCTTCGTCCTCGACATCCCGCCGAACTTCCAGCGCGACGTGCTTGCCGGACGCCAGCCGGCGCTGCAGCTCAACGTCGACGCGACGCGCATGTCCCAGGCGTTCACCGGCAGCGGCTACGTCCAGGCCATCGTCAACGGCGAGATCGCCGAGTTCCTCGCGCGCCACCGCGCGGCACCGACGGCGACGATCGAGCTGGCGCTGCGCAACCGGTTCAACCCGGCGCTGGTGCAGTCGTGGTTCGGCGCCATCGTCGAGCTGATCAACAACATCACCATGCTCGGCATCGTCCTGACCAGCGCGGCGCTGATCCGCGAGCGCGAGCACGGCACCGTCGAGCACCTGCTGGCCATGCCGGTGACGCCGTTCGAGATCATGGCGGCGAAGGTCTGGTCGATGGGACTGGTGGTGCTGCTGGCGTCGTCGCTGTCGCTGTTCCTCGTGGTACACGGGCTGTTGTCGGTTCCGTTGCCCGATTCGGTGCCGCTGTTCCTGGCCGGCGCGGCGCTGCAGATGTTCGCGGTCACATCGATCGGCATCTTCATGGGCACGGTCGCGCGGTCGATGCCGCAGATGGGCCTGTTGCTCATCCTGGTGCTGCTTCCACTCGAAATGCTGTCGGGCGGCACGACGCCGCAGGAAAGCATGCCCGAGCTGGTCCGCACCGTGATGCTCGCGGCGCCGACGACCCATTTCGTCGCGCTGTCGCAGGCCATCCTGTTCCGCGGCGCCGGATTCGATGTGGTCTGGCCGTCGTTCGCCGCGATCGCTGCGATCGGCGCCGCGTTCTTCCTGATCGCTCTGGCCCTGCTGCGCCGGACCATCGGCGCGATGGGATAGCGGACCGCCACGCTGCCCATCTGCAACCGAATGCAATGGCGGCCCGCACAGGCGTCTGCGGCGTTACCTCCATTTACATCATCGGGGGTTTGTTCGATGGACGATGCCGCCACAACATATCAAAATTCTTCAACTTCTGGCTCACGAAGCACCCGCATCGCCGATGCCGGGCGCGGAAACCATCGGAAGCCGCCGGGAACTGGCGCGGTCCGGGTCGAGACGCAGGGCGGGCAGGACGGCTCCCGGAATTGCAGTGCCAGCTCCGTGGAGACCAGACATGGAATTCGACACCAGCGCGGGCGGCGAATGCCGCCTTCCCGTTGCATCTGACGACCGCGGCCCGGGCCGCTTGCTGCAGGCGTTCGGCCTGGGCGCCGAGTCCGACGGCTTCCTCAAGGCGTCCTGGGACCGCTGCCGCAACGACTACGGCCTGCTGCCCGACACCGCGCACGAGGCGCCGTCGGCGTCGCGCGGCGCGCTCGGCCAGCGACAGGAGGAACTCCATCGGCTGCTGCGCATCGCCCGCATGGAGATGAACAGCTTCTACGCGCAGATCGCCGAGCCCCGCAACACCCTGGTCCTGACCGACGCCGACGGGCTGGTGCTCGAACAGGTCGGCGACAGCCGGCAGAACCGGCAGTTCCGCGCCCGCGGGCTGGCTCCCGGTTTCATCTGGGACGAACGTCACGTCGGCACCAACGGTCCCGGGACCTGCCTGTTCGAGCAGCGTCCGGTCACCATCTATCGCGACGAGCATTTCTTCCGCGACTTCTCCGACCTGAGCTGCTCGGCGGCACCGATCTGGGGGCCCGACGGCCGGCTGCTCGCGGTGCTCGACGCGTCCAGCTTCGACTGCACCGACAGCCGCCAGAGCCAGCTGCACACCCTGCTGCTGGTGAGCATGTCGGCGCGGGTGATCGAGCAGATCTACTTCGCCAACAGCTTCCAGGACAGCTGGATCGTGCGGTTCCACAGCCGGGCCGAACTGGTGGGCATGGTGCACGACGCAATGCTCGCCGTCGACGCCGATGGCCGCGTCTGCGGCGCCGACAGCCTGGCTGCAGGACTGCTGCGGCGTGAATCGCCGTCCGAGCTGATCGGGCGCTCGGTGTCGGAGGTGTTCGACCTGTCGCCGGCGCGGTTCTTCGCCAACGCGCGCAGCATGCCTTGCCGCATCTGGGCCACGCAGGGCCACGCGCCGGGCAGCCGCCAGTTCCTGTCGGTGCGCGCGCCGCATCGTCCGGCCAGCGTCAACGTCGGCTGGGCCGACCCGACGGCGCCGGCCGCACGGATGGCCGGCGATCCCGCGGCGACCGGCCGTTGCCCGGTCGAGGGCGAACGCGACCCGGTGATGGCCTACAACATCTGGTGCGCCGAGCAGGTGATGAACAAGGGTATCAACATCCTGCTCCAGGGTGCCACCGGGACCGGCAAGGGCACGCTGGCCAAGGCGATCCACATGCGCAGCGACCGCAGCAAGAAGCCGTTCATCGCCATGTGCTGCGCCGCGATCCCCGAAACCCTGGCCGAGAGCGAACTGTTCGGCTACGAAGCCGGCGCCTTCACCGGAGCGCGCTCCGGCGGCATGCGCGGCAAGATCGCCGCCTCGCATGGCGGCACGCTGTTCCTCGACGAGATCGGCGACATGCCCCTGTCGCTGCAGGCACGGCTGCTGCACGTCCTCGAGGAGAAGGAAGTGACGCCGCTGGGCAGCACCCGGCCGATCGCGGTCGATCTGCACGTGATCAGTGCAAGCAACCACAACCTGCTCGAACTGATCGAGCAGGGCAAGTTCCGCGAGGATCTCTACTACCGGCTCAACGGCGTCACCCTCACGCTGCCGCCGCTGCGCGAGCGGCAGGATCTGGTCGAACTGATCGACACCGTGATCCGCAGCGAGAACGGTGATCGGCCGGCGCTGGTGGATCCGCCGGCGATGGACTGCCTGCTCGCCTACGGCTGGCCGGGGAACGTGCGCGAGCTGCGCAACGTCGTGCGCACGGCGCTGGCGCTGTCGCCCGATGGCACGCTGCACCTCGAGCAGCTGCCCTGGACGCTGCGCAGTGCGGCGAACGCGGTGCCGCCGCGCGCCGCCGACGGCGGCATGCGCTCGGCGCTCCACGTCGCCGGACTCGATGATGCCGAGCCCGGCGAAGCCGACACCGACGCCGACAGCCGCGAGGAGATGGTGGCGCTGCTGCAGCGCCACCGCTGGAACGTCAGCCACGCCGCCGAGTCGCTTGCGGTGAGTCGCAACACCCTCTACCGCCGCATGCACCGGCTGGGCATCCTCACCCCGCGCGCCAAGTAGGGACTTCGGACGGCGGCATCGACCGACCGCCCCATCCGGCCGCGCTGTCTGCGTCGTGCCACCGACCCGCGGCCGGGCGGGTCGCCCCTGCCTGCCGCTGCGGTGCTTCCGCGCTCCGGACGGATACGTCCGCGGCTTCACGGACTGTCACGCAGCGATGGAGCAATCTGTCCCGCCGGAACCGTCCGGCTGTTCCAGCGACGCCGGATTCGGGGCGGTTCCGCGGCGGATTCCCTCGGACGATCGCATGCGGTGCCTTGGCACAAACGTTGCACCACAGGGCGGCGAGACCGCGAGATCTCACGTCCGCAGCCGTCACCGGACTGCGGCTCGTCCACCTGAAACGAGGAGACAACTGCCGTGTTTACATTCAAGAGTCTGTTAGCGCAAAGGCCGCGAGCGAGCCGCCGATGGCTGCTGGCCGCTGCGCTTGTCACGTTCGCCTCCGGCGGCTTCATCGCCGCACAGGCGCAATCCCTGGAAGAAATGGCGCAGAACGCCGACAACTGGGTCATGCCCTCTGGCGATTACGCCAACTGGAGGTACAGCAAGCTCGACCAGATCAACGCCAGCAACGCCAAGGACCTGCAGCCCGCCTGGACGATGTCGACCGGCGTGCTGCGCGGCCACGAAGGCCAGCCGCTGGTGATCGGCAACCTGATGTACTTCGAGACGCCCTACCCCAACGACGTCTACGCCGTCGATCTCAGCGACCCGGATCACAAGGTCGCGTGGGAGTTCACCCCGCCCGCCGACCCGAACGCGCCGCCGGTGGCCTGCTGTGACGTGGTCAACCGCGGTCCCGGCTACTACCCGGGCAACGGCGGCGAAGTCATCATGGCCGCCCTCGACGGCATGATCTACGCCCTCAACGCCAAGACCGGCGCGGTGGACTGGAAGTTCAAGAACGCCGATCCCAAGCTGGGCCAGACCGTGACCGCAGCGCCGCAGGTGTTCAAGGATGTGGTGATGGTCGGCGTGTCCGGCGGCGAGTACGGCGTCAATGGCTACATCACCGCGCTGGACGCCAAGACCGGCAAGATGCTGTGGCGCGGCTACAGCAACGGCCCGGACAAGATGACGCTGATGAACCACGGCGGCGAACAGACCATCAACGGCGCGACGCAGCAGCCCGTCGGCCCCGACTCCAGCCTCAAGACCTGGAAGGGCGACGAGTGGAAGGTGGGCGGCGGCACGACCTGGGGCTGGTATTCCTACGACCCCAAGCTCGACCTCCTCTACTACGGCAGCGGCAACCCGGGAACCTGGAACCCGTCGCAGCGTCCCGGCCTGAACCGGTGGTCGATGTCCATCTGGGCGCGCAACCTGCAGACCGGTGCAGTCAAGTGGGTTTACCAGATGACCCCGCACGACGGCTGGGACTATGACGGCGTCAACGAAATGGTGCTGTTCGACGCCCATGTCGACGGCAAGTCCATCCCGGCGTTGGCGCACTTCGACCGCAACGGATTCTCCTTCGTGCTCGACCGGGTCGACGGCAAGCCGCTGGCGATCCACAAGTACGACCCGTCGGTGAACTGGGCGACCGGCTACGACATGAAGACCGGCATGCCGAACGTCGATCCGAAGTACATGACCAAGGAAGGCGTCAACGTGACGGGCATCTGCCCGGCGTCGCAAGGCGACAAGGACGAGCAGCCGGTGTCGTATGACCCGCAGACCGGCATGTTCTATGCGCCGCTCAACCACCTGTGCATGTCCTACCAGGCGTTCAAGGTCAAGTACCTGGCCGGCTTCCCGTTCGTCGGCGCCATCGTCAACATGGTGCCCGGCCCGGGCGGCTACCGCGGCCGCTACATCGCGTACGACGCGGTGACCGGCAAGACCGAGTGGCAGATCCATGACACCTTCCAGGACTGGGGCGGCTCGCTGACGACGGCGGGGGGCGTGGCCTTCTACGGCACGCTCAAGGGCGACTTCCGCGTCGTCGACGTGAAGTCGGGAAAGATCCTCTACAGCTTCCACTGCCCGTCGGGAATCATCGGCAATCCGATCACCTACATGCATGACGGCCGGCAGTATGTCGCCGTGCTGACCGGTGTCGGCGGCTGGGCGGCGATCGGGATGACCAACAACCTGCACAAGGCGTCTGCCGGTCTGGGCGCGGTGGGTCTGAATGCCAGCCTGAACCAGTACACCCAGCTGGGCGGCACGCTGATGGTCTTCGCCTTGCCCAAGACCTGAGTCGAGCCTCCCCTTGCGGCAATGACGGAGCCGGGCCACGTCGCGGAAGTTGGATGTGGCCCCTTTTTCCCACAACGCACCCGCTCCGCATCGCCACCGCCGAGGAGAGATCGACTGTCCCAATCCAATCGAGGAGGCTCACCCATGAACACCCCGAACATCCGCATGCGCTGGATCGCCGCACTGGCGGCGACCGCAGCGCTTTCGATCGCACAAACCGCCGCGGCAGCCGAGCCGCTCAAGGTCTGCGCCGATCCCGATTACATGCCCTATTCCAACCAGGCCGGACAGGGTTTCGAGAACAAGGTGGCGGAAGTCGTCGCCAAGGCGCTGGACCGCCCGCTCCAATACGTCTGGTCGAGCTATCGCCAGCAGGGCGGCTTCGACAACTTCCTCGCGCTCAACCTCGACAAGGGCAAGTGCGACATGGTGATGGACATTCCCTACGGCGACCCGGAGGAGATGTACACCAAGCCCTATTACGGCTCGTCCTACGTCTTCGTGTGGAAGAAGGACAAGAGGTACAACTTCACCGATGGCCTGAGTTCACCGATCCTGCATTCCGTCAAGATCGGCTTTGAGAACGGCACCCCGCCCGAGATGGGGCTGAAGATGCGCAACCTGCTGCTCAAGGCCAGGCCCTTCGACACGGCCGAGAAGAAAAGCGCGTCGCCCAAGTCCACGCTGCAGGCCGTCGAGGACGGCAAGGTGGACGTGCTGATCACCTGGGAGCCGGCCATCGGCTACTACATGAAGGACTTCCCGAACCTGACGATGGCGCGGGTGCCCGACACCAACGAGCTCGGCAGCCCCGAACGCTACCTGTTCTTCATGTCGATGGCGGTCAAGCCCGGTGACAAGACGCTCAAGCACCAGCTCGACGCCGCCATCGATGGCAACAAGGCCGCGATCGGCGAAATCATGAAGACCTACAACGTCCGCATCCTGCACTGAGCACGACAGCGCGCCACGCCGGCCCGTCCGCGCAACGCGCGTGCAGGCCGGCGTCCCGCATCCGACCCAGGCCTCCTGCATTCTTCAGAGGAATCGTCACCATGCTCCATCCCGCCTCATCGCCCGCCCGCCGCACGCACCTCGCGCTCGCCACGGCGCTCGCCGCGTCGAGCCTGTTCGCCGGAACCGCAGCCGCCGGCATGCCCGCGGGCGAATCTGTCGTCCAGAAGAGCGATTGCATGTCCTGCCACGCCATCGACCACAAGGTCGTCGGCCCCGCGTTCGACGCCGTCGCCGCCAAGTACGCCAGCCAGCCAGGCGCCAAGCAGATGCTGATCGACGCGGTGAAGAAGGGTCATGTCGGCACCTGGGGCAACATCCCGATGCCGCCGCACCCGAACCTCAGCCAGCAGCAGCTCGACGAGGCGATCACCTGGATCCTGTCGCTCAAGCCCGCGGCAGCCACGTCGGCGGCGTCGGGCAAGAGCTATTCCTACGAAGTCGACGGCAAGACGGTCAAGCTCGACTTCCCGGTGTTCACGGCCGGATCGAAGACCAAGGTCACCCAGTCGGTGTTCCATGGCTACGAGCTGTGGAACTCGTACTGCTTCCGCTGCCATGGCGTCGACGCGACCGGGTCCGAGTACGCCCCCGATCTGCGCAAGTCGGTGCTCAACGGCATGACCGATGCCCGGATGACCCAGATCGCGATGACCGGCATCAAGGCCAAGGGCATGCCGTCCTGGGCCGGCTTCTTCGATCCGAAGCAGATGACCGACATCTACCACTACGTCGCCGCGCGCGCCTACCACCTGGTCGGCGAAGGCACGCCGGCCGAGTGAGCCTGCGATGCGGTCCGCCGTCGCGACAGAGGCACGGCACCGCGTCGTGCCGATGCGCCGTCCGGCGTGCCGGCATCGATGAACAACGACCCGACAACGGGCAGCCTCGCGCCGCGGCCCGAGGCAGGACTGGAGGAGACCAGGATGTCGCTTCATGACTCGCAGGGCGCAGCGGCGCCGACGCGTGCACCCGATCTGGCCCGGCGCACCGGTGTCCGGCTCCGCCATCGCCGAAAGGCCGCTGCGACGCTGGCACTGACCGGCATCGGCCTGGCGACGCTCGCGGCCGTGCCGGCACGCGCCGCCGGCACGCCGGCCGCCCCGGCGCGGGCGGCATCGGCGCCGATCTCGATGCTGTCGGCGGTGACGGTCAAGGGCATCGCCTACGGTGCCCACGCGGTGGCGCTGCCGTCGACTGTCAGCGTGCTCGGCCGGCGCGCGCTGACCCGCGGCCAGCCGCAGGTCAACCTGTCCGAAAGCCTGGGGCAGGTGCCGGGGCTGGTGGTGCAGGACCGCCAGAACTATGCGCAGGATCTGCAGATCGCGATCCGCGGCTTCGGCGCCGACGCGCCGTTCGGCGTGCAGGACGTCTACATGACCCTGGACGGCATCCCGCTGACCATGCCCGACGGCCAGGGACAGTCGCAGATCATCGACCTGCCCACCATCGGTGCGATCAAGGTGATCAAGGGGCCGTTCGCCGCGCTCTACGGCAACGCCGCCGGCGGGGTGATCGAGGCCTACACCCGCGACGCGCCGGTGCCGCCGGCGGTCTCGCTGCGCTACTGGACCGGTCCCTGGGGTAGCCACCAGACCACGCTGGTCGGCGGCGGGCGCAGCGGCAAGGTCGACGGTCTGGTCGGGCTGACCGACTTCTCCACCGACGGCTGGCGCGAGCACAGTGCCGCCAACCGCAAGCAACTCAACGCCAAGCTGCACTACCGCGCCAGCGACGACACCCAGTTCACGCTGGTGATGAACGCGCTGAACCAGGACGCACTCGACCCCGCGGGGCTGACCCGCAAGGAACTGCAGCTGAACCCGCGCGGCGTCGACCCCAGCATCCTCGCCTACGACACCCGCAAGACGGTGCGCAATCGGCAGGTCGGGCTGGTGTGGCGCCAGCGCCTGAGCCCCGACGACAACCTGCAGGTGTCGGTGTACGACGGCACGCGGCGCATCGTCCAGTACCTGCCGTTCAGCGGCAGCTTCGGGAAGTCCGCCGGAGGCGTGGTCGATCTGCACGACTACTTCGGCGGCACCACCGCGCAGTATGCCCACAGCGGCAGCCTGGCCGGCCGGCCGATCACCGTGGCCGCCGGCGTGGACTACGGCCGCGAGAACGAATACCGCAAGGGTTTCGTCAACGACTTCGGCAGCGCCACGGCGCTGCGCAATGACCAGTTCAACACGGTGGACAACACCGCCGAATACGCCCAGGCCCACTGGGATCTCACCGACCGGCTCGCGGTGAGCGGCGGCGTGCGCCACGACCAGGTCCGGTTCGACTCGGCCAACGCCGCCGATGCACCATTCGCACCGGGCACCGGCGGCGGCGCCAGCTATGGCAGCACCGACCCGGTGGTCGGCCTGCTGTACAGGCTCGACGCGCACACCCGGCTGTATGCCGACTACGGCCACGGCTTCGTCACGCCCACCTTCTACCAGCTCGCCTACCGGCCCGACGGCTCACCGGGCCTGAACTTCGCGCTCCAGCCCATGCACCTGCGCAATACCGAGATCGGCTTGCGCAGCCAGTGGGGCCGGGTGCGGCTGGACGCTTCGGCCTACTACGTCACCACCGACAACCAGATCGTGGTCGACACCTCCACCGGGGGACGGACCACCTACGCGAACGCGGGGAAAACCCGCCGCTACGGTACCGACATCGCACTGACCGCGGCGCTGCCGCGGCATCTGCAGGCCCGGCTGGCCTACAGCGCGATCGACGTCCGCTTCGACGGCGGCCCGTTCAATGGCAAGTTCCTGCCCGGGGTGCCGCGGCAGCAGCTGTATGCAGCGCTGACCTGGGCGCCGCCGCTGGCCGGGGCGCTGCACGGCTTCTACACCACGGTGCAGGCCCTGCTGCGCGCGCACGTGTACGTGGACAACGCCAACAGCGACGCCGCGCAGGGCTATGGGGTGGTCAACTGGGTCGCCGGCCTGCGCCAGTCGCGCGGGCACTGGCGGCTGTCGGAGTTTGTTCGGGTGGACAACGTGCTCGACCACAGCTATATCGGTGCCGTGGTGGTGGGCGACACCAACGGCCGCTTCTTCGAGGCCGCGCCCGGACGCAACACCATGGTCGGCGCGCAGGTCACGCGGGAGTTCTGAATGATGCCGTACCGCCCGTTGCGATTCCGCGCCCGCCGTCATTCCGCGGCGGGACGTCGGCCGCGTCGCACCCCGGGATTCCGCTGCCGGGGCGCGATGCCCGTGCCCCGGACCCGATCCGTTTCCGAAACCTCGCGAGGCCACTCATGATCCAAGTCAGCGTGCTGTACCCGAACCGCGACGATGCCCGGTTCGACATGACCTACTACACCGAGATCCACATGCCGCTGGTGCAGAAGCTCACCGGGCCGGCCTGCCGCCGCGTCGCGGTGCAGCGCGGGCTGTCCGGCGGGCAGCCTGGATCGAAGCCGGCGTACGTGGCGCTGGGGCACCTCTACTTCGACTCGCTGCCCGCATTCGAGCAGGCATTCGGACCGCACGCGAAGCAGATCATGGCCGACCTGGCCAACTTCACCAATCTCGAGCCGACCGTCCAGATCAACGAGACCGTGGTCGACTGACGCCATGCCCGCCGCCTTGCCTGCCGCCAACGTCCCGGACCGGGACGGCGGGCCGCGCCTGGCCTGGGGGCTGACCGGCTCCGGCCACTGGCTGCGCGAGACGCTCGACTTCATCCTCGGCCTGGACGCCGTCGACCTGTTCCTCACCCGGGCCGCCGCCGAGATCCTCGGCAGCTACGGCTATCGCCAGGACACGCTGCGCGGGCGGCTGCGCGTGTACCAGGACCACACCGCCAGCAGCGTCCCGGTCGGCTTCCTCTACGAAGGCAGCTACCACACCCTGGTGATCGGCCCGGCGACGTCGAACACCGTCGCCAAATGCGTCGCCGGCATCTCCGACACCCTGGTCACCAACCTCTACGCCCAGGCGGGCAAATGCCGGATTCCCTCCATCGTGTTCGCCTGCGACACCCGGCCGACGGTCGTCAGCGAGGCGCCCGGGCGCACGGTCACGCTCTACCCGCGCCCGATCGATCTGGACAACACCGCCCGGCTCGCCGGCTACCCGCTCACCTCGGTCGTCGAGGACATCGATGCCCTGCGCGCCGCGGTCACCCAGCGCCTGTCATGCCTGACCACATCCTGTTCCTGACGGGCCACCTCGCGGAGCCGCAGCTGCGCCGCGTCCTGACCGAACTGGGCGATGCCGGATTCGCCTGGACCGTGCACGACCTCGGACTGCAGGTGGCCGCGCTGATGACCGCCGACATGATCGGCCGCCGTCTCGGCGACACCTTCGGCGCCGACCGCATCCTGGTTCCGGGCCGCTGCCAGGGCGACCTCGACGCGCTGTCGCGGCGCCTGGGCGTCCCGGTCGAGCGCGGCCCGGACGACCTGATCGACCTGCCCGAGTTCTTCGGCCGCGCCGGCGGCGGCGTCGACCTGTCGGCCCACGGCGTCACCGTGTTCGCCGAGCTCACCGAGGCGCCCCACCTGAATGTCCCGGGGATCGTCGCGGCCGCCGCGGCGCTGCGCGCCGACGGCGCCGACGTCATCGACCTCGGCTGCCTGCCGCAGACGCCGTTCCCGCGTCTGGAGGAGGCGGTGCGCGCGCTCCGGGCCGACGGCCACCGCGTCAGCGTCGATTCCACCGATCCCACCGAACTGCTGCGCGGCGCGCGCGCCGGCGCCGACTACCTGCTGTCGCTGTCGCTCGACACCCTGCATCTGGCCGACGAGACCGACGCGACGCCGGTGCTCATTGCGCGCACGCCCGGCGATCTCGGCAGCCTGCTGGCGGCGATGGAGCGGCTCGACGCCCGCGGCCGCGCCTACCTGGCCGACCCCATCCTCGAACCCATCCCGTACGGCTTCGCCGCATCGCTGGCGCGTTACCACGAGTTGCGCCGCCGCGCACCGCAGGCACGGCTGCTGATGGGCACCGGAAACCTGTCCGAACTGGTCGACGCCGACACTGCGGGAATGCATGCGCTGCTGCTCGGCGTCATGGCCGAGCTCGACATCGGCGCCTTGCTCACCACCCAGGTGAGCCCGCACTGTCGCAGCGCGGTGCGCGAGATCGACGCGGCACGCCGGATGATGCATGCCGCGCACGCGGCGGGCCGGCTGCCGCGCGGCCTCGGCGACGCGCTGCTCGGCCTGCACGACCGCAAGCCGTTCCCCTATCCGGCCGAGCGCGTCGCCGAATTCGCCGCCGGCGTGCGCGATCCCAACTTCCGCATCCAGGTCAGCGAGGACGGCATCCATGCCTACAACCGCGACGGGCTGCGCACCGGCACGGACCCGTTCGCGCTGTGGCCGCAGCTCGGCGTGGCCGACGATGCCGACCACGCGTTCTACCTCGGCGTCGAACTGGCGCGGGCGCAGATCGCCTGGCAGCTGGGCAAGCGCTACGTCCAGGACGAGGCCCTGCGCTGGGGCTGCATGGCCCGCGCCGGCAACGCTGCCGGCCCGGCCGACGACACCGCGACTCCATGCCGTGACGGCCGGGAGGCGGCATGAACGTGCAGCGACCGACCCTGCCTGCCCCGACATCGGCGGCCGGAGGCGCGCCATGAGCTTCATCTGCGAAGCCATCGTGTCGACCCGCGCCGCCGACGGAAGCACGCATCTGGCGCCGCTGGGCTTCCGCCACGACGGCGACTGCCTCGTGCTCGCGCCGTTCCACCCGTCGCGCAGTCTCGACAACCTGCGCCTGACCGGCGAGGCCGCGATCAGCCACACCGACGACGTGCGGGTGTTCGCCGGTTGCCTCACCGGCCGGCGCGACTGGCCGCTGGCGCCGTGCGCCCAGGTCGGCTGCGGCCGGCTGGCCGACGCGCTGTCGCACCACGAGCTGCGGGTCGAACGCGTCGACGACGATCCCGAGCGCCCACGCTTCCTCTGCCGCGAGCTCGTCGTCGCGGCGCATCGGCCGTTTCCCGGATTCAACCGCGCGCAGGCAGCGGTGATCGAGGGCTGCATCCTGGTCAGCCGGCTGCACCTGCTGCCGCCGGAGCGTGTCGCGCGCGAACTCGCCGCCCTGCAGGTCGCGGTCGACAAGACCGCCGGTGCGCGCGAGTTCGAGGCGTGGGACTGGCTGATGGAGCGCGTCGCGGCGCATGCCGGGCGCGGCCGTGAGCCGGCCGCGGCGGCGGAGGGCGCGCCATGACCCCGTCGCGGTCGCCCCGCTGGCTGGCGAGCGTCACCGGCGTCGCGGAGGCGCTGCAGGCGCTCGACGCCGGCGCCGACGTCATCGACGCCAAGGACCCCGGTTCGGGCGCGCTCGGTGCGCTGCCGCCGTCGGTGGTGCGCGACATCGTCGCATCGCTGGCGGGGCGGGCGCCGGTCAGCGCCACGCTGGGCGACCGCGCCACGATGGATCCGGCCGATCTGGCCGCGGCGACGCTGGCGATGACTGCCACCGGCGTCGACCTGGTCAAGATCGGGCTGTTCCCGCATCCCGGCCTGGCCGGTTGCATCGCCGCGCTGCGTCCGCTCGCCCGGCGTCACCGCCTGGTCGGCGTGGTGTTCGCCGACCGGCTGGCGCAGTACCCGATGGCCGACGCGCTGCACGCGCTGCCGCGGCTGCTGGCGTCGGCGCATTGGACCGGCGTCATGCTCGACACGGCCGACAAGCGGGCCGGCGGCCTGCTCGCGCACGCCCCGCCAGCTGCGCTGCAGGGGTTCGTCGACGCCGCAAGGCACGCCGGACTGCTCTGCGGCCTGGCCGGATCGCTGGCCGAGAACGACATCGCCCGGCTGGCGCCACTCGGCCCGGACCTGCTCGGCTTTCGCGGGGCACTGTGCCGCGACGCCGCCCGCGCGCGGGGATTCGACCCTGCGCGGCTGCGCAGCGTCGCGGCGGCGATGCGCCGCGCCCGGCTCGACGAACCGGCCCACGCCGGCGCGTGAATCGGAACAGGAGGACATCATGGAGATCCGGCGCCGCATCATCCTGCGCCACGGCCTGGCCACCGTCGGGCTTGTCGTCGCCTCCGGCCTGTCGCCACCGGCCCGGGCAGAAGACGCCGCCGGCTGGAACCCGGCGCTGTTCAAGGCGACCTCGCTCGAAGCCATCGCCGCACTGCTCGGACTCGAACTCCGGCACAGCGCCGACGTGCTGGTCGACAGCCCGGACATCGCCGAGATCGGCGCCGCAGTGCCGGTCGCGCTCCGATCCACCGCGAAGGGCGTCGACCTGCTCGGCATCGCGGTGCCGAAGAACCCGATCGCGCTGGTCGGCCTGTTCCATCTCGAACCGGGTGCGCTGCCGCGGGTCGCGACCCGCATCAAGATGGCGCAGTCGTCGCAGGTCTACGCACTCGCACGGACCGGCCGGACGCTGCTGTTCAACGCCAAGGCGGTCAAGGTGACCGTCGGCGGCTGCGGCTGAGGCGGGCCGCGCCGATCGCAGGAAAGGAGTTCCCCATGGCCGTCCCGATGCGCATGCGCGCCGTCCTCCAGGGCGACGAGGTCGTGGTGCGGGTGCTGATGTTCCACGACGAGAACACCGGGCTGACAACCAGCCCGTACACCGGCGAGGTGATCCCGGCGCATTTCATCCAGACCGTGCGCTGCAGCCACGCCGGGCGGCCCGTCGTGGTCTGCGACTGGGGAATCGCGATCTCGAAGAACCCGTTCCTCGAGTTCGCCTTCGCCGGTGGCCGGCGCGGCGACGCCGTCACCGTGAGCTGGACCGACAACCTGGGCGAGTCGCAGAGCACCTCGACCACGGTGATCTGAGCGCCGGAGGTCCGGCGTTGCGCCACGCCGGCGGGTCAGTCGTCAAACTTGACGTGCTTGAAGCGCGGGTCGTCAGGCGTGCCTTCGAGGGGACTGTCGGGGTCCAGCCCCGGCCGCCAGCAGACCACCTCCTCGATCTTGCGCGCCAGTGCGAAGTCCTTCTCGGTCACGCCCTTGGCGGCGTGGTTGACCAGCTTGACGATGACGAAGGCATACGACACCGTCAGGTCCGGATGATGGAACGCCGCCTCGGCCAGATGCCCCACCGCGTTGACCACCATCAGCGTGCTCTTCCAGCCGCTGGTGCGGTACTTGCGGCGGATCCAGCCGTCCTCGTAGTACCAGTGCGGCAGCTCGTCCTTGAGCCGCGCTTCGATCGCCTCGACCGTGTAGGGCGTGTCCGCCCCCTGCTGTCTCCAGTGCATCGTCGTCTCCTTGTTTCAGTGGCCCGCCACCGCCGCGGGCACCGTGTCGCCGGTCGCGGGAACGCCCGCCGCAGCGTGCCGCAGGGCGTCGAGGATGCGCGGCATCCAGTCGCGCTGCTGCGGCTTCATCACGCAGGCCCGCAACACCACGACGTCCGGCGCGTCCCAGAGCGTCACCGCCTGCCAGGGTTCGACCATCGCGCGCGGCAAACGTGCCATGCTCAGGTGCAGCCCTGCCGATTGCGCCGCGCGCTGCAGCACGCGCGCCTGCGCCGACGCTGCGCGAGCCGACGCCGCCCGCACCGCCCAGACGACCACGTCGAGGTCCGGCGGTAACAGCACGGCGAACCGCGCCGCGAGCCGGTCGTCCTGCGCGAGCGCCCGCCACAGCTGCAGCGCCGCATCGCGGCCGGCCTCCAGCCCGCGTGCGAAGTCGCCGCCGGGTTCGAGCGGCAGCAGTTGCAGCGTCGTCCACAAGGCGACCGCCGCAGCGCCCGGCCGAGAGCATTCCAGCGCGATCGCCCCGAGATGCGGCTCGTCCGAGGCGAGATAGGCGTAGCCCGGATCGTGGGCATAGACCCGGCGCAGCGCCGCGTCGCGCAGCAGCACGCAGCCGCAGCCGTAGGGCTGCAGTCCGTGCTTGTGCGGATCGACCACGATCGAATCGGCCGCACCTGCCGCGGCGAGCGCCGCGGCAGCGTCCGGCGCCAGGTTGCGCGCCAGCCGGAAGTAGCCGCCATAGGCGGCGTCGGCATGCAGCCGGGCCCCGTGCTCGGCGCACAGCGCCGCGATCTCGTCCAGCGGATCGACCGCCCCGGCGGCCGGCGTTCCCAGTGTCGCGACGACTGTGCCGACCGTGCCTTGCCGCAGCAGGGCCCGCAGCGCCGCCGGATCCATCCGCCCGCGCGAATCGACCGCGACGGAATGGAACGGCAGTCCGAGCAGCGCCGCGGCGCGGGCATGCCCGTAATGCGCCTGCACCGACGCGGCGATTCCGGCCGGCCGTCCATGGCTTGACTCGCGCGCCACCCACAGCGCCTCGAGGTTGGCCACCGTGCCGCCGCTGCACAGGTGGCCGAGGGTGTCGGCCCAGCCGAACATCCCGGCGATCCGCGCCACCGCCTCGATCTCCATCGCCGAGCTGGCCGGCCCGCCGTCGAACGCGTGGTTGTTCGGATTCGGCCAGAGCGCCAGGGCATAGGCCAGCCGCGCCGCCGGGTGCGGCGGCTTGAGCATGTGGCCGAGATACAGCGGATGGGCGAACGGACTGCTGCGGCCGAGCCGCCGCGCGACGTCGAGCAGCACCGGCCGCGCCGCATCGGGCAGCGGCACGCCGTCGATGGCGTCGGCGCCCGCCGCGGCGCGCATCGCCTGCAATGCCTCGGCGAGCAGTCCGATGTCGTCCGGTTCAGAACGCATGGCCAGCCGCGACGCGGTCGGCGCCGACCAGCGCCGCCAGCGACGCCCAGTCGCTACGGTGGAGCAGTTCGACCCGGTGCAGCCGCGCGGCGAGCGCAGGGAACGCCGGATCGACCACCCCGGTCTCGGCGAGGATGGCCTGGTTCCGCGTCGCGATCGGGACCGACTTGACCAGCACCAGCCCGCGCGCCTGCAGCCGCAGCGCCAGCCAGGCGGCGAGGCTGTCGGACGTGACGTCCCAGCTCGCCGCCACGCTGCTGTCGGCCAGCACCATGCCGCGCGGCATCCACACCGGAGTCAGCCCCAGCGCCGACGCGGCCGCCAGCGTGGCCGGCGATGCGGCCGGGGTCAGCCCCGGGCGCATCGCGCACAGCTGCCGGCCGTACTGCTCCATCGCCCCGAGCGCGAGGGCATGCGCCGCGTCGTCGCCGAACCCCCAGCGCTGCTGCGCCTGCCGCACGCAGTCGGCATAGGGCCCGCCACCCGGGACGATGGCCACCGCGCCGCGCAACGCACTGCAGGCATCGAGCCAGCGGGGCAGCTCCGGCGCCGCGAACAGGCTGCCGCCGAGCTTGACCACCCAATCCGGGCCGGTCGGCGTGCTCACGTCCGGTGCTCCCGATAGAGCAGCGCGACGGCCACCGCCGGCGCGCACCACGACACCCAGTGGGCGTCGGTCGACCCGCCCAGCCCGAGCGCCGCGGCATAGGGCCAGACCTGCCGGCCGAGTCGATGCGCCAGCCGCTCGACGACGAAGCCGCCGACGCCGGCCGCGACCAGCGGCGCGGTGTCGGGCAACGCACTTCGGTCGATCACCTCGCGCGCCGCGCGTTCGAGCAGGTCGAGCTGCGCATCGGCGAACGCCGCCGCCGCCCCGTCCCAGACATCCGGCGGCCGGTCGCGCAGGTCGCAGCCGACCATGCGCGCCAGCCGCCGGCGGCTGGCGGCAGCGGTCTTCGGGCCGCCATCGGCAGCCGGATGCTGGTCCGCCTCCTCGGGCAGCCAGCCGAGCACGCGATAGACATCGGCCGTGGTGGCGAACAGCTCGGCCATCAGCGGAACCGGACTTGCGCCGACGCGGATGCGCTGCGCCAGCGCCATCAGCGGCGTTCGCACGACGCCCGTGTACACCAGTTCGCCGAGGGCGAGGCGGTCGGCGTCGCTCGTCCCGAGCGCCGCGACCCGCCCGCCGACCACCGGCACGATGTCGGCGGTCGTGCTGCCGATGTCGATGAACAGCGCGTGGTCGATGCGCTCGGCCAGCGCACAGGCGCTGGCGTGCCAGTTGCACGAAGCCGCCGCCCGGGGCCGTGCCTTCGCACCGGACGCCGGCAGCCATCCCGCCTCGCCGGCGTAGAAGCCGAGGCGGCGACTGCCCAGCCGCCGCGCCATCACGTCGACCAGCGAGCGCACGCCGTCGCTTCGATCCGGGAACACGTCGGCCATCTCGCCGGTCATCGTCACGGCATGCGCCGCGCGCTCGCCCGGGCTGCCGCGGTCGAGCACGTCGTCGAGCGCGGCGAGCAGCCGCGGCAGCCCCTGCCACAGCGCGCAGGGCTGCTGGAACACGCCGCGGACCTGGCCGGCGGCGTCGATGCATGAGGCCTTGAGATGCGCCCCGCCGACGTCCCAGCCCATCACGAATTCAGGCCGTCGTGGCAGCATGATCGAGATCCAGCGTGATTTCGGTCCCGCGCGGCAGCGGCGCAGGCCATTCGCCGCGCGCCAGATCGAGCAGCATGCGCGCCGGGTTGATGCCGAGCGCGTGCCGGAGTCCGGCGTACGACACCGTCGCCCGCGGGTTGACCTCGACCACCACCGGACCCTCGGTGGTGGCGATCAGGTCGACGCCGACATGCCCCCACAGCCCCGGAATGGCCGCTGCGATGCGCCGCGCCAGCCGCGCGAACGCGCCGTCGGCGTCGGCCAGCGCGTTGACGCTGACGCCGGCCAGTCCGAAGGCGCCGTCGCGCCGATGCAGCCACTGGCGGTTGACCGCGAGCAGCCGCGCGTCGCCGTCGGCGCAGAGGAGCGACAGCGACAGCGGCTCGCCGGGCACCAGTGGCTGGAACACCGCGCGCGGACCGAGCGTCGCCGCCGCCCAGCGCGCCGCGGCGTCCGGCGCGGCGAAGCAGCGCGTGGCCTCGCAGCCGGCGCCGTCGTCGGGCTTGACCACCACCGCCGCCGCGCAAACCGCGTGCGCCGCGGTCTGCGTCGGGATGGTCGGCAGTCCGGCGGCCGCCAGCTGCTGCGCCGTTGCCCGCTTGCTGGCCGCCAGCCGGACTGCTGCCGGCGCGCAGCCGAGCCAGCGCAGGCCGCTGCCGACGACGCGGCACGCGAGGGCTTCGAGCACGCCGCCGGTCTCGGGTGCCGTGACCCAGGCGGCATCGGCCCAGGCCAGCCCGCGCGCGAAGGTCGCGTCGAAGTCGCCGGCGTCGACGCGCAGCGCGGCGATCCCGGCATCGTCAGGCAGGCGCGCATCGGTCAGCGTGAGCAGATCGACGCCGCGCAGCGCCGCCAGGTCGCCGAGGTGGGCCTGGCGAATGATCGCGGCGTCGGCCAGAATGTGCGGCAGCGGCTGGCCGGCAAGGCCGCCGCCGGTGACATACTCAACGACCAGCACTCGCATGGCGACACGCCTCGAACTCATCCCGGTGATCGACCTGATGGCCGGCCAGGTCGTGCATGCGCGGATGGGACTGCGCGCGCAGTACCGGCCGCTGCGCAGCCCGCTGGCCGGCAACGACAGCGATCCGCTGCGCGTGGTCGATGCGCTGCTCGGCCTGCATCCGTTCCGCCGCCTCTATGTTGCCGACCTGGACGCCATCGCCGGGCGGGCCGGCCACGCCGACACCATCGCGGCGATCGGCCGGCGTCATCCGGCGATCGAGCTCTGGGTCGACCGCGGGCAGCGCGATCCGGCGGCGGCCACGACGACCGCAGCGGTGCCGGTGCTCGGCACCGAAAGTCTGGGCGCCGTTCCGGTCGACGTCGCGCCGTCGCGCTGGGTGCTGTCGCTCGACTTCCGCGGCGGCCGCCTGCTCGGCGCCGAAGCCTGGCTCCAGTCGTCGCACCAGTGGCCCGACGCCGTGATCGCGATGACCCTCGATCGCGTCGGCAGCACCGCCGGACCCGACCTGCAACTGCTGCGGGCGCTGCGTGCCGCTGCGCCCCACCGCCGACTCTATGCGGCGGGCGGCGTGCGGGACGGCACCGATCTCTCGGCGCTGGCTGCCACGGACGTGCATGGCGTGCTCCTGGCGTCGGCGTTGCACGACGGCCGGATCGGCCGCGACGACCTGCGGCGCTTCGCGGCCGCCGGCTGATCCGGCATCGCCGGGCGGCTCAGAGGTGGGCGGCGAACGGGTGGCCCGACGTCCCCTTCTTCGCCACCACGTCGGCGGCACGCGGCTGGCCGGCGACGGCGCGCTGGATCGCCTCCTTGGTCGCCTGGTAGTTGAAGTCCTGGATCTTGGCGTCGTCGGCCGCTTCCCAGTGGATGAACACGCCGACGCAGATGAACACGTCATCGGCCTCGTCCATCGGGATGGTGCCGTCCTCCACGCTGTCGGCCACCGCCATGGCCACCGCACGCTGCGCCGGACCGAACATCTGCACCGCCTGCTTGGCGCCCTTGATGGTCACCTTGTTGAACATCATGGTGTTCGGCTTGCACGGCAGGTTCGGCGCGACCACCGCGAGCAGACTGGTGAATCCGTCCTTGTTGTTCACCAGACCGTTGCAGAAGGCGGCTTCCACCGCGCCGCCGCGCGGCCCCATGATGAGGTCGATGTGCGCGACCTCGTTGCCGTCGCCGACGAGCGATTCGCCCACCAGCACGCGATTGATTTTTGCCATGGTCATCTCCTTTGATGGTTTCGGCTCGGATGCACTGAGGTGACCTGCAGGTGCCGGGCCATCGCCCTGCGGTCGGTCGGCCTGCCTGATGCCCAGCAGGTCCATGATCTCGTCCCAGAATCGGTTCATTTGCGGTCTCCTTGTCGGGTGCGCGGATCCGGCCGGCGGCGTCAGCCCCCCGGGTCCGCCATCTCCAGCCGGTCGGCCAGCACCACGGCGACGGTCAGGTCGGCGCTGGTTCCGGGATTGATGCCGCGCTCCTTGAAATCCCGGTCCAGCCGCGCCAGCGCGGCGTGTGCTGCGCCGGACCAGTCGCGCGCCGTCCGCAGCGACTCCAGGCAGTCCCGGCCGGCGCGCTCGACCTCGGCAGCGATGGCGGCGCCGAATTTGCGCACGACGTGGCTGTCGGGCGCAGACGCGAGGAAACCGAGGTAGACGCAGGCGACCGCGGCGGCGTCGCCGCCCCAGCGTTCGCGTCCCTGGCGCAGCGCCGCCATGCCGTCGCCCCAGACCTCGGCGTAGCCGTCGGCGTATTGCCGCGCAACGCGGTCGCGCGACGCGGCCTCTCGCATCGCCTCGAGCAGCGTGGCCGCAGGTTCGGCGTTCACGTCGTGCCGGTCGACGCGACCGAGCCCGGCCGGGGCCGCAAGCCGGATGGCGCGATAGGCCAGCGTGGCATCGTCGATATCGAGGCCGGCCAGCGTCGCGTCCAGCGCGGCGCGCAGACCGGTTCCCGGTGCCCGTCGCTGGAACGCGTGCAGCAGCGGCGCTGCAAGCAGCACGATGCCCAGATTGGTGTTGCAGCCGACGACGCCGCGGGTCGCCCGGACCGCGCCGAGGACGCGCTCCCCCACCGTGGCGGCCGGGTCGCAGATCGGCCCGACGGCCGCCCGGGCACTGGCGATGAAATCGCGCGCGCGCATGCCGTGCCCCGGCGACTCGACGCTGACGTTGCCGGGCTTGAGGCAGACGACGTCGAGCGTGCAGGCGGCGAGGAAGGCGTCGCCCGCGATCGCCGCCGCATTGCCCACGGCCATGCGCGCCGGAGTCGTGTCCGCCTCCACTGCCGGGCTCATGCCCGCCTCCGTCCGAAGTCGAGGTGGCGGTCGAGCAGGTCGTCGACCAGCCACTGCGCGATGTCGCCCCGGGTCTGGCTCTGCAGGCCTTTCCACGCGGGGATGCTGTTCACCTCGAGCACGAGCAACCGCCCGTCGGGACCGCGCATCAGGTCGACGCCGGCGTAATCCATGTCCAGCGCCCGCACCGCCGCCTCGGCCATCGCGTCGCGCTCGGCATCGCCCGGGGCCGGCAGACAGACCGCCCCCTGCGCGACGTTGTGGATCCAGCCGCTGCCGCGACGGATCATCGCGGCCCGGGCACTGCCGCCGACCACCAGCACGCGGTAGTCCTCGCCACCGCCCGCTGCCGGCCCGACGAAACGCTGCAGGTAGGCCACGCCGTTGCATTCGGACAGCGGCGGCAGATCGGACGGCCGCGTGACGCGGCGCAGCCCCCGGCCCTGCGAGCCGAACAGCGGCTTGAGCACCAGTTCGTTGCCGCGCGCCGTCTCGCGCAGCACCAGGCTGCGCGCCGCGGGCTCGTTCTCGAACGCCCAGGTCGCCGGCGTGGGCACGCCGCTGCGGCGCAGCAGCAGGCTGGTCATCGCCTTGTCGACGCTCACTTCGATGGCGCGCGCCCGGTTGTACACCGGCACCCCCAGCGCCTGCAGGGCGTGCAGCAGATCGAGCCGGAACACGACCTGCTCGAGCGTTCCGCCCGGCACGCCGCGCACGAACGCGGCGTCCGGCAGCCGGGAGCCGAACCCGGGGATCCGCATCCCGCCCGGGGCGTCGAGGTCGACCGCGCAGGCGCGCAATGACACGATGCGGGACGCGCAGTCGCGCGCCGCGAACGCCCGCCGCAGCCGCGCGCCGTGCCAGCCCGGGTCGTCGGAGAAGATCGCGATCTGCGGCTTCACGCGAACGACCTTTCCAGCAGGTCGGGCGCGACCCGGCCTGCCGTGAAGCTCCGCCCGCTGGGCAGCGCGGTGACGACGACCTGCGCCGGCGCGAACAGCAGCGGATCGATCTTGTAGAAGTCGTTGCCGGCGGCGCGGAACACCTCGGCGAACGGCTGGCCGTAGTCGTCCGAGGCGCTGCTCGGCAGGCCGTTGGCAAGCTGCTCGGCCGCATCCGAGTCGCAACCCACGAACAGCTGGACCTGGCCGCCGAACAGGATGGCGTCGTTGCTCCGCCCCATCGCGGTCAGGAAGTCGCCGGACGGCGGGCAGAGCGGCGCGCTGCCCAGCCCGTCGACGATCTGGTCGAGGTCGAAACCGAGGTAATGCGCCTTGTGCAGCGCGACTTCGAGCACCCGCGCCACCACCTGGACGGCGCCGGCCAGGCTGGTCGTCGGGGTCAGGATGATGGTGAGTCGCTGCGGATCGACGCCGCACTGCGCCGCGACGCGGTCGAGCAGCGCCAGCGGTGGCGTCCTGTCGGTCTCGAGCACCAGGCAGGCGCTGTCGGCGCTGTCGGCATAGCCGAGTTCGCCGAACAGCGTCTCCTTGCGCGCCAGCGCGCGGCCCGGCCCCGACCCGAGGGCGAAAAAGCTGCCCTTGCCTTCGCCGTGCGACAGGCTCCATCCGGCGTACTGGCTGGCAAGGCAGGCCAGCACCGGCTGCGCGGTACGCACTCGCAGCTCCCAGCGGCCGACCGGGATCGGGCCGGTCGGCGCGAGGTCGACCTGCCCCAGGCCACCGAGACAGATCTCGGCGATCCGCCGTCCCGCCTCGATGCCGCCGCGCACATGCACGCCGGCGTCGACCAGTTGCACGCCATTGTCCAGACGCTGCACCCCGAGCCGCAGGTCGACGGCGTCCGCGACCAGCGCCCGGACCAGCGGTTCGGCGCGGCCGTTGACGCTCGGCTGCTGCGGGCGCGGCGTGTTCATGCCGCCGCCTCCGCGGGCGCCGGCCGCCGCGCGGCCCGGCGGGCCGTCCCGGCAGCCGCTCGCAGCAGCGCGTCCGGCACCGCGTCGCGCAGGGCGAGCACCCGCCGCGCGGCGCCCGCCGCAGTCGCGGCCGCGGCATGCACCGTGCACAGCGGGTCGCCCGCACGCAGCCGCGATCCGGGCCGCGGCAGGTCGCGGCAGGGATCGGGCCAGGACGGATCGCGCGGCACCCGCAGCGCCGCCGGCGCATACGCGACCGCCAGTGCCCGCGCCGCCATTGCCCGCCCGCCGGCCGCGATGGCCGGGCCGTCCAGCGCCGCGCCGCGGCAGGCGCGCAGGTGCAGATCGAGCAACGGCGGCATCGGATCGACGTCCCAGAGTTCGACCGTGGCGGTGGGCCGCGGG
>JAKAIB010000196.1 GCA_021814605.1 Pseudomonadota bacterium | reverse complement strand
TGACGCTGCTCGCCGTGTCCAAGACCTTCGACGCCGCCACGGTCGCCCAGGCCGCGGCGATCGGACAGAACGCCTTCGGCGAGAACTACGTCCAGGAGGCGCTCGGCAAGATCGCCGCGCTGCGTCCCGACTGGCCCGACCTGCAATGGCACTTCATCGGTCCGCTCCAGAGCAACAAGACGCGCGAGATCGCCGCGCAGTTCGACTGGGTGCACGGAATCGACCGACTCAGGATCGCCGAGCGGCTGAGCGTCCAGCGTCCGCCGGAACGTCCGCCGCTGCAGGTCTGCATCCAGGTCAACGTCGACGCCGAGGCGAGCAAGAGCGGCGTGGCCCCGCGGGACGCGCCTGCGCTCGCCGCAGCGGTTGCGCGTCTGCCGAACCTGGTGCTGCGCGGGCTGATGTGCATACCCGAGCCGCGCGCCGGCATCGCCGCGCAGCGCGAGCCGTTCTCGCGGCTGCGGGCGCTGCGCGATGCGATCGTCAGCGAGCAGGGGCTGGCGCTCGACACCCTGTCGATGGGGATGAGCGCCGACATCGAGGCGGCGATTCACGAAGGCGCGACCATCGTGCGCATCGGCAGCGCGCTGTTCGGCGCGCGTCCGCGACGCGACGCCTGACCGATGGCAGCGGCCCGCCACGAGCCCCGGACGCCGCCCGGGTCACCGGCCGTCGCCCCGCGGTGAATCCGCCGATGACCGGCATGCGGAGTGCAACGCAAAGGAGCGGATCATGCAGTGCAAGCGCGCCTGGGTGAGCGGTCAGGTGCAGGGCGTGTCCTTCCGCGCCTTCACCCGGATTCACGCCGTCCGCCTCGAACTCGACGGCCATGCGATCAACCTGCCTGACGGGCGCGTCGAGGTGCTGGCCCGTGGCGAGGACGAGGCCGTGGCGGCGCTGCTGCGCTGGCTCCAGGTCGGCCCGCCCGCGGCGCGGGTCGACGCCGTCCACGTCGAGGATGCCGGCGGGGCCGACTGCCCGCCCGGCTTCCGCGTGGGCTGAAGGGCGGCTGCGGCTCAGCCGCCCTGCGCGCCGGCGCCGCGCAGCCGGCGGCCGGACCGCACCGCGTCGGCCAGGCGGCCGAGGACGTCGACCGTCGCATCCCAGCCGATGCAGCCATCGGTGATGCTCTGCCCGTAGCGCAGTCCGGCCGCGCCCGCGACCAGCGGCTGCTTTCCCTCGACCAGGTGGCTCTCGAGCATCACCCCCAGGATCTGCGCCGAACCCGCGGCGATCTGCGCGCCGACTTCGGCCGCCACCTGCGGCTGGCGCCGGTAGTCGCTGCCGCTGTTGGCGTGACTGCAGTCGATCATCACCCGATCGGGCACGCCCGCGGCACGCAGCGCTTCGACCGCGGCCGCCACGCTGGCCGCATCGGCATTCGGGCCCGTATCGCCGCCGCGCAGGATGAGGTGGCAGTCCGGATTGCCGGTGGTGGTGATCACCATCGCCCGGCCGTCCAGCGAAATGGTCGGAAAGCGGTGCGACTGCGCCGCCACCACGATGGCGTCGACCGCGGTCTGCAGCTTGCCGCTGGTGGGATTCTTGAATCCCAGCGGCGCGGACAGTGCGGAGGCCATCTGCCGGTGCAGCGGACTTTCCGTGGTCCGCGCGCCGATCGCACCCCAGGTCAACAATTCGGCGTAGTACTGCGGCGTGGCGAGGTCGAGAATCTCGGAGGCGGCCGGAACGCCCAGCCGTGCGCACTCCACCAGCAGGGTGCGGGCACGCAGCAGCCCCTTGTGGATGTCGCCCCGGCCGTCGAGATCGGGGTCGTAGATCATGCCCTTCCAGCCCAGGCGGGTCCGCGGCTTCTCGAAATACACCCGCATCACCACGAACAGCGCGTCGTCGACGGCTGCCGCCGCCTCGCGCAGCCGCTGCGCATACTCGAGCGCGGCTGCCGTGTCGTGGATGGAGCAGGGGCCGGTGACCACCATCAACCGGTCGTCGCGTCCGTGGATGATGTCGCGCACCGCCTGGCGCGACCGCGCGATCACCGCGGCCTCGGCCTCTCCGGCCGGCACCTCGGCCCGGAGCTCGTTCGGCGCAGGCAGCAGTTCCTCGTGCGCAATGTGCAGATCGGCAATGCGTGTCGGCATGTCAGCAGTTCTTCGGCCTCGGGTTCCCGGGCATGCTAGCGGCGGCCCCCGCGGCTACGTTGCATCGTCGAACAAGGGTCGCAGGTCGGGCAGGCCGGCCTGCGCCAGATCGCCGGCCATCCGCGCCGCCTCGGCGGAATCGACGCCGGCCAGCGTCGCGATCAGCCGCAGCCACAGCGCGGGCTGCTGCGGCAGCGGCGCGCAGTACAGCAGATCGCCGCCGCGCTGCAGCGCCAGCACCGGGAAATCCGGCGGCTCGTAGTCGCCCAGCTCGTCGGCCCGGTCCTCGACATCGATCCAGGCCCAGCGCATGGGGACGCCCGGCGGCGACTGCGCGGCCAGGGCGTCGAAGCGCGGCCGCCAGTCGCGGCACACGCCGCACCACTGCGCGCACAGGCAGGCGACCAGCAGCGGCTCCATCGACGGTCATCGGCAGGGCGCGCGACGGGCACGCGCCGTGGCCCGCGGTGAACGCCGGACGGCCCGCTCGCGCCAGGACCCGGCCGTGCTCATCGCAGCGCCTTGAAGCGCAGCCGGTGCGGACGGGCACCCTCCTCGCCGAGGCGCCGCTTCTTGTCCTCCTCGTACTCCTGGAAGTTGCCGGCGAAGAAGGTCCATTGCGAATCGCCTTCGGCGGCGAGGATGTGGGTGGCGATCCGGTCGAGGAACCAGCGGTCGTGGCTCGACACCATCACGCAGCCGGCGAACTCCAGCAGCGCGTCCTCGAGCGCGCGCAGCGTCTCGACGTCGAGGTCGTTGCTCGGCTCGTCGAGCAGCAGCACGTTGCCGCCGGAGATCAGGGTCTTGGCCAGGTGCAGCCGGCCGCGCTCGCCGCCGGAGAGGTTGCCGACGATCTTCTGCTGGTCGCCGCCCTTGAAGTTGAACCGTCCGCAGTAGGCACGCGACGGCACCTGGAACTTGCCGACGTTGAGGATGTCCAGGCCGTCCGAAATCGCCTCCCAGACGGTCTTGTCGTCGGGCAGCGCCTCGCGGCTCTGGTCTTCGTACACCAGCTTGACCGTCGGCCCGATGACAATGTCGCCCGCATCGGGACGGTCCTGCCCGGCGATCATGCGGAACAGCGTCGACTTGCCGGCGCCGTTCGGGCCGATGACGCCGACGATGGCACCGGGCGGCAGCTTGAAGCTTAGGTTCTCGATCAGCAGCTTGTCGCCGTGGGACTTGCGCACGTCCTTGAACTCGATGACCTCGTTGCCCAGGCGGTCGGCCACGGGGATGAAGATCTCGTTGGTCTCGTTGCGCTTCTGGTATTCGACGCTCGACAGTTCCTCGAACCGGGCCATGCGCGCCTTGCTCTTGGCCTGCCGGCCCTTGGGGTTCTGCCGCACCCACTCGAGCTCCTGCTTCATCGTCTTGATGTGCGCAGCCTCGGCGCGGGCCTCCTGCTCCAGCCGCGACTCCTTCTGCTCCAGCCAGCTGGTGTAGTTGCCCTTGAACGGGATGCCGTGGCCGCGATCGAGTTCCAGGATCCACTCGGCGGCGTTGTCGAGGAAGTAACGGTCGTGGGTGACCGCGACGACGGTGCCCGGGAAACGCGCCAGGAACTGCTCCAGCCACTGAACGCTCTCGGCATCGAGGTGGTTGGTCGGTTCGTCGAGCAGCAGCATGTCGGGCTTGGACAGCAGCAGCCGGCACAGTGCGACGCGACGCTTCTCGCCGCCCGACAGCGGGCCGATCTTCGCGTCCCACGACGGCAGGCGCAGCGCGTCGGCGGCAATGTCCATCTGCAGGTCGGTGTTCTCGCCCTCGCCGGCGGCAATGATGGCCTCGAGCTGCGCCTGCTCCTCGGCGAGCTTGTCGAAGTCGGCATCCGGGTCGGCGTATTCGGCGTACACCTCCTCGAGTCGCTTCTTGGCCGCGAGCACCCCGCCCAGCCCCTCTTCCACCGCCTGGCGCACGGTCTGCTCGGGATCGAGCTGCGGCTCCTGCGGCAGGTAGCCGATCTTGATCCCCGCCATCGGCACGGCCTCGCCCTCGATGTCCTTGTCGACCCCGGCCATGATCCTGAGCAGGGTCGACTTTCCCGAGCCGTTCAGCCCGAGCACGCCGATCTTGGCGCCAGGAAAGAAGCTGAGCGAAATGTCCTTGAGGATCTGGCGCTTGGGCGGGACGATCTTGCCGACCCGGTTCATCGTGAAAACGTATTGAGCCATGGTGTCTGGTGGTGTTGAGGCAGGGTGTATTGTCGCTGCACCGCCGCGAAAGCGCCGCTTGGGTTACGATGGCGGTCTCGCGGCGGCGTCCAGTCTCCCGGCCGCAGTCGATCCGATACCTGCCAACGGTCGTTGGCCCATCCCCATCTGTTGCAGACTGGCGCACCCCTTCGGCGCGGCGGCGGAGTCCTGGGCACGTGGTTCACACGCCGCCCCGAAAGTCGTTTCTCATGTCGTTTCAAGACCTGGGCTTGATCCAGCCCATCCTGCGTGCCGTGTCCGAGCAGGGCTACACCACGCCGACCCCCATCCAGCAGCAGGCGATTCCCGTGGTCCTCGCCGGCCACGATCTGCTCGCCGCCGCGCAGACCGGCACCGGCAAGACCGCCGGCTTCACCCTGCCGCTGCTGCAGCGCCTGAGCGGCGGCCAGCCGGCGCGCAACGCCAAGGGACGCACCATTCCGCGCGCCCTGATCCTCACGCCGACACGCGAACTCGCGGCACAGGTCCACGAGAACCTCGCGGCCTATGGCCGCCACCTGAAGCTGTCGAGCATGACCATGTACGGCGGCGTCGGCATGCAGCCGCAGATCAATGCGCTCGAGCGCGGGGTCGACATCGTCGTCGCGACCCCCGGCCGTCTGCTCGACCACCAGTCGCAGGGCAACCTCGACCTGTCGGCGGTGCAGATGCTCGTGCTCGACGAGGCCGATCGCATGCTCGACATGGGCTTCGTCCACGACATGCGGCGCATCGTCGCCCTGCTGCCCCGGCAACGCCAGAACCTGCTGTTCTCGGCAACCTTCTCCGACGACATCCGCAGGCTCGCCGGCGACTTCCTGCGCGAACCGAAGGAAGTGTCCGTCGCGCCGCGCAATTCGACCGCCGAACTGGTGGAGCAGATCGTGTTCCCGGTCGACCGCGAGCGCAAGCGCGAGCTGCTGGTCAACCTCATCCAGACCCGCAACTGGCAACAGACCCTGGTGTTCACCCGCACCAAGCACGGTGCCAACCGGCTGGCCGAGCAGCTCGAACGCGACGGCCTGAAGGCGACCGGATTCCACGGCAACAAGACGCAGTCGGCGCGGCTGCGTGCACTGGCCGACTTCAAGAACGGCAAGCTGCAGGTGCTGGTCGCGACCGACATCGCCGCGCGCGGCATCGACATCGACCAGCTGCCCGTGGTCGTGAACTACGAGCTGCCCAATATTCCGGAGGACTACGTCCACCGCATCGGCCGCACCGGCCGCGCCGGCGCCGAAGGACAGGCGATCTCGCTGGTCTGCGTCGACGAGCTCGGCTTCCTGCGCGACATCGAACGCCTGGTGCGCAAGCCGATCACGCAGCAGATCATCGCCGGCTTCGAGCCCGATCCGAACGCCAAGGCGCAGCCCATCGTGATGGGCCGCACCGTGCTGCACGGCGGCGAGGACAGCCGGCGCCCCGGACGCGGCGGCGCAGCGCGCCAGCAGCCCGCACGCGCCAAGCCGGAGGGACGCAGCGCCCGTGCCGGCAACGCCGGCAACGGCGGCCAGGCGGGACGGCCCCGGCAAGGCAAGCCGCAGCCCGGCACGCCGCCGGAGAGTCGCGCCGACTCCTGGAAGAGCACGCCCTGGGCGGAACTTGACCTGCCGCCGCACCTGCGTCGCGGCCAAGGCAACGGCCGCCGTCCATCGTCGGGCGGACAGGGCCGCAGCCAAGGCGGTCGCAGCGACTTCGGCAGCGGCGGCCGTCGCCAGGGCGGCGGCCAGCGCGATCGCTGACGGCGGGCGCTATCCGCCGAAGTAGTTCGGCAGGATCTTCTCGCGGCTGGTCGGCGGATTGTCCGCGAGCAGTGCCGGCTCGCGGGAGACGATGATCAGCCCGGCCATCGGGTCGCCGAAGCCGTGGACTGTCGGCCGCTTGACCGGGACGGT
>JAKAIB010000195.1 GCA_021814605.1 Pseudomonadota bacterium | reverse complement strand
CCGCCGCCGATGACCTTGCCCATCACCACCAGATCCGGACGGATGCCGTAGACCTGCTGCGCGCCGCCGAGCGCGACGCGGAAACCGGTCATGACCTCGTCCCAGATCAGCAGCGCGCCGTGCTCGGTGCACAGCTCGCGCAGCCGCCGATGCCAGGCGGCGTCGCCGCGGATGAAGTTCATGTTGCCGGCGATCGGTTCGACGATCACCCCGGCGATCTCGCCGCCGCGCGCGGCGAACAGTTCCTCGAGCTGGGCGACGTTGTTGAACTCGAGCACCACGGTATGGCGCGCCAGGTCCGCCGGAACGCCGGCCGAACTGGGATTGCCGAAGGTCAGCAGTCCCGACCCGGCCTTGACCAGCAGGCTGTCGGCATGGCCGTGGTAGCAGCCTTCGAACTTGACGATGGCATCACGGCCGGTGAACCCGCGCGCCAGACGGATCGCGCTCATTCCGGCCTCGGTGCCGCTCGACACCAGCCGCACCATCTCGACCGCCGGCATCAGGCCGCAGATCGCCTCGGCGAGGTCGATCTCGTCGGCCGTCGGCGCGCCGAAGCTCAGCGAGCGTGTCGCCGCGCGCTGCACCGCCTCGATCACCTCGGGATGGGCATGTCCGGCGATCATCGGTCCCCAGGAACCGATGTAGTCGATGTAGCGCCGGCCGGTCGCGTCGATCATGTAGGCGCCTTCGGCGCGGTCGATGAAGCGGGGCACGCCGCCGACCTGGCGGAAGGCGCGAACCGGCGAGTTCACGCCACCCGGAATGGTGCGCTGGGCGCGGTCGAACAGGCTCTGGTTGGTATCGGACATGCGAAAAACTCTCGGAATGGGACGGCGCGCGGCGGCGCGCCGCAGATGTGCGTGCAACGCGCCGCCGCAGCGGCGCGGCGGATCATTGCAGGACCGGCGTTCCCTGCTCGCCCGGACCCTCTTCCTCATCCTCGCCGGGCTGCGCCCAGAAGAAGCGGTCCGGAACGACCTGCCCCATGCCGGGACGATAGCCGTAGTCGAGGCAGTGGTCGAGGTATTCGATCGCCTCGTGCACCGCCTGGTCGAGCTTGGCGCCGTTCGCGAGGATCGCCGCCAGCACCGCCGACAGGGTGTCGCCGGCGCCGGTGAATCCGGCCTCGAACAGTTCGAAGCTCTCGCGCAGCAACACCCGGCGCGGGCTGAGCAGGACGTTCTCGACCTTGCCGTCGGCGGTCAGGATGCCCGTCACCAGGGTGTACTGCACGCCGAACTGGTGCGCCTTCTGCATCAGCGCCTCGAGCGTCGGCAGCGACTCGCCCTCCCAGTCCGGCGCCAGCAGTTGCGTCAGCGCGCTCTGGTTGCCGGTCAGGACACGGGTCTGCGGCAGGATCAGATCCTGCAGCGCCTTGATGTACTCGTCGGTCTGCGACTCGTCGAGCACGTGGAAATTGCCGGCGTAGGTGACCAGCGGGACCTGGCTGTAGTCGGCGAGCAGTTCGGCCACGGCGTTGATGACGTCGACGCTGCCCAGATAGCCGACCTTCCACGCGGCGATCTCGACGTCCTCGAGCACCGCGCGGGCCTGCTCGATCACGGCCTCGGCCTCGATCTCGACGGTGTCGAAGATCTCGGCGGTGTCGCGCACCCAGATCGCCGCCGTCACCGGCAGCGGATGGCAGCCCACCGCGTAGCAGGACGCGAGATCGGCGGACAGACCCGCGCTGCCGCTCGGATCGGCAGCGTTGAAATACATCACCGCCGGGGGAGATTCGGGAGATTCATTCATCATGCAGGCATGGTAATGCCGCTGCGCGACGCTGCAAGATCGTTCCGGCAGCATCGGCTCTAGGGTCAAAATGCAACAGCGTTCCCATAGAATCGTTGAAACTTGATCCTGACACCGATACGCTGTGAATCAACCTGAATATCGCAGTTGGATGTGCCTGATTTGCGGGTACATTTACAACGAGGCGGAAGGCCACGTCGAAAGTGGCATCGCGCCCGGCACGCGATGGGCGGACGTCCCGATGAACTGGACCTGCCCCGAGTGCGGAGCGCGCAAGGAAGACTTTGAAATGGTGCCGGTTTAATCGGGGATGGCACTTCTCCTGCAGTTCGTTTCCATCGATTTTGTCTGAAGGAAGTGCATGGTCGCGCCAACCAACCCCTACAGAGTGTTGGTCATCGACGACAGCAACACGATCCGTCGCAGCGCCGAGATCTTTCTCAAACAGGCCGGATACGAGGTGGTGCTGTCCGAGGACGGATTTGATGCGTTGTCGAAAGTCAACGACACCAACCCCGACCTGATCTTCTGCGACATCCTGATGCCGCGGCTCGACGGCTACCAGACCGTCGCCGTCATCCGCCGCAGCGGCAAGTTCGCGCACATTCCGGTCGTCATGCTGTCGAGCAAGGACGGCGTGTTCGACAAGGCGCGCGGCCGCATGGTCGGCGCCCAGGACTATCTGACCAAGCCGTTCACCAAGGACCAGTTGCTCGACGCGGTCCGGCGCCACGCGGCGACCGGCGCCACGGCGGCGCCCTGACCCGATCGACGCCTCGCAACCGCCAGGATCCATCCATGCCCGTCCATAAAGTCCTCGTCGTCGACGATTCCAAGACCGAGCTGTATTTCCTGTCCGATCTGCTCAGCAAGAACGGCTATGCCGTGCAGACGGCAGAGAACGGCGAACAGGCGCTGGCGGCGCTGGCCGCCGACAAGCCCGACCTCATCCTCATGGACGTGGTGATGCCCGGCCCCAACGGTTTCCAGCTCACCCGGCAGATCACGCGCGACCCGCAGTACGCCAGCATCCCGGTCATCATGTGCACCAGCAAGAAGCTCGAAACCGACAAGGTCTGGGCGATGCGCCAGGGAGCGTCCGACTATGTCGTCAAGCCGGTGAACCCGGGCGAGCTGCTGAACAAGATCCGGGCACTGAACTGACACCGGCCGCGGCCGGTGGCCGCAGCCCCAACCACAACGTCGCATCTCATGTCGAGAACCTCGCTGCGCGAATTCCAGAGCCGTCTGGCGCAACGCCTGAGCGCCGCGCAGACCGGGCAATCGCCATCGCGCTGGCTGGCCGTGATCGCCGGCCAGCGCCATCTGCTCCTGCCGCTGGAGCAGGCCGGAGAAATCTCCCCAGCCCAGCCACCCACGCCGCTGCCGCACGCGCAGCCCTGGTTCCTCGGACTGGTCAACCTTCGCGGCCAGCTCTGCGGCGCGGTGCACCTCGGCCAGTTCCTCGGCGAACCGCCGCAGGCGGTCGGACCGCGCGCCCGATTGGTGCAGTTCGCGTCCGACCTCGGCATCAACGGCGCGCTTGTGGTCGATCAGCTCGTCGGATTGCGCGGAACCGACCAGCTCGAACCCATCGCCGGCGAGGCGTCCGGACATCCGCAACCGGGCATCGGCGCAAGCTACCGCGACTCCGACCAGGAGACCTGGCAGGTGCTCGACCTCGCCGCCCTCGCCGAAAGCGAGGCTTTCCTCAAGGTGGTCTGAGTGCGACCCAGCAGCGTTCGCACCGACTGCCGTCGCCGTCGCCGCGCACGAAGCGCCGGCACGGCATCCAATTTCTCGTAATTCACGTCTTACGGAGCGGTCATGGCCATCCTCCCGTCGCTTTTCGGATCCAAACAGAATGCCCCCTCGGCCGATGTCGACGCGCCGCCCACGGCGATCGCGCGGTCGAGCGCCGACACCCTCCAGGTCGACTCGCAGATGCCCGACGGAGCCCAGGCGTCCGGCGCGTCGCCGGGCAGCAAGCCGCTGATCTTCCGCATCGGCGCCATCGCGCGGATGCCGTTCGCGCGCCAGCAGCGCTTCTTCGGCGTCACCCTCATCGTGGCACTGGCGCTGCTCGGCGTGACCTTGATCGTCGTGCTGCGCGGCACGTCCGAGGGCGGCCAGCAGCTCGGCGCAGCCGGGGACGCGCTGACGCAGTCGCAGCGACTGGCCCGGTCGGTCAGCGTGGCGCTGCTCGGCTCCGCGTCGGCATTCCCCGACGTGCGCTCCAGCGCCGATGCGCTGCGGGCGAACGTGGAAACCCTCAGGCAGTCCAACACCTCGTCGCAGGCGCGCGCCCTGCTCGACAAGATCGCCCCGCAGGCCGACATCAGCTACAAGGGCGCGCAGCAGCTGCTCAAGCAGCAGGACGTGCTGACCGGAACCGGGACGGCGCTGGCCGAGATCAACCGGCAGACGGACGCGATGCTCGAGAACGCCCAGACGCTGACCTCGCTGCTGCTGCAGCAGGCGCATGCGTCGCCGAGCGACATCAACGCGGCCAGCCAGCTCACCATGCTGACGCAGCGCATCGGCAAGTCGGCGAACGAATTCCTGTCGTACGAGGGCGTCCGTCCCGAGGCGGTGTTCTCCCTGGGCAAGGATCTGAGCACCTTCGACGGCTTGGTCAAGGGGCTGCTCAACGGGAGTGCCGACCTCCAGCTCACCGCCGTCGCCGATCCGCAGGCACGCCAGCAACTCCAGAAACTGGCGAAGACCTTCGCCTCGACCAGCAAGACGGCGCACGATCTGCTCAACAACCTTCCCGGCCTCGCCGCGGCGCGCCAGGCGCAGACCGCGGTCATCGCGCAGTCCGGCCCGCTGTTCGAGGAGTTGAGCCGGCTGCAGGCGCTGTACGCCGGGCGGACCGGAGTCAGCCTGTCGGCCATCCTGCTCATCGTCGTGCTGGCCATCATCGCCATCGCCGCCGCTGCCGACCTGATCTACATCGTGCTGAACGAAGCCCGCCAACGCGCCGTGCTGGTGGAACTGCAGCGCCGCCAGTCCGAGCGGCTGGAACTCGAGGCCCGCCGCACGAATGAGAGCAACCAGGCGGCGATTCTGCGGCTGATGAACGAACTGCAGACGGTGGCCGAAGGCGATCTGACGCAGCAGGCCACCGTGACCGAGGACATCACCGGCGCCATCGCCGACTCGGTCAACTACACCGTCGAGGAACTGCGCAACCTGGTCGGCCAGGTGCAGGCGACCGCCGACCAGGTCGGCACCGGCGCCGAGCAGGCGATGACGACCTCGCAGCGGCTGATGGAGACCGCGCAGGAACAGCTGCGCGACATCCGCGAAACCGGCCAGTCGGTGCTCGACATGGCGCAGCGCTTCAACGCCGTGTCCGAACAGGCGCAGCAGTCGTCCGAAGTCGCCCGGCAATCGCTGCAGGCCGCCGAACAGGGCCAGCGCGCGGTGCGCAACTCGATCGACGGCATGAACAGCATCCGCGAACAGATCCAGGAAACATCCAAGCGGATCAAGCGGCTGGGCGAGTCGTCGCAGGAGATCGGTGAAATCACGGAGCTGATCTCGGACATCACCGAGCAGACCAACGTCCTGGCACTCAACGCCGCCATTCAGGCAGCGTCGGCCGGCGAGGCCGGCCGCGGCTTCTCGGTGGTGGCCGAAGAAGTGCAGCGGCTGGCCGAACGCTCCGCCGAAGCGGCGAAGCAGATCTCGGCGCTGGTCCGCACCATTCAGACCGACACGCAGGACGCCGTGGCGGCCATGGAAAAGAGCACGCAGGGCGTGGTCGAAGGCGCCAAGCTGTCGGACAACGCCGGTACAGCGCTGGCCGAGATCGACCAAGTGTCGCGCCAGCTGGCCGACCTGATCGCGCGGATTTCGCAGCAGGCGCAGACCGAAGCGGCGTCGGCGAGCCAGGTGGCCGAGAACATCCAGCACATCTTCAGCGTGACCGAGCAGACCTCCGAAGGGACGCAGACGACCTCCGCGCTGGTGCGCGAACTCGCCCACGTCGCCGAGGACCTGCGGCAATCGGTCCAGCGCTTCAAGATCGCCTGAGTCTCCCGGTCCGACACCAGCGCCTCCCGCAATGAATACCGCCCTTGCCCCGAACGCCTCCCCGCCGGCCGCGCAGACCGACATGGGGCCGCTGGCCTGGCTGCTCGACCAGATCAGCGACAACCTGCAAGCAGCCCGGGCCGCGGTGAAGCGAGCGGTCCAGCAGCGCGGCGACGGCATCCTGTCGCAACCGGGCGCCGATGTCGCGTCGCTGCGCAGCGCGCACGCCCAGGTGCACCAGGCGGCCGGCGCCATCGAGCTGCTCGGCTTCTTCGGCGCGGCGCGGTTGATGCAGGCCGCGGAATCCGCGCTCGACCAGCTCGCCGACCATCCGGAACAGCTCGACGCTGGCGTCCTGCAGCGCTTCGAATCCGGATTCAACGCCCTGGTCGACTATCTCGAGGCACAGCGCGCC
>JAKAIB010000194.1 GCA_021814605.1 Pseudomonadota bacterium | reverse complement strand
CCGTCCGGGAACAGCCCGGCGGCGGGGATGGGCAGCTTGGCGATGCGGGCGCGCAGGGTCTGCGCGACGTAGCCGAGGGCGCGCGGATTCTCCCGGTCGAGCATGAGCAGATCGAGCAGCGGCGGCACCTCCATGCGCTTCTGGTAGAGCGCGCGGTAGGTGATGGTGCTGTCGAACAGCGCGAGCACGAGGTTGAATCCGCTGTCGCTGCACACCGCGCCGGTCGAGAACGCTGCGGCGAGCGCGTCGCCGAGCAGGCCGAGGCGCTCGATCAGCCGGCCGATGCTGAGCAGCCGCCAGCCGTCGTCGCGGGTCATGCGGTCGGTCTGCGCCCCGGTGATCGCGCTCAGGATCTCGGTCATCCGCACCAGCCCCTGCATGCCCTGCTTGGTGTGCCAGTCCTCGCGCCGCGCCACGCCCGACGGCAGCAGGTCGAGCGCGGTGGCCGATTCGATCCATTGCCGATGGTCGCCACCCAGGCGCTCCCGCACCTGCGCCGCGGCCCGGCCCAGCGCCTGCACGTTCTGCACCACGCCGCCGGCGTGCTGCCCCGGCATCAGGCCGCGCACGATCGCCCGTTCGAAACCGAGCGGGTTCTCGGCCAGTGACGGCGCTTCGGTGTCGACCAGCCCGCCCTGACGGCACCAGCGGTCGATCATCGCGCCGCTCGCCGGGCCGATGTCGTCGTCCCCCGACAGCGCGCGCAGCGTGAGCCGCGCCAGGCGCGTGCTCAGTTCCGCCCGCTCGGTGTAGCGGCCGAGCCAGAACAGGTTTTCCGCGGCGCGGCTGGTGACGATCCGGTGCCGGTCGACCAGGTCCTGCGGCCGCATCGGCGCCGGCAGCAGGGTCGATCCGTCGACCGCGTCGCCGGTGATGACCCAGGCGTCCTGGCTGCCGCCGCCGCGCTGCATCGACACCGTGTTGCCGCCGCGCGGCGCGGTCCGGAGCAGTCCGCCGGGAAGCACCCGCCAGCCGCCGCGGCCATCGGCCAGCGCGTAGACCCGCAGCATCGCGGCGCGCGCCGCCATGTGGCCGTCGCTCCACACCGGAACCTGCGGCAGCGGCTGGTAGCGCTGCAACGTGACCAGCGCCGGGTTCGACTGCACCCGCTCGCGCCAGACGGGGAGCTGCCCGTAGTCGAGGCTGGCCGTCACCGTGGCCTCGAACCCGCAGTCGGCGTGGACCGGCTTGACGACCCACGACCGCAGATCCTCCAGCGGCGCGTCGCACACCCCGGGCTCGCCGCACCACCAGGTCGGCAGCGAGGGCAGTTGCAGCGGCTGCCCGAGCAGGGTCTCGCACAGACGGGGCAGGAAGCCGAGCACCGCGGGCGACTCCAGGAAGCCGGCACCGAGCGCGTTGGCGAGGACGACGTTGCCGGCGCGCACCGCCTGCAGCAGTCCGGCGACGCCGAGCATCGAATCGGGCCGCAGTTCGAGCGGGTCGCAGAAGCTGTCGTCCAGCCGCCGCAGCACCGCGTGCACCGGCTCGAGGCCGCGCAGCGTCTTGAGGAACAGCCGGTCGTCGCGGACCGTCAGATCGCTGCCTTCGGCCAGGGTGATGCCCAGATAGCGCGCGAGGTACACCTGCTCGAAATACGTCTCGCTGAACGGCCCCGGGGTCAGCAGCACGATGCGCGTGTGGTCGCCACCCGGCGACAGGCGCTGCAGAGTGTCCATCAGCAGGCGGTAGCTCGCCGCCAGCCGCTGCACCTTGAGCGCGCTGAACGCCTCGGGGAACAGCCGCGAGATCAGCAGCCGGTTCTCCAGCAGGTAGCCCAGTCCGGACGGCGCCTGCACCCGCTGGTTGACCACCCGCCATCCGCCGTCGGCACCGCGTGCCAGGTCGAATGCGGCGATGTGCAGCCAGACGTCGCCGGGCGGCGCGTAGCCGCGCAGTGCACGCAGGTATCCGGGGTGGCCCTGCACCAGCGCCGGCGGCAGCAACCCTTCGGCCAGCGTGCGTTGCGAACCCGTGTAGACGTCGGTGAGGATGGCATTGAGCAGCGCGGCCCGCTGCGCCACGCCGGCAGCAATCTGCCGCCATGACGTCGCGTCGACCAGCAGCGGAAACATGTCGACCGACCAGGCGCGCGCCGCCTGCTCGGCGTCGGCATGGACGTTGTAGGTCACGCCGTCTTCGTGGATCTGCTCGCGCAGCTGCTGTTCGCGGGCGTCGAGACTGTCGAACCCGCCGGGGCCGAGCAGCCGGAAGAAGCGGTCCCACAACGGGGCCAGCGCGCCCCCCGGCTGGCCGTCGGAACAGCGGCCACGCAATTCGTCCCAGTGACCGGGCAGGGCCGGCGCGGCGAGGTCGCGCGCCAGCGCCGCCAGCGCGTCGCCGGGATCGGTGCTCGGTTCGGTCTGGAACAGGCTGGACATGAAGCAATTGTGACACCGATCCCGCGCGTCGCCGCGCCGCGGATCATCGGTCGGAGGGCGATCGCAGATCGAGGGTGAATGGAAATTCCAGGCTGGGCCGCGGCGGGGCGACGCGCATCGTCCCCGGCGTGTGGCCGATGCGGAAGAAGCGCGCCAGCCGCCGGCTCTCGGCCTCGTAGGCGTTGACCGGGAAGGTGTCGTAGCTGCGTCCGCCCGGGTGGGCGACGAAATACCGGCAGCCGCCGAGCGAGCGCTGCGCCCAGTTGTCGACGATGTCCACCGTCAGCGGCGCATGCACCCCGATGGACGGGTGCAGCGCCGCGGGTGGCTGCCAGGCGCGGTAGCGCACGCCGCAGACGTACTCGCCCGCACGGCCGGTGGGCTGCAGCGGCAGCGCCTTCCCGTTGACGGTGACGACATGCCGGCTGTCGGCGAGGCCGCCGACCTTGATCTCGATGCGCTCCAGCGATGCGTCGACGTAGCGCACCGTGCCGCCGGCGGCGCCCTCCTCGCCCATCACGTGCCACGGTTCCAGCGCCATGCGCAGTTCGAGCCGGATGCCGCGCGCGGCGTAGTCGCCCAGCAGCGGGAAGCGGAACTCGATGTGCGGCGCGAACCACTGCGGATCGAAGTCGAAGCCGGATTCGCGCAGATCGCGCAGCACGTCCTCGAAGTCCATGCCGACGAAGGTGGGCAGCAGGAAGCGGTCGTGCAGCGCGGTGCCCCAGCGCTGCAGCGGCGCGACGTACGGCTGTGCCCAGAAGCGGGCGACCAGCGCGCGCAGCAGCAGCTGCTGCACCACGCTCATGCGGGCGTGCGGCGGCATCTCGAAGGCACGCAGTTCGAGCAGTCCCAGCCGGCCGGTGGCGCTATCCGGGTTGTAGAGCTTGTCGATGCAGAACTCGGCACGATGGGTGTTGCCGGTCACGTCGATCAGCAGGTTGCGCAGGGTGCGGTCGACCAGCCACGGCGGCGGATCGCAGCCCAGCGGCGCGCCGGCGTCGCGCATTTCCATCCCCCGGTGCGCGCGGCCGGCGCGCAGTTCGGCCAGCGCGATCTCCAGTTCGTAGACCTGGTCGTCGCGCGCCTCGTCGACCCGCGGCGCCTGGCTGGTCGGGCCGATGAACAGGCCCGAGAACAGATAGCTCAGCGAAGGATGGTTGTGCCAGTAGGCCACCAGGCTGGCGAGCAGGTCGGGCCGGCGCAGGAACGGACTGTCCGCCGGCGTGGCGCCACCGAGCACGACGTGGTTGCCGCCGCCGGTGCCGGTATGGCGACCGTCGAGCATGAACTTCTCCGCGCCCAGCCGCGTCTCGAAGGCTGCCTGATAGAGGAACTCGGTGTGGTCGACCAGTTCGCCCCAGTCGTGCGCCGGGTGGATGTTGACCTCGAGCACCCCGGGATCGGGCGTGACCTGCAGCTGGTTGAGCCGCGGGTCGCGCGGCGGCGGATAGCCTTCGAGCACCAGCTGGACCTGCAGCCGTTCGGCGGTCGCTTCGATCGCGGCGAGCAGGTCGAGATAATCGTCCGCGCCGGCCAGCGGCGGCATGAACACGTAGAGAATGCCGCCGCGCGCCTCGACGCACAGCGCGGTGCGCACGACCCAGGCCGCCGACTCGAAGCGCGACGGCGCCCGGCCGGGGTCGGCGAAGCGCCGCGAGCCCGTGCCCGCCCCGGCCTGGTCAACGCCCTGCGCTGGTGCCTCGCCGGCCTGCGTCTGCACCGCGACGGTGCCGCCTTCGGCCTGGCCGCCGCCGATGCGGTGCATCGGCCCGTACTGCGCCCGCAGCCGGGCGGCCTCCGGCAGCGGCGACCGGTCGGCGAAAGGGTCGTGCGGCCAGTCGGCCAGCCGGTCACCCGGCGCGGCCCAGGGCAGCGAATCCAGCGGCAGCCGCCACCCCATCGCCGAATCCCCCGGGATGAGGTGCATGCGGTCGTCGCGGAAGGACCAGGGCCCGGACATCCAGCGCGGGCCGCGCAAGGAGATGCCGGACCGACCCGGATTCCCCTGCGTCCCGCGGGCATCGCGCCGATCGGCGGGTCCGGCATCCCCGGCACCGTCCGCCTCGCGACGCAGCGGCAGCGCGTAGCCGACCACGCTGCGCAGCCCCTGGTCGAACACCTTGCGCAGCCGGGCGCGCTCGAGTTCGTCCTCCACCCGCGAGTCGAACGGATCGACGTTCACCGGCAGCCGTCGTTCACGCCAGAGGTAGTACCAGGTGTCCTCGTAGCCCGCCTGCACGTGGGCCGGATCGACGCCGAGCGCGTCGACCAGCGCAAGCAGGAAGGTGTGGGCGTCGACGGTGGTGGCACTGCCGCCGGCGCGCTCGTCGGCGAACAGCGCGGGGTTGCGCCAGCACGGCTGGCCGTCGCGCCGCCAGATGGCCGACAACGCCCAGCGCGGCAACTGCTCTCCCGGATACCACTTGCCCTGCCCGAAGTGCAGGAAGCCGCCGGGACCATAGCGCGCGGCGAGGCGGCCGAGGAGTTCGCCGGCGTAGCCGCGCTTGGTCGGACCGAGGGCGTCGATGTTCCATTCCGGCGCGTCGCGGTCGGTGGTGGCGACGAAGGTCGGCTCGCCGCCCTGGGTGAGCCGCACGTCGCCGTCCTGCAGCTGCCGGTCGACCGACGCGCCGAGCGCGAGCACGGCCTGCCACTGGTCGTCGGTGTACGGCCGGGTGACGCGCGGCGACTCGTGGACGCGCATGACCTGCATGTGGTGCTCGAACGCGACCTCGCAGTCGTCGAGCGCACCGTCCACCGGCGCGGCGCTGCCCGGGCTCGGCGTGCAGGCCAGCGGAATGTGGCCCTCGCCGGCGAGCAGGCCGGAGGTGGGATCGAGGCCGATCCAGCCGGCCCCCGGCAGGAACACCTCGCACCAGGCGTGCAGGTCGGTGAAGTCGCGCTCCGGGCCGCTCGGTCCGTCGACCGCCTTGACGTCGGGTGCGAGCTGGATCAGGTAGCCCGAGACGAAGCGCGCCGCCAGGCCGAGGTGGCGCAGCAGCTGCACCAGCAGCCAGCCGGTGTCGCGGCAGGAGCCCGACCCCAGTTCCAGCGTCCGCTCCGGGGCCTGCACTCCCGGCTCCATGCGGATGAGGTAGCGGATGTCGTGCTGCAGTTGCCGGTTCAGGTCGACCAGGAAGTCGATGGTGCGCCGCGGTGCGCGGTCGATGCCGTCGAGCAGTGCCTGCAGCCGCGGGGTTGCCGGGGCGGCGACGAGGTACGGCGCCAGCTCGGCGCGCAGCGTCGCGGCGTAGTCGAACGGAAAGCGTTCGGCGCCGGGTTCGAGGAAGAAGTCGAACGGGTTGTAGACCGCCATCTCGGCGACGAGATCGACGGTGATCTCCAGCTCGGTGGTCACCTCCGGGAAGGTCGCCCGCGCCAGGTAGTTGCCGAACGGATCCTGTTGCCAGTTGAGGAAATGCCCCTCGGGCCGGATGCGCTGGCTGTACGCCAGGATCCGGGTGCGCGCATGCGGCGCCGGGCGCAGCCGGACGACATGCGGCGACAGGTGCACCGGCCGGTCGTAGCGGTAGCGGGTGGTGTGCTGCAGGGCGACGTGGATGGACATGCGGGCCTCGGCGGCGGGCGACGGGTTGCGGGGCCTCGCGGTCAGGCGGCGAGGAAGTCCTGGCTGATCGCGCCACCCAGATCGTTGATCCGCTCGAGGAAGCGCGTGAGGTAGGCGTGCAGTCCGGTGGACATGATGTCGTCGATCCGGCCGAACTGCAGGGCGGCTCGAAAAACCTGGCGGTCTCGCGGCGGTGCGGGCATGATGTGGTCGAGTTGATGTGACAAGGGGATGGCGGTGATCAAGGTCAGTCTGTTCGCGGAGCAAGAGCGCGAGACGAAGCTGGA
>JAKAIB010000193.1 GCA_021814605.1 Pseudomonadota bacterium | reverse complement strand
TCGTCGTGGACCATCGCCGAACGTGCCAGGATCGCGAACAGGCTGGGCCACTGGCGGCCGTGCAGCCATTGCCAGGTGAGCCGCGGCAGCGTCGGCAGTGCCGCGTCCTCGAAGCTCGCCGGCAGCGTGTCCTCGCCGCTGATGTCGACGGCGATGACGTCGTGGATGCCGGCATCGCGCATGACGTCCGTCGGCAGGTTGTTGAGCACCGCGCCGTCCACGTGCACCATGCCGGAGTCGAGGAGCGGCGGCAGGATGCCGGGGATCGCGGCGCCCGCGCGCAGCCATTTCCAGAGCACGCCGCGGGTGTGGACGTCGACCCGCCCGGCAGTCAGGTTGGCGGACACGCAGAAATACGGAATGGCGAGATCCTCGATGCGCCGCGCACCGAAGGCGCGGCGCAGCAGCCGGGTGGCCCGCGTCCCGCGGGTCAGCGCGATCAGCGGCACGGTCAGGTCGCGCAGCGGATGGCCGGAGAGGAAGGCGCGGCGCATGTGGTCGAGCAATTGCTCGTCGTCCCACTCGCAAGCCACGCCGGCGGCGACGATGGCGCCGATGCTGGTTCCCCCGACCGCGTCGACGGGAATGCCGAGTTCGCGCAGCGCCCGCACCACGCCGAGATGGCTGAAGCCGCGCGCGCCGCCGCCCGACAACACCAGGCCGGTGGCCCGCCGGGCCAGCAGCCGCGCCAGCCGGACCCAGTCGGCATCGCCGCGCACGTGATGCCACGCCAGATGGCCCTCGAACGTCTTGAGCCAGGCGCCCGCCGCGAACGGCTCGGGCTGGCCGCCCGGTCCGAGCAGCAGCAGGTGGCGCACGCGGTGCAGCGCGTCGGCGCTGCTGCGGCAGACGGTGTCGGGCCAGGGCCGCGGCGCGTCGCCGGCACGGGCCAGGAGCAGGAACTGGTCGGCCTGGCGGATGCATCGCGCCCGCCAGGCGGCGTCGCCGTCGGCCAGATACACGACGAACCGATGTTCGCGCTCGCGCTGGTCGTGCCACGCGGCGTCGCGCCACTGGCCGAGGGCGGCGTCGACCAGCAGGACCGACCCGAACGGGCGCAGCGCCGCCGCCAGCGCCGCTGCCGCCTCGGGCACGGCCATGCCATCGTGGGCGGGCAGCATCGCGAAGGTCCGCGGCGGGTTCAGCCGCTGCGGATCGTCGCGCCATCGCAATCGTCCGAACAATTCCGACAGCGCACCGACCAGCACCTCGGGATGCGCGGTCATCAAGTGCAGCAGGTGCTCGGCATCGGCCAGCCGCAGCAGGGTGCAGTCGCGCAGGGCGCGGACGGTGACGCCGTGCGGCCGCCGCGTCAGCAGGCCGAATTCGCCGAAGGTCTCCCCGGCCGAGATCAGGCCCAGCAGCCGCTCATCGTCGCTCGCGTGGCCGGGACCGAAGGCGGCAAGGCTCCCCGAGCACACCACGTAGACGCCGTCGGCGGGATCGCCGCGGCGGCACAGCGTCTCGCCACCGGCGAGCGCAAGGGCCTGGAACTGCGGCAGCAGCGCGTCCAGTGCCGGCGACGGCAGACCGCCGAACAGCGCGGTGCGCCCGAGCAGGTCCCGCGATTCCGTTCCGCCTCCAGCCTCCACACCCATGCCCCCGCTCCAACGGCTCCGATGTGCGCAGGATACGGAGCGCGCGGCCTGCCGGCGTTCGGGGAATCCCCGCCGTTCACGCCCTCGGCCGGCGCCGCCGCGCGGCACGCCCGGATGACCATCGCGGCGGTTCGCGCCGCGTCGACGTCAGCCGCGACGGTATCGAACCCCGGCGCGCGCGGCCTCAGCGCCTGCGCCGCGCGTGCGGGCCGCGGAACAGGCCGTCGGCGATCTGCTTCTGGCTTGGCGACAGCACGGCATACAGCTTGGCGAAGGACTCGGCGAGCCTGCGCATGTTGTCGGCGTGCAGTTGCGCGATCCGGGCATACGACTCCATCGACTCCTCGGCGGTCATGGCCGGCAGTTCCTTGGCGCGCGCATGGAACGCGCCTTCCATCGCCTTCGCGTTGTCGCGGATGGTCTGCGCGAACGCGTTCCACGGCCCGGACTGCTCCGCGGTGATCTTCAACTGGGCATGCAGGGTGGCGATCCGCTGCTCGACCGGATTGACCCGTTTGCCCGGTGCCTTGGCGGCACTCGCGGCCGGTGCGGCGGGACTTGCCGTCTGCGCCGTCGCGGACGCTGCGGAAAACGCCAGCGCCAACAGCGCCGACACCAGGATTGCGAGAGAGCGGTTGTTCTTCATGGCAGGTCGGGAGGTTGGGTCCGGTGCGCCCCGGGGGGCGGACGTGCCGGGCGAAGCGGCAAGCCGCCCGGCGCCGGACGCGGTCAGTTGGCCGGCGGATAGCTGGGCGGGTAGTACTGCGGCGCCGGGGGCGGCGGGTAATAGGCGCCTTGCGGCGGAGGCGGCGGCGCCGGGTAGTACACGCCGGGCGGCGGTGGTGGCGGTGGCGCGGGATAGACCACGGGCGGCGGCGCCTGCACGGCATTCGTCACCGCGGCGCCCAGGACCGCGCCGAGAATCGCACCCAGGATGAGACCGCCGCCGCCATCGCCGCCGCCCCCGCCGCGTTCGGGGCCGTACTGGCGGTACCCGGGAGGCTCGCGTCGCTGGTATTGGCCCGGGAAACGACGATCGCCGTGGTCACGCCGATCGTATTGGGCGTGCGCCGGAATCGCGCACATCGCCGCGGCGAGCGTGGCAATCGCCAGCGCGGTGCGCGACTGCAGGAAGCGCCGTGAAGTCCGTGTCATGAAGATACCTCCGGCTGTCCGTTCCATCGCGGTGGCGCGACGGAACCTCAACCCATGATAGGCCGGACGGGCCGATCCGGCCAGGATCGGCGGACGGTCCGGCCCGTATCGCTCGCGCGCGTCGCGCCGCCTGGCCCGATGCCCCTCAGGCCGCCAGGGCCTGCGCCGGAGCCACCGGCCGCAGCCGCGCGGTGAAATGGCGCAGCAGCGGCGGCTCGTCGGTGAATTCCAGGCCGTGCAGGGTCGCGGCACGCCGTTTCACCGCGATCAGGCAGTCGGCGACGTAGTCCATGTGGTCGTTGGTGTAGACGCGGCGCGGGATGGTCAGGCGTAGCAGCTCGAATGGCGACGGCTCCTGGACCCCGGTGGCGGGATCGCGTCCGAGCAGCAGCGAGCCGATCTCGACCGCGCGCACCCCGCCTTCGAGATACAGCGCGCAGGCCAGCGCGTGGCCCGGGAACTGCTCGGCCGGGATGTGCGGCAGCAGGCGCGCCGCATCGACGAACACCGCGTGGCCGCCGGTCGGGGTCTGGATCGGCACGCCGGCGTCGCGCAGCCGGGCGCCGAGGTACTCGACCTGCGCCACCCGCCAGCGCAGGTAGTCGTCGTCGAGGCCTTCGCGCAGGCCGATCGCCATCGCCTCGAGGTCGCGCCCGGCGAGTCCGCCGTAGCTGACGAAGCCTTCGAGCGCGATGCCGCGCACCTGCACCGCGCGCGCCAGTTCGGCGTCGTCGCGGATGGCGCAGATGCCGCCGATGTTGACCAGCGCGTCCTTCTTCGCCGACATGGTGAACATGTCGGCCTGCGCGAACATCTCGCGCACGATGTCGCGCAGCGACGCCTCGGCGTAGGCCGGGTCGCGCTGCTTGATGAACCAGGCGTTCTCGGCGTAGCGTGCGGCGTCGAGCACCACGGGAACCCCGCGACTGCGCGCCAGCGCCGCGGCGGCGCGCAGGTTGTCCATGCTCACCGGCTGGCCGCCGGCGCTGTTGCAGGTCACGGTCATGATCAGCGCCGCGACGTTATCGCTCCCCGCCTCGTCGAGGGTGCGGCGCAGCGCGTCGAGATCGATGTTGCCCTTCCAGTCGGCGGCCCGCCCGGTATCGAGCGCCTCGGCGCACAGGAGGTTGACGGCCCGCGCGCCGGCCAGTTCGACATGTGCCTTGGTCGTGTCGAAGTGGTAGTTGGACACGAACACCGGGCGCGCGCTGCCGCACCGGCGGACCAGTTCGGGAAACAGGATCTGCTCGGCACCCCGCCCCTGGTGGGTCGGGATGGTGTGCGCATAGCCGAACAGGTCTTCGACGGTCTCGCACAGATGGTGGAAGTTGCGTCCGCCGGCGTAGGCCTCGTCGCCGAGCATCAGTCCGGCCCACTGGCGGTCGGACATCGCGCCGGTGCCGCTGTCGGTCAGCAGGTCGATGTAGACATCGGCGGCGTCGAGCAGGAACGGGTTCCAGCCGGCGGCATTCAGCGCGGTCTCGCGCTCGGCGGCTGTGGTCTGGCGGATCGGCTCCACCATCTTGATGCGATAGGGTTCGGGAATTCTGCGGGTCATCGGGATCTCCTGGCGCGGGCACGACGGCACCCGCGCCGCATGGCTGGCGCGGTCGGGAACGACGGCGAAGGATGGCTTGCGAACGGCGCGCGGCAGGCGCGCCCGACGTCAGCGATGCGGGAAGTCGTCGCGCAGCAGCGCGTCGAGGGTGACCCAGTGGGGGCGGGGCGCGAGGGTGCGGCGCCCGCGGCAGCACAGGCCGATCGGATTCGGCAGGCGATGCATCATGGTGCGCGAAATCTAGGCCCGGAGGACAGCAGCGTCAAGTCATCCGGTTGCGGCGCGCCGGCACCAGCAGTGCCGCAGCCAGGTACGCGACGGCGAGCACGCCCGTGGCCAGCGCCAGGGCCGGCGCGAGTCCGGCGGAGGCCTTGGCGATCAACGACACGAACACCGGCATCGACCCGCCCAGCGCGAACCCGACGTTCCACGCCACGGCCGTTCCGCTGGACCGGATTGCCGTCGGGAAGCGCTCGTTCAGCACGATGAGCAAGGGCGCGTAGCAGAACGTCCCGGCTGCGCTGAGCAGCACCGCATACGCGCCGACCTCGGCCAGCGACGTCGCCCGCGACAGCCCCAGGTACAGCGGCGGAATCGCCAGCAACGAGGCAACGCCATAGAGCAGCATCGCCGGCTTGCGGCCGACGACGTCGGTCAGGTGGCCGGACAGCACCGACGACGCGATCACGGCCAGAGCTGACAGGCTGAGGATCCGCCCCAGATCCTGGGGCCGGACGTGGTTGACCAGCTTCATGAAGGTCGGCAGGTACCCGGACGTCAGGTACGACAGCCCGCCGCCGGCCATGGTCAGCACCACGCCGAGCACGATGACGGGGACGAACGCGGCCAGGCGCGCCTCGCCACCGGGCGCCGGCTGCGCCCCCGGCGCGTGAGACTGCGCCGCGAGCGCCTCCCACAGCGGCGACTCCTGCAGCCGCGTGAACACGAACAGTCCGAGAAAGGAGCTCAGCAAGCCGCAGAAGAACATCACCCGCCAGCCCCAGACGGCGAACGCCGGCCCGGGAAACAGCGAGGTGACGACCAGGAACGCCAGCGACGCCATCAGCTTGCCGACGCCCGATCCGCCGCCGGAGATGATCCCCGAGGCCAGACCCCGCCGTCGCGGCGAGATCGACTCGGTTCCCAGGGTGTGGGTCGATGCCACCATGCCGCCCATGAATACGCCCTGGACGAGCCGCAGCGCCAGGAACAGCGTCGGCGCCAGCAGGCCGATGGTGTCGACGGTGGGAATGGTGCCCATCAGCGCGGTCGACACACCGACACCGGTGGCGGCGACGACCATCGCTCGCTTGCGCCCGCGGCGATCGGCATAGCGCCCGAAGACCCACCCGCCCACCGGCCGCATCACCAGCGTCGCGGTGAACGCGGCGTAGATGCCGGCGATGGACAGCATCTGCCGGCCCGCCGGAAAGAACGCCTTGGCCAGCACCGGGGCGACGTACAGCAGGATGAACAAATCGAACAGGTCGAACGCCCAGCCGAGCGCGGAGAACGCGATGGCGGCGGTCACCTGCCGCTGGGTCAGCGCGGGAGGCGGGACAGTCGATGTCGATGGTCGCACGAAGGGGGTTCCTCTGGTCCTGCGCGTCCCTGCCGGCAGCGTCAGGCCGCCGCCCGACGCGGAATTCGCGCGCCGTCGGCGCGCGCGCATCTCGCGTCATCCGGATCCACGCACCGAAATGATCGGGCAATTCACCGCAGAGGCGCCAGCCGGGCACCGCACTACGAGCTATGCCGGCACCGCATATGTCGTCCAGGCCCGCGCGTCGGCGCCGCGTTGACCGCTGGCTCCCTGCCCGCCCGCGGTCCGCCGGCCACCGTATGCTGACGGTTTCAGATCGCGGTGGAACCTGCTGGCATGGGCAAGACCTTTCTGGTGCTGGGAGCCGGCATGGTCGGCACCTGCACCGC
>JAKAIB010000192.1 GCA_021814605.1 Pseudomonadota bacterium | reverse complement strand
GCAAGAGCGTGCTCGATGCCGAACGCGCGCTCGCCCGGCTGCTCGCCGAGCACGACACGACGCGGCTGGCCGGCCGGCGCGCCGACATCGAGGAGCAGATGCGCGCGCGCATCGTCCAGCTGTGGCAAACCCGGCTGCTGCGCTTCGTGCGACTGCGCGTGTCCGACGAGATCAAGAACGCGCTGTCCTACTACGAAACCACCTTCTTCTCGCAGTTTCCGCGGCTCTACCGCAACCTGCAGCGCGACATCGACGAGCTGTTCCCCGCGCCGGACGCCGCGGCCGATCCGGCCGCCCTGCCGGCGTTCCTGCGGATGGGGCACTGGATCGGCGGCGACCGCGACGGCAATCCCTACGTCACCGCCGAAACCCTGGACTACGCGCTGCGCATGCAGTCGCGTACCGCGATCGAGTTCTACATGGCCGAGGTGCACGCCATCGGCAGCGAACTGTCGGTGTCGCAGATGCTCGCCAGCGCGAGCCCGGAGCTGCTCGAACTCGCCGAGCGTTCGCCCGACCTGTCCGAGCACCGCAGCGACGAGCCGTATCGGCGCGCGCTGATCGGCATCTACGCCCGCCTCGCCGCCAACCTGCGCAAGCTCGCCGGGGTGCGCGCCGCGCTGCACGAAGTCGGCGCCGCCGAGCCCTATGCCAATGCCGACGAGTTCATCGCCGACCTGCGCGTGCTGCGCGCCTCGCTGCGCCGCCACCACGCCGAACCGCTGGCGCGGCTGCGGCTCGATCCGCTGATCCGCGCCGCGCAGGTGTTCGGCTTCCGCCTGGCGACCATCGACCTGCGCCAGAGCTCGGATCAACACGAGGCGGTGCTGGCCGAACTGCTCGCCGCGGCGGGACTTTGCCCGGACTATGGCGCCCTCGACGAAACCCAGCGTCAGGCGCTGCTGCTGCGCTGCCTCGACGATCCACGGCCGCTGCGGTTGCCGCACCACGCCTACTCCGACTGGACACAAAGCGAACTTGCGGTGTTCGACCGCGCGTTCACCGCGCGCCGCGACTTCGGGCCGCGGGCGATCCGGCAGTACATCATCTCGCATTCCGAGACCGTCAGCGACCTGCTCGAAGTGCTGCTGCTGCAGAAGGAGGCCGGGCTGTTCCACGGCACCCTCGACAGCGCCGACAGCCATGCCGAACTGCTGGTGGTGCCGCTGTTCGAGACCATCGCCGACCTGCGCAATGCCCCGGCGATCATGCGCGATTTCTACGCCCTGCCGGGCATTGCCGGGCTGGTGCAGCGGTCGGGCGGCGAGCAGGAGATCATGCTCGGCTACTCCGACAGCAACAAGGACGGCGGTTTCTTCACATCGAACTGGGAGCTGTACTGCGCGGAGGTCGCGCTGGTCGACCTGTTCGCCCCGCTGCAGGCTGAGCATGGCATCCGGCTGCGGCTGTTCCACGGCCGTGGCGGCACGGTGGGCCGCGGCGGCGGACCGAGCTACGACGCCATCCTGGCGCAGCCGCCGGGCACGGTCAACGGCCAGATCCGCCTGACCGAGCAGGGCGAGGTCATCACCAGCAAGTACGGCAATCCCGACATCGGCCTGCGCAACCTCGAAACCCTGGTCGCCGCAACCATGCTGGCGACGCTGCGGCCGCAGGGCAAGTCGGCCGGAGCACCGCCGGCGCGCTTTCTCGACGCCGCGCGTACGCTGTCCGAGGCATCGATGGCGGCCTACCGCAAGCTGGTGTACGACACCCCCGATTTCCCCGACTACTTCTACGCGGCAACGCCGATCAGTGAGATCGCCGAGCTCAACATCGGCAGCCGTCCGGCGTCGCGCAAGCCCAGTCGGGCGATCGCCGACCTGCGGGCCATCCCCTGGGGGTTTTCGTGGGGCCAATGCCGGGTCGCCCTGCCGGGCTGGTACGGCTTCGGCAGCGCGGTGCAGTGCTTTCTCGACGGCAACCCCGACGGGCTCAAGCTGCTGCAGCGCATGGCGCGGCAATGGCCGTTCTTCGCCACGCTGCTGTCCAACATCGACATGGTCCTGGCCAAGTCGGACATGCGCGTGGCCAAGCGCTACGCCGAACTGGTCCCCGAGCCGCGGACGCGCAACGCCGTGTTCAAGGCGCTGGACAGCGAATTCCGCCTCACCGCCGAGATGCTCGCCGCGATCACGGGACATGCCGAGCGCCTCGCCGACAACCCGACGCTCAAGCGGTCGATCCTGGCGCGATTCCCCTACATCGATCCGCTCAACCACCTGCAGATCGAACTGCTCTACCGCTTCCGCGAAGGCCACACCGACGAGCGCACCAAGCGGGGCATCCACCTGAGCATCAACGGCATCGCCGCCGGACTGCGCAACACCGGCTGACCGCGCGCCGGTCAGGCCGGTCGCGGCGGACGCCAGCCCGCAAGCGCCTGCGTCGCCGCCTCGTAGCCGATACGGATGATCTCGTCGGCCCGGCCGAATTCGAGGAACCGGACGTGGCCGAGCGGCGGCCGGATCAACAGTTCGGGACGCTCGAGATCCAGCCGCGCGCTGGTGATTCGCGTCTCCATCACGTTGATCGACGCGAGCAGCACCTCGAAGATGTTGGGAAGGCGCTCGCCGCTCGCCGCCCACCGGGCGAACTGCGCCTGCGCCGGCGCGCCGCGCGCCAGCAACGCATCCTTGAGTTCCGCCATGGTCTGGCGAAATCCGCCGACCCAGCGCGGTGCCGGCACCGGCGTGTCCGGCCGGAAATTCTTGCCGGCGACGATGTCGTGGTTGAGGTCGACGGCGATCACCACGTCGGCGCCCATGTCGCGCGCGACGCTGACCGGGACCGGGTTGCTCATGCCGCCGTCGACCAGGATGCGGCCGTCGGTCCGCAGCGGGGTGAAGATGCCGGGAACCGAGATGCTCGCCCGGACGGCGTCGATCACGTCGCCGGAGCGGATCACGATCTCGGCGCCGCTGACGATGTCGGTCGCGACCGCCGCGAACGGCGTCGGCAGGTCCTCGATCCGCGCGGTCGGAACGTGCGCCCGGACCAGCTCGCCGACCTTGGCCCCGTCGATCAGCCCGGAACGCGGCAGCACCACGTCGAAGAACGACAGCGTCTTGCGCCAGTCGAACGTCTGGAAGGTGGCCTCCAGCGCGTCGAGCTGCCCGGCGGCTGCGACCGCCCCGACCAGTGCGCCGATGCTGCTCCCGGCAATGCAGTCGACCGTCAGCCCGGCTTCGGCGACGGCGCGCAGCACGCCCAGGTGCGCCAGGCCGCGCGCCGAGCCGCTGCCCAGCGCGAGGCCGATGCGTGGCGACGGCGCGGCGGGGCGGGCGATCGGCGAGGGATCCATGCGCGCATTGTCCGCGTTTGGCCGTGCCATCCGGGACATCCGTCGATCCGCCTGAACCGGCATGGCATCGACGCTAAGGATCCGATAAGCCGCCGCCGCTACGCTGGCCCGGTCTCGATCACCCTGCCCGCTCCGTCCGGACGGGCCGGACCACGCTCCCGATGCAGCCGCTCGACCTCTCCCCATTCCCTGCCGCCCACTCCGCAGCGGGTTCGCCACACCGGCCGGACGCGACGGGTCGCGTGGCCGCTGCGGATCCGATGACGGTCGTCCCGGTGTGGCCGCGCAGCGCATCCCGGCGGGGCACGGCCATGCGCGTTGCGATTCCGCGCACCACGCCGCGCACATCCCGCCTCGCCACGGTGATCGCGGCCATGCTATCGACGGCGCTGGTCGCGGGCTGCGCGACCTATTCGGCCAGGCCACTGCCGACCGGTGCCGGGCTGCACCGCGATGTCGCGACGCTACGGGTCGACGCATCGCACATCGCCCTGCCCCGTCTCGCCGCGCAGCGCATCGATCTGTCGGCACCGCTGTCGATCGATGCCGTCGCCACGCTGGCCGTGCTGAACGACCCGCAGCTTCGCGCGGCGCGCGACCGACTCGGCATCGCCCGGGCGCAGGCGTTCGCCGCCGGGCTGCTCCCCGACCCGCAGTTCTCGGCCTCGCACGACGATCCCGGCCACAGCGCCGGTGCGACGACCAGCGCCTACAGCTTCGGACTCAGCGTCGACCTCGGCAGCCTGATCACCCGGCCGGCCGCAGTCGCTGCGGCCAAGGCGGGCGAGCGCCAGGTCGACCTCGACATCCTCTGGCAGGAATGGCAGGTCGCCGGGCAGGCGCAGCTGCTGTTCGTCCAGCTCGCCGGTCTGCAGCAGCGGCAGGCGTTGCTGCAGCAGCAGCGCGACCTGATCCGCGCCCGGCTGCAACGCCAGCTCGACGCCGTCGCGGCAGACAACCTGGCGCGCCCGGTGGCCGACGCCACCCGGGTGGAGCTGCAGGCGATCGAGTCCCGGCTCGCCGCCGGCGAGCAGACGGCCGTGGGGCTGCAGGCCCAACTGCACGCCTTGCTCGGTCTCGATCCGGCCGTGCCGCTGCGCCTCGGCACGCTGCCCAGCATTCCGCCGGAATCCGCGGCACAGGCCCACGCGGCGCTTGCCCGCATCGCCTCGGTTCGGCCCGACCTGATGGCGCTGCGCGCCGGCTATGCGAGCGCGGAGCAGAAACTGCGCGAGGCGGTGCTGGCGCAATTCCCGTCCGTGTCGGTCGGCTTCACCCGGGCGCGCGACACCACCGATGTCCATACCACCGGCTTCGGGGTCAGCTTCAATCTGCCGCTGTTCAACGGCAGCCGCGGCGCCATCGCCGTCCGCAGCGCCACGCGCAAGGCGCTGTACGACGACTATCGCGTCCGGCTCGGACTGGCGCGGGCCGGTGTCGAGCAGGCCCTGTCCAACCTTGCCGTGCTGCGCACCGAGCAGACCCGGCTCGCCCGCCAGATTCCGCTGCTGCAGACCGCGGACGCCGCCGCCCGGCAGGCCCTGGCGCAGGGCACGATCACCCTCCCGCAGGCACAGGCGCAGCGCACCGCCTGGCTCGACGCCCGCCTCGCGCTGCTCAGCGTGCGGCAACAGATCGCCGAGCAGGCCGTGGCGCTCGACCTGCTCACCGGCAGCGGGCTCTACCGCCCGCGTCCCGGCGGCGACGCACGTCGTCCGGACGCACTTGCCACTGCGCCGTCGTTCCGCAATTCCAATCCATGAACCGTCGAACCTTCCCGCTGCAGATTGCCGCGCTGTGTGGCGCGCTGCTCATCCCCGCCCTGTCGCACGCCGCCGGGCCAGCCGGCACGGATGCCGCCCAGACCGTGTCGGCGCAGGTGCGTATCGCCCCGCTGCGTCGCGGCCAGCTCGCCCGGGTGGAGACCGGCGTCGGCACTATCGGCGACGCCACCGGCCGGACGCTGTCGGTCAGCTTCGCCCGCGCTGTGCAGATCGACCGCGTGCTGGTCCGTCCGGGAACGCTGGTCCACCGCGGCCAGCCGCTGCTGCTGGTGAGAGGCACGCCGGGGTCGGAAGCCCCGCTGGTCCAGGCGCAGGCCGCGGTGCGCTACGCCACCGGGGAACTCGCCCGCGTCCGCCAGCTTGCCGCGTCGCAGCTGGCCACCGCGTCGCAGGTCGACGCCGCCCGCCGCCAGCTCGCCGATGCCCAGGCGCAGCTCGACGCCGCGCGCCAGCAGCATCTGGGCCTCGGCACGCAGACCGTGCGGGCCGCGTTCGACGGCGTGGTGACCACCCTCAACGCCGCCCCGGGCCTGCAGCTGGCTCCGGGTGCCGTGGCGCTGACCCTTGCCCCCGCCGACGCGTTGCAGGCCACGGTCGGCGTCTCGGTCGAGATCGCGCGGCGGCTCCAACCCGGACAGCGGGTACCGATCCAGTCGGTGTTCGACGCCGACCAGGCCGCCACCGCACGCATCCTTGCCGTGGCTCGCGTGATCGACCCGCGCACCCGGCGGGTCGACGTGGTGCTGACGGTCCCGCGGCAGGCCGACTGGGCCATGCCTGGTCTGGCCGTATCGGCACGCTTCTCGGTCCAGCCCTGGAGCGGCTGGGTGGTGCCGCGCCAGGCGGTGCTGCGCGATGCGCGAGGACAGGCCTACGTGTTCCAGGACGATCGCGGACGCGCCCGCCGGGTGAACGTCGAGATCGACGCCGAGGAAGGTGAGCGCAGCGGGATCGCCGGACCGCTCGACCCGGCCATGCCGCTGGTCGTGATCGGCAACTACGAGCTGGCCGACGGCATGGCGTTGCGGGTGCTGCGATGAGCGGCGCCGCTCCGACTCCGGCCGCTCCGCCCGGCCTCGGCCCGGTGGCGGCATGGCTGCAACGGCACCGCCGTTCCGTGCTGATGCTGCTCGCGCTGCTCGCCGCGGGGGGCATCATGG
>JAKAIB010000008.1 GCA_021814605.1 Pseudomonadota bacterium | reverse complement strand
AGACGCTCGTTGTCATAGTTGTGCGGCGTCCACGGCGGCTGGTTCGGGCCGGGATTCAGGGTGATCGGCGAATCGTCGATGACGGTCGTCGGGGCCAGCCCCTCGTCGACGGCGGCGGAGTAGATGAACGGCTTGAAGCTCGATCCCGGCTGGCGGAATGCCTGGTTCACGTGATCGAACTTCTCGGCGTTGTAGTCGAAGCCGCCGACCCAGGCGCGCACCGCCCCGGTTCTCGGGTCGACCGACACCAGCGCCGACTGGACGTCGGGGAGCTGCGCGATCCGCCATCCGTTGGCCAGCTTCTGCAGCCACACGACGGCGCCGCGGTCGATGCGCTTCGCTGCCGGCGCCTTGGGCGAGAGCCCGGCCGCGGCAAAGCGCAGCGCGTCGCCCTCGAGCACCAGCGGGTCGCCGCTGGCCAGGACGACGCTGACCTTCTTCGGCGTGGCGTGGAGTACGACCGCCGGCTGGAGGCCGCCGGCCGGCGCGTCATTGCGCAGGGCATCGACTGCGGCGGCACGCGCGCCGGCGGAATCGTCCGGGAGATTGACGTGCGTCTGCGGCCCGCGCCAGCCGTGGCGCTGGTCGTATGCGAGCACTCCGGTGTGGACCGCGCGGACCGCGGCCTGCTGGTCGCGGTCGTGCAGCGTCGTGTAGACCTTGTAGCCGTCGGTGTAGGCCGATTCGCCGAAGCGCTCGACCATGATCTGGCGGACCTGCTCGGCGGCGTAGTCGGCGTCGATCTTGTAGCGCAGCAGTCCGCGGCCGGGAACGACGTCGAGCGGTGCCTGCATCGCCGCGTCGTATTGCGGCTTGGTGATGTCGCCGAGCGCCAGCATCCGGCCGAGGACGTAGTGCTGCCGGATCAGCGCGAGCTTGAGGTTGCTCTGCGGGTTGAAGGCCGACGGCGCCTTCGGCAGCCCGGCGAGCACGGCGGCCTGCGCCAGCGACAGCTGGCCCAGCGGCTTGCCGAAGTAGACCTGCGCGGCGGCCGCGACGCCGTAGGCGCGCTGGCCCAGGTAGACCTGGTTCAGGTAGCGCTCGAGGATCTGGTCCTTGGTCAGTTCGTGCTCGATCTTGTACGCGACCAGCGCCTCGGTGAACTTGCGCAGCGGCGTCTTCTGCGGGCTGAGGTAGAAGTCCCGCGCCACCTGCATGGTGATGGTCGACGCGCCCTGCACCGGCGCGCCGCTCATCAGGTCGGCGAGTCCGGCGCGCATCACGCCGCTCCAGTCGACCGCGCCGTGGTCGTAGAAGCGTGAGTCCTCCGCGGCCAGGAACGCTTGCCGGACCCGCAGCGGAATCTGGTCGAACGGCACGACGACGCGGCGCTGGATGCCGAATTCGCCGATCAGCGTCCCTTCGGCCGAATAGACCCGCAGCGGCAGGTCGGGGCGGTAATCGGTCAGCTCGTTCAGCGCGGGCAGCCGCGGATAGAGCATGACCACGGCGAATACCAGAAGCAGCGCGCCCGCGACCGCCAGCAGGACGGGGGCGAGCAGCAGCGACAGCCAGAAACGGCCCGAGCGCGCCCCGCCTGCTCGGCTGTTCCGGCGGGCGGGTGGCTTGTTCGGCGCCGCAGGCGCGGAATCAGGGGGGGAACTCATGTCGCGAGGCATGATAGCCGTCGCTGCTTGCGCACCGACGGGATCCCGCGGCCGGAGGTGACCCGCCCGGTCGCGGCAGGGCCGCCCGGCAGGTATCCGAGGCGCGGGGGGCTGGCCAGATTACTGCGCGGGAGGATAGACCGGCGGGTTCGACGGCGGCTGGGGATACGCGCTGCCCGGCGGCGGGTACATCGGGGGCGCCGGCGGAGCGGTGTAGGTCGGCGCCGCGTACCCGGGCACCTGCGCGCCCTTGGAGTACATGCACTGCTGATACGCGATGTTGTAGGCGCGCTGGGCCTGGGACTGCGTGTCGCCGTAGCTGCCCGCGCCGCCCGCCGTGCCGGCGAGCAATCCGAGTCCGGCACCGACGCCGGCTCCCTGGCTGTTGCCGCCGATCAGCGCACCGGCGACGGCGCCGACACCGGCGGCGGTCGCCGCCGAGGTCAGGCCCGAGTTGTGCGCAGCACCCTGATACGGCGCCGCCTGCTGCATCGCGAACTGCCGGCAGGCCGCGTCGATGGCCTGGAACTGCTCGAACGGCATGCCGGGGGCGGGCATCACCGCCACGGTCGGTCCCAGCGGCGGCGCGGCGCAGCCGCCGAGCAGCAGCGCACCGAGGGCCGCCGGCAGGAGAAGCAGGGAACGATGGATACGCATGGAAGAGATCCTCGAAAACGGGTCGGCAGTTGAATGGCGTGGCAGCGATCGGCGGTCACCGGGCCGGTGCGGGTGCTGGGGCGGGCGGCGGTGGCGTGACCGGAACCGGGCGCCAGCCGCCGGGGCATTCGGCAACGTAAGGGTAATAGCCGGCGGGATTGCTGCAGTAATACCAGTACGACTGCGGTGGCGGGCCGGGCGGCAGGGTCTGCACGACCAACGGCTCCCGCTCGACGACCACCGGCGGATACCAGCCACCGTACGGCGCGTACGACGGCCCCCACCAGCCACCGTACCAGCCCGGGCCGTAGTCGTAATAGCCCGGGAAGCCGATGCCGACGCTCCAGTGCACCCGGGCTTCGGCGGCGGGCGAAACGGCGAGCGCGACCCCTGCGGCAAGCAGCAGCAGGACGCGGCGGACATGGCGGAAGAAGAGATGGTTCATGACGGCAGCACCCGGGCGCGACGTCGGACTGGAAGCTCCAGCGGCGCGTCCGCCCTTTCACCGAATGATCGGAACGGACGGAAAACGTTCAACCGCCGCCGGTGGATGACAGGACGGCGTCGGAGCCGGCGCGGCGCTCAGACGCCCCAGACCACCGGCTTGTCGGCCGCCTGGCAGCGCTTGAGCATCTGGATGAACGGCCACGACCGCTGCTTCAGGCCGATCGGCTGGGCTGCCGGGCCGGCGGCGGCGTCCGGCTGCGCCGCCTGCCGCGCGGCCTCGCGCACGCGCTCCTCGTCGGCGACCGCGGCCTCCAGCGCGGCAATCGCGGCAGGCATGTCCGCCGGCTCGATGATGCCCTTCGGGCCTGCCGGCTTGCCGATGATGGCGAGGATCCTCTCGGCGGGCCCGACGTTCATGAACAGGTCGCTGTCGGCCTGGGACTGGAACTTGTAGATCATGGCAACTCCATGGATGCCGGCAGAGGGGCGCCGGACGGCATGACGCCATTTTGCCCAGAGGCGTGGCGTCGCGCCACTGCGCTGGCAACGCCACCGCCGGCGTTTCGCGGGCTGGCTCGCGGTCCGGAGTGGGCGATTGCGCGCAGGGCTGTTCGTCAATTCCCGCCGGCGGTCTTGCGGCGTGAAGGAAACAGCCGTCCTAGGGAATTCCCGGATATTGCTCCAAATCAAAAAAACGAGATACGTGGGCGCCTATCCTCACGCTGCGATTTGCCGCGACAGCCTCCTGCTGGGCCGGGTGGCTGTCGCGGCACATATGCAGATCCACACGACAGGAGCGCCAACATGATCAACACCCTTGTGGTTGACTTGTCGCGGTGGCAGTTCGCTGCCACCGCGCTATACCACTTCTTATTCGTTCCCCTAACGCTCGGCATCAGCTTCATGATCGCCGCCATGGAGACGGTCTACGTCACCACGGGCAAGACGATCTACCGCGAGATGACCCAGTTCTGGGGAAAGCTCTTTCTGATTAACTTCGTCCTCGGCGTGGCAACCGGCCTGACGATGGAGTTCGAGTTCGGCACCAACTGGTCGTTCTACTCGAGCTTCGTCGGCGACATCTTCGGTGCGCCGCTGGCGGTCGAAGGGCTGATGGCCTTCTTCATGGAATCGACCTTCATCGGCATGATGGTCTTCGGCTGGAAGCGCCTGTCCAAGGGGCAGCACCTGCTGGTGACCTATCTGGTCGCGGTCGGCTCGAATCTGTCGGCGCTGTGGATTCTGATCGCCAACGGGTTCATGCAGGATCCCCGTGGCGCGGCATTCAACCCGGTGACGATGCGCATGGAGCTCAACAGCTTCGGTGACCTGATCTTCAATCCGGATGCCCAGGCGAAGTTCGTCCATACCAGCATTGCCGGCTACGTGACCGGCGCCATCTTTGTCGCGGGCGTCAGCGCCTGGTATCTGCTGCGCAACCGGCACGTGGATCTGGCGCGCCGCTCGTTCCGCATGGCGGCGCTGTTCGGTGTCCTGGCGACCGCCGGCGTGGTGACGCTGGGTGACGCGCTGGGCTTCGTCGACGCCCACGCGCAGCCGACCAAGCTGGCCGCGATGGAAGCGATGTGGCAGACCGAGGCCGCGCCGGCCCCGTTCAACGTCGCCGCATGGCCGCTGCAGGGCGAACAGAGGAACGCCTGGCAGATCCAGGTTCCGTATGTCCTGACGCCGCTGCTGACGCATACCCTGACCGAGACCGTTCCGGGGATCGACCAGCTCGAGGCCCAGGCTGCCGTGCGCATCAAGGACGGCATCCCCGCCGTCGAGGCGCTCAAGGTGTTGAGCTCCAACCCGACCGACGCGGCGGCAATGGCGCAGTTCAAGGCGCATGAAAAGGACCTGGGCTACGGCTTCCTGGTCAAGCGCTACGCCCAGGATCAGGATGTCTCCAAGGCCACCGACGCCGATATCGCAAAGGCTGCCAGGGACACGATTCCGGAAGTCTCGGTGATCTTCTGGGCCTTCCGCATCATGGTCGCGCTGGGCCTGCTGATGCTGGCGTACTTCGTGATGGCCGCGATGTTCTCGATCAACGGCACGCTGGAAAAGCACCGCGGCTTCCTCAAGCTCGCGGTCTGGATGATCCCGATCCCGTTCCTCGCCTGCGAGACGGGCTGGCTGGTGGCCGAGATCGGGCGTCAGCCGTGGACCGTGTTCGGCATGCTGCCCACCTGGATGTCCGCATCGACCCACAGCGTCGGCTACATGGTGTTCTCGCTGGTCGGATTCGTCAGCATCTACTCGATCTTCATCGCGGTCGAGATGTACCTGATGCTCAAGTCGATCAAGCAAGGACCCGACGAGCACCCGGCTGCGCCGCACTCGAGCCGCCCCCAGCCGTCGCTCGGCGGTGGATTCGCGGGAGCCCCTGCCGCGCCGATGAGCGCTCACAAGGAGAACTGACATGGACTTGTATCTGATCCTCAAGGTACTGTGGTGGCTGCTGCTCGGCATCCTGTTCGTCGGGCTGGCCACGATGGTCGGCATGGACATGGGCGTCGGAACCTTGCTGCGCTTCATCGGCAAGACCGACACCGAGCGCCGGGTGATGCTCAACGCGATCGGCCCGCACTGGGACGGTAACCAGGTGTGGTTCATCCTCGGCGGCGGGGCGATCTTCGCCGCCTTCCCGCTGATCTATGCCACGTCCTTCTCCGGGCTGTACGTGGTCATCCTGTTGCTGCTGTGGAGCATGATCGTCCGGCCGCTCGGATTCGAGTACCGCAGCAAGCTGCCGTCCTCGGGCTGGCGCGACGCCTGGGACTGGACGCTGCTGCTCAGCGGCGCCCTGCCGATGATCATCTTCGGCGCGGCGATGGGCAACATGCTGCAAGGCGTGCCGTTCCACTACTCCTGGGACCTGCGCTCGTACTACACCGGCAGCTTCATCACCCTGTTCAACCCGTTCGCCATCCTGGCCGGCCTGCTGTCGCTGTCCATGTCGGTCTACATGGGGGCGGTGATGACCATGGGCCGTGCTCCGGACCCGCTCTCGGGACGTGCGCGGACCGCCGCAGGGTACGCTGCCCTGGCTTCGGTCGTGCTGTTCGCGATCGGCGGCGTGTGGCTGACCATGCTGCACGGCTACGTGCTGGTCAACGGCCCGGCGCCCGGCGTGGCGCAGACCCCGCTGCAGCAGACCGTGCAGGTGCAGGCCGGCGCGTGGATGAACAACTACAAGGCCGTCCCGCTGCTGTGGGCGGTGCCGCTGCTCGGCTTCGCCGGCATGCTCCTCGGCTGGCTGTCGGTGCGTGCCAACAAGTCGACGCCCGCGTGGTGGTTCGGCGCCGTGGCGTGGATCGGCGTCATCGGTTCGGTGGGCGTGACGATGTTCCCGTTCCTGATGCCGTCGAGCGAGAATCCGTCGCAGAGCCTGACGGTGTGGAACTCGATCTCGAGCCAGATGACGCTGACGTGGATGACCGGCTGGGCCATCGTGTTCGTGCCGATCATCTTCTGGTACACGAGCTGGGCTTTCTATGTCATGCGCGGCAAGGTCGACCCGAAAGAAGTCGAGGCCGACAGCCACGCGTACTGATCAAGGACGAATGCGATGAAAACCTTTCTGTATTTCGTGTTGTTCCTCATCGTCGCCGCTGTGTCCATCGTCGTCGGCGTGATCCTTGGCGACTACGCGTCGTGGTACTTCGCCTGGATCATCGGGACCGGATTCATCGTCCTGGTGTCCGCGGGGGCTGGTGCGATGTTCGATGCCCAGGAAGAGGAAAAGAAGGCAGCCGGACTCGGTCACTGACCGTTTTCGGACCAGGCCCCCGCTGCACGGGGGCCGAAGCGAAAGGCCGGGTTTCCCGGCCTTTTTCTTTGCCTGAATGCGCCGCCGGGGCGGCTGCCGGGGAGCGGGCATCGTGCGGCACCCGGCTGCTTCCGCAGTCGCATTGCGCGGTCGGGGCGCCGAATCCCGCCGCGGCCGGGCCGGGGCGCCATCGCGGCGCTCGCCCGGTGCGTCAGAGGGCCTGGCTGAGGGCGCGGAAGGCGCCGCCTTCGCGGCGCAGCAGATCGTCGGGCGTTCCCGCTTCGACCGCCCGGCCCGATTCCATCACCACCACCCGATCGACAGCGGCCGGGAGCGCCGCGAGGCGGTGGGTGATCAGCAGCACGGTCCGCCCTTCCATCAGCCTGCCGATGTCGTGCAGCAATTCGCGCTCGGTCCTCGCGTCGAGCCCCTCGGTGGGCTCGTCGAGGATCAGCACGGGGGCGTTGCGCAGCAGCGCCCGGGCGATCGCGACACGGCGTGCCTGGCCGCCGGACAGCCGCATGCCGGCTTCGCCGACCCAGGTGTCGTAGCCATCGGGCAGCGACGCCACGAAGTCGTGCAGCTGTGCGGCGCGGCAGGCGGCGACGAGGTCGGCGTCCGGGGCGTCCGGGCGGGCCAGCAGCAGGTTGTCCCGGATGGTGGTGTTGAACAGGTAGGTGTCCTGCGATACGACCGCGACATGCCGGCGCAGCGCATCCCCCGGCCAGTCGCGCAGGTCGTGGCCGCCGACACGCACGCTCCCGTGCTGGTAGTCCCAGAACCGGAGCAGAACCTGGACGACAGTGCTCTTTCCCGCTCCGCTGGGCCCGACCAGCGCGACCCGTTCGCCGGGGCGCAGATGCAGATCCAGGCCATCGATGGCCCAGGGGCGCACGGTGTCGTCGCGGCCCGGGTAGCGCAGCCGCAGGCCGGCGATGGCGATTTCCGGCGTTGTCCAGCGCGGTTCGGGCAGGTCCGGCGGCTCGTCGACCTGCGGGCGGGCATCGATGACGGCGAACACGCGCCGCGCCGCGGCCAGGGTTTCACCGAGCATCTGCAGCGCGAGCGGCAAGGGCAACACAGCCTCGAAGCCTGCCAGCACGAACAGCGCCAGCATCGGCAGTTGTGCCGGGGTGATGCCGCCCGACGCCACCAGCGGCACGGCCAGCAGCAGCGCGGTCCACATCGCAAGATTGGCGAGCAGCCCGAGCAGGCCCTGCGACCAGCCGCTCGCGTCGCTGAGCCGGCGCTGCGCGATGATCATGTCGTCCGTCAGCGCGGCGATGCGCTCGGCCTGGCGCTCCGTGCCGCCGTAGACGCGCAGTTCGCCCAGACCCTGCAGACCGTCGACGGCGGCGCTGCGCAGCGCCGCACGCAGATCGACCAGGCGCCGTCCCGCGGGCTGGCCCATGCGGAAGGCCAGCGCCGGAACCGCGATGCCGGCGAGCAGCAGGAACAGCAGGCTGGCCAGCGCCACCCGCCCGCTGTACAGCGCCTGGGCGGCGACGATGACCGCGCCGGCCGCGACCGCGACGCCGACCGGAACGAGGACGCGGAGGTAGAGGTGGTTGAGGGCGTCGATGTCGCTGAGGATGCGGCTGCTCAGGTCGGCGCTGCGCAGTTCGGCCAGCCGCGCCGGCGCCAGCGGCTCGAGGCGCTGGTAGAACCACACCCGCAGTTCCTGCAGCACGCGGAACGTGGCTTCGTGGGTGATCAGCCGCTCGAGGTAGCGACCGCCGGTGCGGGCGATTGCCATGGCCCGGATGAACGCGGCCGGGGTGAAATAGTTCATGGCCGCGCCCGCCAGCCCGACCAGCGCCATCTGCGCGATGAACCAGCCCGAGGTCGCCATCAGCGCGACGTTGGCCAGCACCGTCGCGAATGCCGCGAGCGCGCCCCAGAACATCCACTTGCGGTAGGGGAGATAGAGCACGAGCAGCCGGCGCAGGTCGGCCCAGGATTGCTCGCGGTCGATCGGACGGTCGGGTGGATTCATGGAGTCGTCGCGTCCGCGGGCAGTGCGGGCGTGTCGTGAGCGTGGACCAGCGCGGCGAACGCGCCGCCGGCGGCGAGCAGCGCCGACGGCGCCCCCTGTTCGACCACCCGGCCGCCGTCGAGCACCACCACGTGGTCGGCTTGCAGCACCGTGCTCAAACGGTGCGCCGCCAGAATCACACAGCGGCTGCGCGCCAGCGCGAAGATCGATTCGCCGACCAGCGTCTGCGTGTGGGTGTCGAGCTGCGCCGTCGCTTCGTCGAGCAGCACCACCGGTGCCGGCTTGTGCAGCGCCCGCGCCAGCGCCAGGCGCTGGATCTGTCCGCCCGACAGGCCGACGCCGCGTTCGCCGAGCGGGGTGTCGTAGCCGCGCGGCAGCGCAGCGATGAAATCGTGCGCGTGCGCCGCCCGGGCGGCGCGTTCCACGGCCTCTGCCGAGGCCGAAGGATCGCCGAGCGCGATGTTGTCGCGCACGCTGCCCTCGAACACGTGCGGACGCTGCGGAACCCAGGCGACGTGACGCAGCCAGTCGTCCGTCGACAGCTCGTGCATCGGCGTCGCGCCGATGCGGATCTCGCCCCGCTCGGGCTGGACCAGTCCCATCAGGGCGTGCAGCGCCGTGCTCTTGCCGGCGCCGCTCGCCCCGACCAGTGCCGTCAAACCCGGCCCCGGCGCGGTGAAGCTGACAGCGTCCAGTGCGGGCGGCAGATCGGCGGCATGCCGCACCATCACCGCGTCGAAGACGACGGTCGGTGGCGGTCCCGGCGGCAGCGTTCGGGTGCCGTCGCCGGGGCGGACGCGTTCCGGAACCGGGGTGTCGAGCAGCTTCAGCAGGCCTTGCGCCGCGCCGATGGCCTCCATGCGGGCGTGGTAGTGCGTGCCCATGCTGCGCAGCGGCAGGTAGAACTCGGGCGCGAGCAGCAGCACGAAGAAGCCGTTGAAGAAGTCCATCTTGCCGTAGAACAGCCGGAAGCCGATCAGCACGGCGACCATCGCGATGCTGATGGTCGACAGGAACTCCAGCACGACGGACGACAGGAATGCCACGCGCAGCACCTTCATGGTGCCGATGCGGTAGTCCTCGGTCAGCGCGGCGACGACTTCGGCTTCGCGCCGGCTCATGCCGAACAACTTGAGCGTGGTGATGCCCTGCAGCGAATCGAGGAAGCGCGCGCTCATGCGGGCGAGCAGTTGCCACTGCTGCTGGTTGAGGACTTCGGCCCCCTTGCCGACGAGGATCATGAACAGCGGGATCAGCGGCGCCGTGCCCAGCAGCACCAGGCCGGAGATCCAGTCCTGGGGGAAGACGAACGCGACGATCGACAGCGGCACCAGCGACGTCAGCGCCATCGCCGGCAGGTAGCGGGCGTAGTAGGCCTCGAGGCCGTCGATTCCGACGACCAGCGAATTGGCGAGGTCGCCGCTCGACTGCCGCGTCAGCCACAGCGGCCCGAGCGCCTGGAGGTGGTCGTACAGCCGCGCGCGCAGATCGCGCCGGACCTGCGCCGCGGCCTCGAACGCCACCCGTTCGGACGCTCGCACCAGCGCGAAGCGCAATGCGAAGATCGGCAGCATCGCCGCCAGCAGCGGCCAGACGGCACCGAGCGTGCGGTGGTCGATGATGACGCCGGAGACGACGCGGGCGAGCAGCCAGGCCTGCGCGATGACCAGCCAGCCGGCAACGAGCCCCAGACCGACGGCCCGGTTGAGCGGAGCGCGGATCTGCTGCTTGCGGCCTTTCAGCCAGAGTTCTTCTGCGGTGGCCAAGTCGGATCGAAGGTCGGGGGGCGGTCGCGTCGGACGGGCGCTATGCGCTGCGACCCGAAACCGGGAATCTTATGTCCGCGCCGTGGCGATCGCGTCTGCAGCGCGACCGAAAGTTTCATCGGCGTCAGTGCCGTGCGATTTCGGGTTCGGGGACAATGTTCCGCCATGCCGGCATTCCGGCCAGCGGCATTTCGACAGGAGCGGACCCGATGGACGACAAGCAGCCACCCAGCATCACCCTCTCGCAGGTGAAGGACTACCGGTTCGATATCCGCTACGCCGAGGACCAGCCGGCGCTACCGGGCGACGAACCGCCGCCTCTGGGCCACGGCGACGGACCGTCTCCGGTGCAGCTGCTGCTCGCCGCGGTCGGGAACTGCATGAGCTCCAGCCTGTATTTCGCGCTCGCCAAGTTCAAGAACGATCCCGGCGGAATCACCACCACGGCCACCGCCGAGGTCGGGCGCAATCCCGAGGGGCGCCTGCGGGTGCTGTCGATCGCGGTGGACATCCGCTTCGGCGCCGAGGCGTCGACCCTGACGCGGCTCGATCGCATCCTGCCGCAGTTCGAGCAGTTCTGCACGGTCGGCGAGAGCGTGCGCCAGGGAATTCCCGTCACCGTGTCGGTCTTCGACGGCGCCGGGCAGAAACTCAAGTAAGGGCCAATAATCCGGGGCTGTCATTCTGCCGACCGCCCGATGCAAGCTCCCGCACCTCAACCCTCCTCCGTCCCCGGCTTCGGCGATGCCCGCCAGGCGTGGGATGCCCGATTCGCCCGACCCGGACTGCTGTTCGGCGAGCAGCCCAACGGCTTTCTCGCTCGCGAGGCGTCGCGCCTGCCTGCCGGCTGCAGCGTGCTGTCGGTGGCCGACGGCGAAGGACGCAACAGCATCTGGCTGGCCGAGCGCGGGCATGCCGTGACCGCGTTCGACCTCTCGCCGGTTGCTGTCGACAAGGCGCGGCGGTGGTCGCGCGAGCGCGGCGCGGCGGTCGATTTCCATGTCGCCGGCGTGGACGACTGGTCCTGGCAGCCGGCGGCGTTCGACGCCGTGGCCGCCATCTTCGTGCAGTTCGCCGATCCGGCGATGCGCGCCCGGCTGTTCGCCGGGATCTGGCGGACGCTACGGCCGGGCGGGCTGCTGCTGGTGCAGGGCTACACCCCGAAGCAGATCGATTACGCCACCGGCGGGCCGGGCAAGGTCGAGCACCTTTACACCGCGGCGCTGCTGCGCGAGCTGCTGCCCCAGGCCGACTGGCTGCTGCTGCGCGAGCATGAGGACAGCCTCGCCGAAGGCAGCGCCCACGCGGGCCGGTCCGCGTTGATCGACGCCGTCGCCCGCAAGCCCTGATCCGGCCCGGCGCACGCGGGGCCGGCGTCGCAAGGCGCGCCCTTCGGCGCAATAAATTAAAAAGGAATGTCGTCGTCCATGTCGTCGAAGCTTCCCGACGACTTGGCTGCGGCTGGCGCCGGCGCGCGGCTGGGCGCCGGACGGCCGGCCGAGGCGTCGCGCGTGCGGCTGTAGCCCTCGTCGTCGCCGCCCGAGGCGCCGTCGCGGCCGCCCAGCAGCTGCATTTCCTCGGCGATGACCTCGGTGGTGTATTTCTCCACCCCGTCCTTGTCGGTCCACTTGCGCGTCTTCAGCCGCCCTTCCACGTAGACCGGCCGCCCCTTCTTCAGGTATTCCCCGGCGATCTCGGCCAGCCGGTCGTAGAACACGACACGGTGCCACTCGGTTTCCTCGCGCTTCTCGCCGCTGGCCTTGTCCTTCCAGTTGCGGGATGTGGCGATGGTGACGTTGCAGATCGCCGATCCGCTTGGGGCGTAGCGGGTTTCCGGGTCGCGGCCGAGGTTGCCGATGAGGATGACTTTGTTGACGGAGGCCATGGTGTTCCCTGAAGAAAGTCGCCGCGCCGGTGGCAGCGTGCGCACGGCGCCGCGGCGGCGCGGGCGCGGCGCTGGTTGGATCAGGCGGCAAGCATAGCGCCAGCGACGGGCGGCCGAGGCGCCGTGCTGCCGGCGAACGCCCTGCAGCTTATAGTTACGGGTTCGCCGCGACTTTTGTCGACCCGGCACGGGCCTTGCGGCCGGACTCCCCGATTCCTTTCCCGTTCTTCCTCCATGAACGATGCCGCCGAACCGACTCTCCCGCTTCTTGATGGCGGGCCGGATGCCGTGCGGCCGGCCGGCGGCACGGCCGAGGGCCGCCCGAGCGACGGCATGATCCGCGTGCGCGGGGCGCGGACGCACAACCTCAAGAACGTCTCGCTCGATCTGCCGCGGAACCGGCTGGTGGTGATCACCGGACTGTCGGGGTCGGGCAAGTCGTCGCTGGCGTTCGACACCTTGTATGCCGAGGGGCAGCGGCGCTACGTCGAAAGCCTGTCGGCCTACGCCCGCCAGTTCCTGCAGCTGATGGAGAAGCCGGATGTCGACCTGATCGAAGGCCTGGCGCCGGCAATCGCGATCGAGCAGAAGGCGACCAGCCACAATCCGCGGTCGACGGTCGGGACCGTCACCGAGATCCACGACTACCTGCGGCTGCTGTATGCCCGCGCCGGCATTCCGCATTGCCCCAACCATCCCGACCAGCCGCTGCAGGCGCAGACCATTTCGCAGATGGTCGACGCCCTGTCGGCCTGGCCCGCGGGGCGGCGGCTGCTGGTGCTCGCGCCGCTCGCCGAAGCCGCGGTTGGCGGCGCGGCGGCGCGGCTGGCGGCATTGCGCGCCCAGGGTTTCGTCCGGTTCCGGATCGACGGCGTCGTGGTCGACGCCGACGCCCTGCCCGCCCCCGGTTCGCCGCCGCAGCGGATCGAGGTCGTCGTCGACCGCATCAAGACCGGACCCGACCTGCGGCAGCGGCTGGCCGAGAGCCTGGAGACCGCGCTGCGGCTGAGCGAAGGCCGGGTGGTTGCGCTCGACGCCGACAGCGGCGAGGCGACGGTGTTCCACAGCCGTCCGACCTGCCCGATCTGCGGCACGGCGGTTCCGCCGCTCGAGCCCAAGCAGTTCTCGTTCAACAACCCGGCCGGCGCCTGTCCGACCTGCGACGGCCTCGGGCAGATCGATCGCTTCGACCCGGCGCGAGTGGTCGCGCATCCGGAGCTGAGCCTCGCCAGCGGCGCGATTCGCGGCTGGGACAAGCGCAACGCGTTCTACTTCCAGATGCTGCAGGCGCTGGCGGCGCACTACGGATTCGACCTCGACGCGCCGTACGAGCAGCTGCCGCAGCCGGTGCGGCACGCGCTGCTGCACGGCAGCGGCGCCGAGGCGATCGCCTTCACTTACCTCACCGACCGCAACAAGCCGACGGTGCGGCAGCATCCGTTCGAGGGCATCATTCCGAATCTGGAACGCCGCTGGATCGAGACCGACAGTCCTGCGGTGCGCGAGGAACTGGCGCGGATGCGCGCCGTGCAGCTCTGTCCCGACTGCGGCGGCGCCCGGCTCGGTCCGGTGGCGCGCAACGTCACCGTCGGCGACCTGCGGCTGCAGCAGGTCGCGCACCTGCCGCTGCGCGAGTTGCGCGACTGGTTCGCCGGCCTGCGACTCGAAGGCGGCCGCGCCGAGGTCGCGGGCCGGCTGGTGCACGAGATCGCGAGCCGGCTCGAGTTCCTGGTCGACGTCGGCCTCGACTACCTGACACTCGACCGCAGCGCCGACACCCTGTCGGGCGGCGAGGCGCAGCGCATTCGGCTGGCCAGCCAGATCGGCTCCGGGCTGACCGGGGTGATGTACGTGCTCGATGAGCCGTCGATCGGCCTGCACCAGCGCGACAACGATCGGCTGATCGCCACCCTCAAGCGGCTGCGCAATCTCGGCAACACCGTGCTGGTGGTCGAGCACGACGCCGACGCCATTCTCAGCGCCGACCACGTGGTCGACATGGGACCGGGCGCGGGCGAGCATGGCGGGCAGGTCGTCGCGCAAGGGACGCCGGCACAGATCATGGCGGATCCGGCCTCGGTGACCGGCGCGTACCTCACCGGACGGCGCAGCGTGCTGCGCGGGCATCCGCGGGCGTCCGCGCCGGCGGAGCACTGGCTGACGCTGCACGGCGCCTGCGGCAACAACCTGCACGATGTCACCGTGCGCTTTCCGCTGGGGCGGATCAGCTGTGTTGCCGGCGTCTCGGGGTCGGGCAAGTCGACGCTGGTCAACGACACCCTCCACGCCGCCTGCGCACGCGAACTCAACCGCGCCGGCCTCGAGGCGGCGCCGTACGCGAGCATCGACGGCCTCGACCAGCTCGACAAGGTCATCGCTGTCGACCAGTCGCCGATCGGTCGCACCCCGCGCAGCAATCCGGCGACGTACACCGGCCTGTTCACGCCGATCCGCGAGTTGTACGCGCAGACCCCGACCGCGCGCGAGCGCGGCTACGACGCCGGACGGTTCTCGTTCAACGTCAAGGGCGGACGGTGCGAGGCCTGCCAGGGAGACGGCGCGGTCAAGGTCGAGATGCACTTCATGCCCGACCTCTACGTGCCGTGCGACGTCTGCGGTGGCCGGCGCTACAACCGCGAGACGCTCGAGGTCACCTACCGCGGGCTGAACATCGCGCAGGCGCTCGACCTGACCGTCGAGCAGGCGCTGGAGGCGTTCGGCGCGGTTCCGGCGATCGCACGCAAGCTGCAGACGCTGCAGGACGTCGGCCTGGGCTACATCCGGCTCGGGCAGTCGGCGATCACCCTGTCGGGCGGCGAGGCACAACGCGTCAAGCTCGCGCTCGAACTGTCGCGCCGCGATACCGGCCGGACGCTGTACATCCTCGACGAGCCGACCACCGGGCTGCATTTCGCCGACATCGAGCTGCTGCTGCGGGTGCTGTTCCAGTTGCGCGAGGCCGGCAACACCATCGTCATCATCGAGCACAACCTCGACGTCATCGCCAGCGCCGACTGGGTGGTCGAACTCGGACCCGCCGGCGGCGCCGGCGGCGGACGGCTGATCGCCGAGGGCGTGCCCGAGGCGATTGCCGCCAATCCGGACAGCGTGACCGGGCCGTACCTCGGCCGGGTGTTGCGCGGCCATCCCTAGCGTGGCGGTTCCAGGCCGCCCGGTTTGCGGGCGGGCCTCCCCGATGCTTCAATACGAGCAAGGGCGCGCGCCGCAGCGCGCCAGGCAACGCTCCGAACCGTGGGAACCCTGCGCCATCCGATCCAGCACATCAGCGCGTATCACGCCGAACTGACCCGGCTGCGGCGCGACCTGCACGCCCACCCCGAACTCGGGTTCGAGGAATCGCGGACCGCCGCGCTGGTCGCCTCGGAGCTGGAACGGTACGGTGTCGACGAAATCCACCGCGGGGTCGGCAAGACCGGGCTGGTCGCGGTCATCCGCGGTGCCCTGCCGGGGCGTGGGCGCGGGGAAGCGGGCGACGGCGATCCGGCCGTGCGCGCGATCGGGTTGCGCGCCGACATGGACGCGCTGCCGCTGCGCGAAGACAACGAATTCCCCTGGCGGTCGGGCAAGATCGGCGTGATGCACGCCTGCGGCCACGACGGCCACACGACGATGCTGCTCGGGGCGGCACGCTATCTGGCGGCGACCCGGCAGTTCAGCGGCGAGGCGGTCTGCATCTTCCAGCCCGCCGAGGAAGGGCTGGGCGGCGCCAAGGCGATGCTCGACGACGGACTGTTCGAGCGCTTTCCGGTGGACGCCGTGTACTCCATGCACAACTGGCCGCAGCTGCCGCCGGGAAGGATCGGGCTGGCGGCCGGACCGATGATGGCCGCGGCGGACCGCATCACCATCACCGTCTGTGGCCCCGGCGGCCACGGCGCCCACCCCGAACTCTGCGTCGACACCGTGCTGGTCGCCGCGCAGATCGTCAATGCGGTGCAGAGCGTGGTGTCGCGCAACGTCAATCCGAACGACCAGGCCGTGGTCAGTCTCTGCGCGGTCCAGGGCGGTGACCTGTCGGCGATGAGCGTGATGCCGCGCAACGTGACGATGGTCGGTACGGTGCGCAGCTTCCGCGCCGAGGTCCAGGCCCTGGTGGAACAGCGCCTGCAGCAACTCGTGCAGGCCATTGCCCAGGGCTACGGCGCGACCGCCGAAGTGCGCTACGAGCGGATCTACCCGGCGACGATCAACACGCCTGACGAGGCGCAGCACGCCCGCCGCGTCGCCGAGGAACTCGTCGGCCCGTCGAACGTCGTTCCCGATTTGCCGCCGAGCATGGGCGCGGAGGACTTCGCGTTCATGCTGCAGGCGCGCCCCGGCGCCTACCTGCGCCTGGGCCAGGGTGGAGATGCGGCGAGCTTCCTGCACACGGCACGCTACGATTTCAACGATGTCGTCCTGCCGCTCGGCGCGGCGCTGTATGCCCGGCTGGCCGAGCGGGCATTGACGCCGCCGGTCGGCGCGGTTCCCTGAGCGCGGCGACGCGCGATCGGAGTTCAAAAGGAGGTGATATGCACCTGATCGGATTCCTGATCGTCGGGCTCGTCGCCGGGTGGCTGGCGGGCCGTCTCATCCGCGGCGGCGGCTTCGGCCTCGTCGGCGATCTCGTCGTCGGCGTGGCCGGCGCGTTCGTCGGCGGCTTCCTGTTCCGTGCGCTCGGCCTGTTCCCCGGCGGCGGATTCCTCGCCAGCCTGGTGGTCGCGACCATCGGGGCGGTGGTGCTGCTCTGGCTGGTGCGGCTGATCAAGAAGGCGTGACCGGCCGCCACGCGGCCACGCCGAGTTGACACGACGTGTCAGTTCGGCGCGGAATTTGTCACGTTCCGGCGGATTTTGGCGGGCGGAATCGACGCCGTCGCGGCGCGCGCGGGCGGCTCAGCCCAGCAGCAGCCGCGCGAACTTGCGTTTGCCGACCTGCAGAACCACCGCGCCGGCGCCCAGCCTGAGGCCGCGGTCCTCGACGACCGCACCGTCCACACGGATGCCGCGCTGCTCGATCAGCCGCAGCGCCTCGGCGGTCGACGGCACCAGCCCGGCCTGCTTGAGCGCGGCCGGCAGCCCCAGTCCGCCCTCGGGCAGCGTCAGCCGGATCTCGGGGATGTCGTCGGGCACGCCGCCGCGGGCGCGCAGCTCGAAATCGGCCTGTGCTCGGTCGGCTGCGGCGGCGTCGTGGAAACGGGTCACGATCTCGCGCGCGAGCAGCACCTTGGCGTCCTTCGGATTGCGCCCGCCCTCCACCTCGGCCTGGAGCCGGGCGATGTCGTCGAGCGGCCGGAACGACAGCAGTTCGAAATAGCGCCACATCAGCGCGTCGCTGATCGACAGCAGCTTGGCGTACATCGATTCCGCGGGCTCCTGGATGCCGATGTAGTTGCCCTTGGACTTGGACATCTTGTCGACGCCGTCGAGTCCTTCGAGCAGCGGCATGGTCAGGATGCACTGCGGTTCCTGGCCGTATTCCTTCTGCAGGTCGCGTCCGACGAGCAGGTTGAACTTCTGGTCGGTGCCGCCGAGCTCGAGATCGCTCTTGAGCGCGACCGAGTCATACCCCTGCATCAGCGGATAGAGCAGTTCGTGCATCGCGATCGGGATGTTCGCCTTGAAGCGCTGGGTGAAGTCCTCGCGTTCGAGCAGCCGGGCGAGGGTGTACTTGGCCGCGAGCCGGATCATGCCGTCGGCGCCCAGTGCCTCGCTCCATTCGGAGTTGTAGCGAATCTCGGTCCGGTCGGGGTCGAGCACCATGCTCGCCTGGGCGTAGTAGGTCTGGGCGTTGGTCTTGATCTGTTCGATGGTCAGCGGTGGTCGGGTGGTGTTGCGCCCCGATGGATCGCCGATGCGCGAGGTGAAGTCGCCGATCAGGAAGATGACTGTGTGGCCCAGATCTTGCAGCTGTCGCAGCTTGTTGAGCACCACGGTGTGGCCGAGGTGGATGTCGGGGGCCGTCGGATCGAGCCCCAGCTTGATGCGCAGCGGCGTGCCGGTCTGTTCGCTGCGGGCCAGCTTGGTGATCCAGTCGGATTCGACCAGGAGTTCGGCGCAGCCGCGCCTGGTGATGGCGAGCGCGTCGCGCACCGCGTTGGATACCGTCTGCGGCGTCGGGAGGTGAATGGGTTCGGTCATGTCGTGAATCAATGTTCGGGGCGGGTCGGCTGTTAGACTCGCCGGCTTGATCCGTGCTGCAGTTCCGCGCCCCCCGCGTGCTGCAGTGTATTCGGTGCCGATGCCGGCGGGCCCGCCGGTTGCCGCGCGTGGCCGCGGCCGGCGCAATCACGGTGTCGGGATGATTCCCGGCGCCACTTTTCATTCCGGGTGCCGCGCCGCAGTGGCCAGCTCCCGGAAGCCGAGGAGTGGGAATGGCGTATTTCGATTTCAGGCGCGTTGCCGCGCAGCGCGCTCAGGATGCCGCGGTCTGGCTCCATCGACATCATCGGCGCGTCCTCGCCGGCGTCGGCGGCGCGCTGGGGCTCACCAGCGCGGCGGCGTTTGCCCTCGCGTACGAAGGTCCGCAGGCGCATCCGCCGGCACCGAGCTGGGTCAGCGTCGCCGTGGCGACGACCGCACCGCAGCAGGCGGCGCTGCTGTCCGGCGGCGACCAGGTGATCTACACCACCGCGCATGTGCGCAGCAACGACAGCGTCGAGTCGCTGCTGCGGCGCCTGCAGGTCACCGATCCGCAGCAGTTGCGCCAGCTCAGCGGCAGGCGGGGCATGCGCGCACTGGTGACCGGCGATCCGGGACGGGTCGTCACCGCGCGGGTCAGCACGATGGGCGAGTTGCAGAGCCTGGAAGGACGCCTGCCCGGCCTCGATGCCGTGGCCGGCGGCAGCGCCGGCCAGCGTCAGTGGCGTCAGCTGCGGGTGACCGCGACGCCGCAGGGCTGGGACGAGCACGTCGTCAGCCGTGTCGTCGAACCGCAGCTGCGGGTGGCGACCGGGGTGGTCGACAAGTCGTTTTTCGCCGCGGCCGACGCGGCGCACGTGCCCGGGCGGGTGGCGTCGCAGCTGATCGACGTGTTTGCCGGCGACATCAATTTCCGTCGCAATCTGCGGCCGGGCGACCGGTTCGATGTGGTCTACCGCGTCTACCAGGCGCAGGGCCAGACGCTCGCGGTGGGCCGGCTGCTGTCGGCGACCTTCGTCAACCAGGGGCACACCTACCGCGCCGTGTGGTTCGGCGCGAAGCAGGATCCGGCCGCAGCGGGCTATTACGCGCCCGATGGCGACAGCCTGCACCGCGCCTTCCTGCTGTCCCCCCTGCCCTATGACCGGCTGACCTCGGGTTACGGCTGGCGCATCAGCCCGATCTTCCACAAGCCCGAATTCCACAAGGGCGTGGACTGGGCGATTCCGATGGGAACCCCGGTGAAGACCATCGCCGACGGCCGCGTGGTCTACGCGGGCTGGGGAACCGGGTACGGCAAGTACGTCAAGATCGATCATCCCGGCGGGTTCGCGACCATCTACTCGCACCTGAGCGCGTTCAAGGTGCATGTGGGCGAGCAGGTCAAGCAGGGTGAAGTCGTCGCGCTGTCGGGCAGTACCGGCTGGTCGACCGGGCCGCATCTCTACTTCCAGTTCTTCGTCCACGGCACGCCGGTGAATCCGCTGGACATCGCCCGCTATTCGCCGCCCGGCACGCCGGTTCCGGCGCGACTGCGGACGGAATTCGCCGCCGACACGACACAGGCGCGGGACCTGCTCGCGCTCGCCGAACGCGCGTCGGGGGTTGCGGTGGCGCAGGGCAGCGCGAAGCCCCGGACGCATGGTTGAGCCCGGCCGGCTGCGCGCGCTCGCCGTGGCGGCGCGGCGGCGGTTCGCGCCGGTCCTGGAGGCGGCTGACACCCACCGCCGGCGCGCCTTGCTGGGACTGGGGGCTGCACTGCTGCTGACGAGCGCGGCCGCCTACGCACTGGCCGAGATCCAGCCGGACCTTCCGGCGCGCAGCGTGGTCGCGGTCAGCGTCGGCAACGACGCGCCGGCGCAGACCCGGGCGATCGACGGTGCCGACATCGTCTTCTTCCGCAGCACCGACGTCCGCCGGCAGGACACCGTGCAGCGCTTGCTTGGCCGTCTTGGCGTGACCGATCCCGACGCCGTCGCACGCCTCGCCGCCGACCCGCGGATGCGGGTGCTGGTGTCGGCCGGAGCAGGTCCCGAACCGGTGCGGGCGCAGGTCACCGGGCGTGGCGAATTGCTGCGGCTGGCGGCCGCGCTGCCGCTGCCGCGCGGCGACGCGCCGGATTTCCGGCCCGTCTGGCGCGAACTCGAAGTGCGCCCGGATGCCGAGGGCGGGCTGACGGTGGCGGCGGTCGACCGTCCGGTGGCCGTCCGCGCGCGGCTCGCGACCGTCGTGGTGCATGGGCCGCTGAGTCGGGCGCTGCTGCAGGCCGGCGTGCCGCAGTCGATCGGGGCGCAGGTCGGCAAGGTGTTCGCGCCGCAACTCGACCTGCATCGCGGCCTGGCCGCCGGTGACCGAGTCTCGCTGGTCTACGAAATGCACGCGGTCGACGGCCGCGAGGTGCGCCCCGGCCGGCTGCTGGCGGCCGAGATCCGCACCCATGGCAGAACCCTGCAGGCGGTGTGGTTCGCGGTGCACGGCGATTCTCGTGGCGGCGGGTACTACACCCCGGCGGGCCAGGGACTGGAGAAGGTCTGGGCCAGTTCGCCGCTGCCCGGCGCCAGGGTGACGTCGCCATTCGGCATGCGCATGCATCCGGTGAACCGCCGGCGGGAAATGCACGAGGGCGTCGATCTGGCGGCGCGCCTCGGGACCCCGATTCCCAGCGTCGCCGACGGACGGGTGACGTTCGCCGGCGTGCAGAACGGCTACGGCAACGTCGTCAAGATCGGCCACCCGGGCGGATACGAGACGGTCTATGCCCATCTCGACAGCATCGCCGTCCGGCGCGGCCAGGCGGTGGCCGGCGGGCAGGTGATCGGCAAGTCCGGCGCCACGGGCACGTCGACCGGCCCGCATCTGCATTTCGAATTCCATGTCGCCGGTCGGCTGGCCAATCCGCTGCAGATGGCGCGCTACGTGCCGCAGGGGCGGCCATTGCCGCCGGGCGAGAAGGCGTCGTTCTATGCCGCGACGGCGCTGTTGCGAACCCAGCTGGCGCAGGCGTCGGGCGACGACGCGGTGCGACTGGCCCGTGTCGACTGATTCCGGTCTGTACATCGGCCTGATGTCGGGCACCTCGCTCGACGGTGTCGACGGCGTGCTGGTGCGGCTGCCCGCTCCGACGGCCACGGCGCGCGTCGAGGTGCTGGCGCATGTGGCGCGGCGCTTCGATCCGGGGCTCCGCAATGAACTGCTCGCGCTCAACGCGAGCGGCGACGACGAACTGCATCGCAGCGCGCTCGCCGCCCGGGCACTGGCCGAACTCTACGCCGACGTCGTTGCCGACCTGCTCCGCTGTGGTGAGGTCATGGCCGGCGCCGTGCGGGCCATCGGCGCGCACGGCCAGACGGTGCGCCATCGGCCGGAACTCGGCTACACCGTCCAGCTCAACGCCCCGGCGCTGCTGGCGGAACGCGCCGGCGTCACGGTCGTTGCCGACTTCCGCAGTCGCGACGTCGCGGCCGGCGGCCAGGGCGCTCCGCTGGTTCCGGCGTTCCATCGCGCCGTGTTCGCGCAGCCCGGCCGGGATGTCGCGGTGCTCAACCTGGGCGGATTCGCCAACCTCAGTCTGCTTCACGGCGACGGTCGCACGCTGGGCTTCGACACCGGGCCCGGCAACGTGCTGCTTGACGCCTGGGCGCAGCGGCATCTCGGCACGACGTTCGATGCGGACGGCGCCTGGGGCGCGCAAGGAGCGGTCTGCGACGCGCTGCTCGACCGGCTGCTGGCGGACGCCTACTTCTCGCGTCCGCCGCCGAAGAGTACGGGGCGCGACGAGTTCAACGTCGCCTGGCTCCTGCGCCATCTCGACGCGCGGCGACAGCCGGTGGCGCCGGCCGATGTGCAGGCGACGCTGGCCGAACTGACGGCGCGCAGCGTCGCCGACGCGTTGCGCGGCGCCCTGCCCGGCGCGGCTGAGTTGATTGTCTGTGGCGGCGGCGCGCGCAACGGCGACCTGGTCGCCCGGCTGCGCCGCATGCTGCCCGGCGTCGGCTGCATCACGAGCGACGCCGTCGGGCTCCCCGTCGAGCAGGTCGAGGCAGCGGCGTTCGCCTGGCTGGCGCGGCAGGCGCTCGATCGCCTGCCCGGCAACCTGGCCGCCGTCACCGGCGCCGCCGGGCCGCGGGTGCTCGGCGCAATCTACCCGGCCTGAACGGCGCGGACGGAAAAAAACCGCCCGCAGGCGGTTCTTCTCGAGGCGGCGAGGCCGCGGCGGCGATCAGGCGGAAAAGGACGAGCCGCAACCGCAGGTCGTGGTCGCATTCGGGTTCTTGATCACGAACTGGGCGCCTTCGAGCCCTTCCTTGTAGTCGATTTCGGCGCCGATCAGGTATTGCAGGCTCATCGCGTCGATCAGCAGGGTGACGCCGTTCTTCACCATCTGCGTGTCGTCGTCGTTGACCGATTCGTCGAAGGTGAAGCCATACTGGAATCCCGAGCAGCCGCCACCCTGGACGAACACCCGCAGCTTCAGGTCGGCATTGCCTTCCTCGTCGATCAGTTCCTTGACCTTGGCCGCGGCGCTGTCGGTGAAGACCAGCGGAGCCGGCGGCTCGGCGACGGCGGGGGCAACGGATTCGAAAGTGGCGCTCATGGACTTCTCCCAAGAATGCGGCAAGTTTACGACGCGACGACGCCCCGCGTGGCGGTGCGGATTTGTGCTCCGGGCCGGCGCCGGTCCGTCAGGGCAGCAACGCCAGCCCGTCGAGCCCGGCCGACTCCGGCAGGCCGAACATCACGTTCATGTTCTGCACCGCCTGCCCGGATGCGCCCTTGGTCAGGTTGTCCTGGACCACCAGCACCATCGCCGAGTCGGGCCGCGGCTTGTGCACCGCGATCCGCAGAACGTTGGCGCCACGGACCGAGCGCGTTTCCGGCGCGCTGCCCGGGGGCAGGACATCGACGAACGGCTCGCTGGCATAGAAGTCGGCGTAGAGGGCCTGCAAGTCCAGCGCCTGTCCCTCGGCCGTCAGCCGGGCGTGAAGGGTCGAATGCATGCCGCGGATCATCGGCACCAGGTGCGGGACGAACAGGCAATCGACCTCCGCGCTGCCCGCGGGCTGGCCGGCGATGCGGCGCAGCTGCTCGTTGATTTCCGGACCGTGGCGGTGCCCCTTGACGCCATAGGCCTTGAAGTTGTCCGATGCCTCGCTGAGCAGCAGGCCGATCTCTGCCTTGCGGCCGGCACCGGATACGCCCGAGGCGCAATCGGCGATCAGATGCCGCGCGTCGACCAGGCCCGGTGCGCGCAGCAGCGGCGCCAGTCCGATCTGGACCGTGGTCGGGTAGCACCCGGGGTTGGCCACGATGCGCGCCCTGGCGATCGCCTCCCGGTTGAGTTCGACCAGCCCGTAGGCCGCTTCGGCAAGCAGTTCCGGGCAGGCGTGCTCCAGGCCATACCAACGGGTGAATTCGGCAGCGTCCTGCAGCCGGAAATCCGCGGCGAGGTCGATGATCCGCACGCCCGCTTCCACCAGCCGGCGTGCCTGCGCCATCGCGACGCCGTGCGGCGTCGCGAAGAACACCACGTCGCAGTCCTGCAGCGGGGCATCGTCCGGGGTCGAGAACGCCAGGTCGACATGGCCGCGCAGGCTGGGAAACATGTCGGCCACCGGCATTCCGGCTTCCTTGCGGGAGGTGATCGCCGCCAGTTGCGCATGGGGGTGGCGCGCGAGCAGGCGCAGCAGTTCGACCCCGGTGTAGCCGGTGCCGCCGACAATGCCGATGCGCAAGCGTTTCATCGTCCGATGTCCCGAGTCAAAGGCCACATGTTAGGGCCGGCGGCCAGCGGACGCGGCGGTGTGGTCCCATGGTCCGCGCCCGGCGATTTCCCGACCGGTCCGCAGCTTTGCGACAATACGAGGTTGCCGTCCAAGGGTTTGCCCGGGACGCCGATGAACCGTACCGTTCCAGACCCGACATGAACTTGATTTCCGTTGCCCATGCGCAAGGCGCGGCTGCGCCGGCTGCCAGCACCGAATCCACGCTGGTGAGCCTGCTGCCCATCATCGTGATGTTCGTCATCCTCTACTTCATCATGCTGCGCCCGCAGATGAAGAAGCAGAAGGAACTGCGCGCCATGCTCGCCGCGTTGTCCAAGGGCGACGAGGTCGTCACGACCGGCGGCATGGTCGGGAAGATCACCAAGGTCGGCGAGAACTACATCACCCTCGAGGTCGCCGCGAACATCGAGGTCCAGCTGCAGCGCAGCGCCGTGACGATGGTGCTGCCCAAGGGCACGATCAAGAGCGCTGCCTGATCGCCGTCGCCGGCCCGCGCGGGAGTCCGCGCCCGGGCGGCGATGCGGTCCTTTGGAGAGGTTGTCATGAATCGTTATCCCTGGTGGAAATATCTCATCATGGCCGTCGTGCTGGTGGTCGGGGCCGTCTACGCCCTTCCCAACCTGTACGGCGAATCGCCCGCGGTGCAGATTTCCAGCACGGGCTCGGCCCGGATCGACGGCGCGCTGCTTGCCCGTGGCGAGCAGATCCTCGATGCGGCCGGGCTCAAGCCCGACAGTGCGGAATTCGGCGGCGCCACGGTCAACTACCGCTTTTCCAACACCACGGTCCAGCTCAAGGCGCGCGACGTGCTGGCCAAGGCGCTCGATCCCGACCCGAACAATCCCCGGTACGTGGTCGCGGTCAACCTGCTGTCGCGGTCGCCGGCCTGGCTGACCGCACTCAACGCCCACCCGATGTTCCTCGGCCTGGACCTGCGTGGCGGCGTGCACTTCCTGCTGCAGGTCGACATGCAGGCGGCGGTCGACAAGAAGCTCGATTCGATCGCCGGCGAATTGCGCAGCTCGCTGCGCGACAAGGATGCGCGCTACACCAAGCTTGAGCGGCAAGGTAATGCCGTCGTCGGCGTGTTCGTTGACCAGGCGGCGTTGCAGACTGCGCGCGACCTGATCTCGACCCAGTATCCGGACCTGCAGCTGGCGCCGACGCCGCCGGCCGGCCCGAACAGCTTCAGCGCATCGCTGCTCCCGGCGTCGGTCAGCCGGATCGAGGATTACGCGATCAAGCAGAACATCACCACCCTGCACAACCGGATCAACGAACTCGGCGTCGCCGAGCCGATCATCCAGCAGCAGGGCCGCGACCGGGTCGTGGTCGACCTGGCGGGAATCCAGGACGTGGCGCGCGCCAAGGACATCCTCGGACGCACCGCGACGCTGGAGGTCCGCATGGTCGACGACAGCCCAGCGGCACAGGCGGCGCTCGCCGGCCAGGGGGCGGTTCCGCCGGGTGACCAGGAGTTTCCGGACCGCAGCGGCGGCAAGCTCGTGGTCAAGCGCGAGGTCCTGCTCAGCGGCGACAACCTGACCGACGCCCAACCCGGGTTCGATCAGCAGACCAACGAGCCGGCGGTGTTCCTGACGCTCGATTCCAAGGGTGCCCGGATCTTCCAGGACGTGACCCGGGAGAACGTCGGCAAGCGCATGGCGATGATCCTGTTCGACCGCAACCGGGGCGAGATCGTCACCGCGCCGGTCATCCGCAGCGAGATCGCCGGCGGGCGGGTGCAGATCTCGGGCAGCATGACGGTGCAGGAGGCCAACGACACCGCGCTGCTGCTGCGTGCCGGCGCGCTCGCCGCACCGATGCAGATCATCGAGGAGCGGACCGTCGGCCCGAGCCTGGGCCAGCAGAACATCAGCCAGGGCTTCCACTCGGTGGCATGGGGCTTCCTCGCCATCGTGGTGTTCATGTCGATCTACTACATGTTCTTCGGCCTGGTGTCGTCGCTCGGCCTGGCGGTGAACCTGCTGCTGCTGGTGGCGGTGCTGTCGATGCTCCAGGCGACCCTGACGCTGCCCGGCATCGCCGCGATGGCGCTGGCGCTCGGCATGGCGATCGACTCCAACGTGCTGATCAACGAGCGCATCCGCGAGGAGCTGCGCAACGGCGCGAGCCCGCAGAACGCCATCTTCCACGGCTACGAGCGGGCCTGGGCCACGATCTTCGACTCCAACGTCACCACGCTGATTGCCGGCGTCGCGCTGCTGATCTTCGGTTCCGGCGCGGTGCGGGGTTTCGCCATCGTCCACGTGCTGGGCATCCTGACGTCGATGTTCTCCGCGGTGTTCTTCTCGCGCGGCATCATCAACGTCTGGTACGGGCGGCGGCGCCGGCTGCAGTCGATTTCGATCGGCCAGGTCTGGAAACCGGCCGCCGCAGCAGCGACCGGCAGCGGCAAGGTGGCGATCAAGGCGGGCGGCGCGGCGACGCCAGAAGCTGGCAAGCCGGCCGGATCGACGGCGCGACCGGGCCGGGCGCAGCGCAAGCTGCACTGAGGCGCGAACCGCTACTGCCTTCACCATCTCGCCAAGGGCAAGATCATGGAATTCTTCCGAATCAGGCGCGACATCCCGTTCATGCGGTACGCGCTCATCTTCAACGTCATCTCGGCGCTGATGTTTGTCGCCGCGGTGGTGTTTCTCGTCACGCGCGGCCTGAACCTGTCGATCGAGTTCACCGGCGGTACGGTGATGGAGGTCGGCTATCCGCAGGGTGCGAACGTCGACGTGATCCGTGCCACGCTGGGCAGACTCGGCTACGCCGACGCACAGGTGCAGAGCTACGGCAACCCCCGCGACGTGGTCATCCGGCTGCCGCTGCATCACGGCGAATCGAGCGCCGAGCAGAGCATCAAGGTGATGGCGGGGCTGAAGGCGGCCAACGCCGATGCCGAGCAGCGCCGCACCGAATTCGTCGGCCCGCAGGTCGGGTCGGAACTCGCGAGCGACGGTCTGAAGGCCCTCGGGCTGGTGATCTTCGGCATCATGGCCTACTTGGCGGTCCGCTTCGAGTGGAAGTTCTCGATCGCCGCCATCCTGGCCAACCTGCACGACGTGATCATCGTGCTCGGTTTCTTCGCGCTGTTCCAGTGGGAATTCTCGCTGCCGGTGCTTGCCGCGGTGCTTGCCGTGCTGGGCTATTCGGTCAACGAGTCGGTGGTGATCTTCGACCGGGTTCGCGAGAACTTCCGGAAGTACCGCAAGTACTCGACGGTCCAGGTGATCGACAGCGCGATCACCGGCACCATCAGCCGCACCGTCATCACCCACGGATCGACGCTGGCGATGGCGTTCTCGATGTTCATCTTCGGCGGCCCGGCGCTGCACTACTTCGCGCTGGCGCTGATCATCGGGATTTCGATGAGTATCTACAGCTCGGTCTTCGTCGCCGCGGCGCTGGCGATGTGGTTCGGGGTGAAGCGCGAAGACCTGATCAAGCCGGGCGGCAACAAGCCCAGCGACCGGGCCGACCCGAACGCCGGCGCGGTGGTCTGACGGCGGCGCACGTCTGCGGAACCGGCCGACGTCCCGTCGGCGTTCCGCAGCGGCGGCGGATCACTGGAAGCTGAAGCTGACGCCGCTGGTCCCGTTGGCCGCGTTGTAGGCGGCGGTGTAGTCGGCCGAAACCTGCGCCAGATTGTTCCAGGTGAGGAAATTCGCGGCGTACGGATCGTTGGTGCTGCTTCCGATCGGCGTCATCGTCGCGAGGTACTGATCGACCCCGAGGAGGGCCATCCCGTACGGATCGGGTGCAACCGCCGGGACTGCCGAGGTCAGGTCGACACTACCCAGCCCGAATTCCTGGGCGATCACCCCGAGCGAGGTTGCGTAGGCGCCCATCGTCTGACCGCTGTTGGGCGTGATGCGGGCGACGGCAAAGGTGGTGAGCGGGGTGACCATCACATGGACCGTTCCGCCGCCGCCGACGTTGACCATCGCTTCCAGCGACGCATTGGTCGCCAGCGCGGCATTGCTGGCGCTGGCGGCCAGTCCGAGCGCGGTCGACGTCAGGCTGTTGAGCGCGTACGTCGCGCCCTTGTAGCCGAAGGTGCCGCCACTGACCTGAAGCAGCACCGGGCCGTAGAAACTGGTCAGGTCCATGCTGAAGCTGCCGTCGGCCGCCGTCGGCACGCAGTCGAGCACCGTGCCGGTGTTGATGTACGGCGTGACGGTGGTGTTGAGCGGGTTGCCTTGGCCGTTGACCAGGGCGTAGGCGCAGATGTTGTTCGTGCCGCTGCCGTTGACCGCGCCACCCGATGCCGCCGGCCCCATCAGGACCTGTCCGACGACGGTGGAGCCGTTGTAATTGGTCGTCGACGACCCGCCGCCGCAGCCGGCGAGGGCGAGGCTGCCGATTAGTGCGGTGCCGAGTCGTGTCCAGTGTCGTGTGGCTTGCATCGGGAAGGCTT
>JAKAIB010000191.1 GCA_021814605.1 Pseudomonadota bacterium | reverse complement strand
ATCGCGGAACCGGACACCGTTGTCGGAAGCCGATCCCCCGTGAGCCGCACCGTGCCGGCGGGAACCAGCCGGTCCGGCGACTCGGCCGGATGCCGCAACATCGCCTCCCGTGGCGCTGCCGACCGGGTTCCGGCCTGCGCCGCTCAGCGCCTTGATCCCGCCAGTTCGATGCGACGCAGCGCCAGATAGGCCAGCGCGGACAGCAGCACGCCCAGCTCGAATCCGACGTCCATGCCGTAGGGCTTGTTGAACAGCCCCGCGACGGGCCCGACGAAGGCCGTCTGCGCGGCACCGAGATAGACGCCGAGCAGTCCGGCGACCATCGCGACGATCGCCGCCCAGCCGACCGGCAGCTTGTGGGCGGCATTCCAGTCGGCGACGTTGTACCGGCCGCGCCGGAACACGAGGTGTTCCAGGATAAGAATGATCGCCCACGGGCCGAGCCAGTACGCGACGAGCAGCAGGAAATTCTCCAGCGTGGCGTTGAAGCTCGCCGCGGCCGGGATGGCGATCAGCACGTAGATCACCGCCCCGACGACGGTCCAGACGGCGCGGTGGATCTTCTGGAAGCCCTTGCCGAGAACCTGCAGCGACAACCCGGCCGAGTAGTCGTTGGGAATGTTGTTGGCGATCACCGACAGCGCCAGCAGCAACAGCAGCAGCTTGCCGGTCTCGCCGAGCGGGCCGAGCGCCGCCCCCAGCAGCGCGCCGCCGCCCTGCTGTGCCGCCTTGCCGTAGGCACCGACTGTGGTCAGCCCCAGGCCCAGCGTCTCGAGCAGGATGCACGGTACGACGACGCCGAAGAAGGTCAGCCAGAAGACGCGCGACGCGGAGGTGTCCTCGGGCTGGTTCACGTTGTAGTCGGCCGCGTAGGAACTCCATCCGGTGGCGAATCCGAAAATGGCACCGCCGAACGACACCATCGAGGCGACGTGCGCCATGGTCCATGCCGGCGTCGGGATGAGATGCATCTGCCCGCGCGACGTGAAAAGCACCACGAGGAAGATCGCGGCCATCGGCATCCACGCGTAGCGCTCGTAGCGGTGGACGTAGCGGTAGCCGTACAGACTGACGGCGGTGGTCAGGGCGGCGATCAGCAGGATGCTCACCCAGGTCGGGATCGCGCCCGCGCTGAGCGAGCCGATGATCTGCGCGCCGACGATGACGTTGACGGCCGACCAGCCGATGCACGCGGCGACGTTGAACAGCGCCATGATCTTGGCGCCGTGCCAGCCGAAGGAGAAGCGCGAGATGGTCATCTGCCGCAGGCCCAGCCGGGGCCCGAGGGTGGCGAACAACGCGACCGGGAGCACGCCCAGCACGTTGAACACCGCGATGATGACCAGGCTGTCCCAGAAACCCAGCCCGAACACCGGCACCGCGAGCGCGCCGAGCGCGACGGTCGAGATCACCAGATTGGCCGACAGCCACATGGTGAAGTTGTCGAACACCCGCATGTGGGTGCGGTCCTGCGGCATGACCCGCTCGATGCCGCGGGTCTCGATGCCGGAAATCGCCGGGGTGTTCAGGGTCGGCTGTGCGGACATGGTGGAACCTCCGTCGTGTTGACTGGCGCGGCGTCGGCCCGGTCCAGGGTCCAGTCCACCGTCTGCGGCCTGCCGGAAAGCTGAAGCCGGGCCGTGGCCGGCGGGGTCCGGGCGATCGTCCGCCCGCCGCGGATCACGGCCAGCCGCGTCGCCCGCAGGCGGATGGCCTCGGCCGGGTCGCGGGCCTGCAGCAGCACCAGATCGGCGCGGTTGCCGGGGGCGATGCCGTAGCCGGGCAGCCCGAGGATGCGCGCCGGAATCTCGGTCACGCAGGCGAAGCACTGGCGCATCGCGTCCTGCGCGGTCATCTGCGCCACGTGCAGCCCCATGTGGGCGACTTCGAGCAGGTCGGCGCTGCCGCCGGCGTACCACGGGTCGAGCACGCAGTCCTGCCCGAACGCCACCGGAATGCCGGCAGCGAGCAGTTCCGGCACGCGGGTCATGCCGCGCCGCTTGGGATAGGTGTCGCGCCGGCCCTGCAGCGTGATGTTGATCAGCGGATTGGCGATCGCCGCCAGACCGCCTTCGGCCATCAGCGGGAGCAGCTTGGCCACGTAGTCGTTGTCCATGCTGTGCATCGACGTCAGGTGCGACGCCGCCACCCTGCCCTGCAACCCCAGGCGCCGGGCGCAATCGGCGAGCGTCTCGACGTGCCGGCTCGCCGGATCATCGGTCTCGTCGCAATGCATGTCGACCGGCAGCCCGCGCTCGGCGGCCAGTTCGCACAGCAGGCGAACCGACTCGGCACCGTCCTGCATGGTGCGCTCGAAATGCGGGATGCCACCGACGACGTCCACCCCGAGGTCCAGCGCGCGCTTCAGGTTGTCGAGCGCACCGGGGGTCCGCAGCACGCCGTCCTGCGGAAACGCCACGAGCTGCAGGTCGAGATAAGGCTTGACGCGCTCGCGCACGTGCAGCAGGGCTTCGACGGCCAGCAGCCGCGGATCGCAGACGTCGACGTGGCTGCGGATCGCCAGCAGCCCCTTGGCGACGGCCCAGTCGCAATAGCGCAGCGCGCGCTCGACCAGGGCGTCCTGCGTGAGCTGCGGCTTCAGCTCGGACCACAGCTGGATGCCCTCGAGCAGCGTGCCGCTGCGATTGACGCGCGGCATGCCGTAGCTCAGCGTCGCGTCCATGTGGAAATGGGCGTCGACGAACGGCGGCGCCAGCAACTGCCCGGCGCAATCGATCTCGTCGCACGCGGCGGCCTTCAGGCCGGGCTCCACGGCGACGATGCGGTCGGCGCGCACGCCGACATCGATGTCCCGGCGCCCGTCGGGAAGAACAGCATGGCGAAGGATCAGGTCCAGCATCGAGTCGGCTCCGGTCATGCGTAGCGTAACCGCATGTGCGCGTGCAGCAAACCGTCACACCACGGCGCGCAGCGCCCGCCCGCCGGCGGCACGGCACGGCACGGACTGCCGCGCGCCGGATCAGAAGTTCGTGCTCATCCCGAGCGCGACCGCGGACGACGCCGCACCCGAACCGCTCGGCGCGGTCGGCGCGTCGTTGTTGCCGAAGGCATCGACTTCGTTGACGAAGGTGTTGTAGTGCGTCGTCCGGACGTACATCGCGTACAGCGACGTCCGCTTGGACAAGGCGTACGTGGCGCCGATGTTGTACTGCCGGGTGTTCGGAATCGGGAGGGTCTTGTTGGTCTGCTGTGCGATTTCCCCGATGAGGGTCGCGGCGCCGACCGGCACGCTGGCCACCACGGCGTAGGCGTTCAGGCTGTCGTTCCCGCTGAGGGGGTCGGGCCGGTTGCGCGCCGCGTAGACCCCGATGCGCGCGACCTGGAAGTCGTACGCCGCCGCGATCATGGTGTGCTTGAGCGCGGTGAGATTGTTCCTGCCCTTCTGGTTTTCGTAGTCGACACCGACGAACAGCGGCCCCTGGCTGTAGCCGAGATGCAGGTTGTAGGCGCCGGTCGTGCTGGTCACGCTGCTGCCCACGCCGTCGCCGAACTGATACATCACCGCGCCGCTGAACCCATTGAAGCTCGGGCTGTAGTACGCCACCGCCTGGCTGTACCAGACGGGCTCGCCGATGGTGGCGACGTTGGTGTTGCCGAAGGGACTCAGCGAATCCGAATGCAGCGGATCGAGCACGAAGAAGTCGCCGTTGCTCAGGGTGAACATGCGGCCCATCTGCAGGGTGCCGAAATCGCCCTTCAACCCGACGACGCTGGTCCGGCCGAAGAATCCCGGGCCGCAATACGGATCGCCGGACGTGGCCCCGTTGCCGCAGAACGAGGTCTCCGCCTGGAAGAAGGCGGAAAGTCCGCCGCCGAGATCCTCGTTGCCCTTAAGGCCGAAGACCGTCGGGTTGAGCACGCCGTTGCCCAGCTTGCTGACGCTGCCGGCGCCATTGTCGAAATGCTCGACCCCGAGATCGACCGTGCCGTACAACTGCACCGACGATCCGGCATGCGCCGCCGCGCCGAGCCCCAGACATGCCACGACGGCGATCAACTGCTTTTTCATCTCGTTTCCTCGAACTTGAAAGTGGGGATTGAAGGGAGGGAGTGACTGCGCATTCGCGCGATCGAATTGAACACAGGCTGGCGACCCGCCGGCGCTTTCGCGCCGGCCCGCAGCGCCCGCGGTGAGGCGGCGCGCCGCCTCACCGCGACGTTTCCGGAACGGCCGGCAAAACCTGAAATCGTATGCGGGAATGCGGGGCGAGCTCAAAACTGCCAATCCATGTCGAACCGTCGCCGGAATCTCCATGACGAGCAATCCGGCCTCGGCTCGCCCGCGATCGCTCTCGGCGGCGGAAGCGGCAATCGCGGTGGCCGCCCCTCCGCCAGCCGACCTCCGGCGCGGCAATGCAGGACAATGTCCGCGTTCATCCCATCCATCGGCCTGGCCACTGGCAGCCGTCGCTTCGCCGTCCTGCGCCGTCGCGTGACATTGCTTCCGCATGAATCCCGCCGCATCCATCGTGCTGAACGTGCGCCACTACGGTGCCGCGCCGGGCAGTCATGCCCACGCCCATGCCCAGGTGCTGTGGTCGCTGTGCGGCGCGCTGGAACTGGAGATCGACGGCCGCGGCCTGCTGCTTCCGGCCGGGCAGGCGGTGCTGCTGCTGCCCGGGCAGCGGCACGACTTCCAGGGACGCGACGGCAATCGCTGCCTGGTGCTGGACACCGCCGACCCGCAGTGGGCGCGCCGCCCGGCCCGCCCCGACCATCCCGAGGCGGCGCATCACCTCGCGGCGTACTGCGCACACGCGCTGGACGGACCGGACGCCCCGCCGGCCGAACTGCTGGCAATGCTGCTGGCGCGCGCCTGGAGCTGCGCGGCGCCGGCCCCCGGCGGCCGGCGCGCCATCGACTGGAACGCGCTGGCCCGCTGGGCGCTGTCCAACCTGCACCGGCCGCTGACCGCCGCCGACCTCGCCGCCCGCGCCCTGCTGGGCGAAAGCCAGTTCCGCGCGCGCTGCCGGGAGGAACTGGGCTGCAGCCCGATGCAATGGGTGCGGTCGCTGCGGCTGGAGCGCCTGCGGGCGCTGCGCAGCGCCGGCCTGGGCGTTGCCGAAGCCGCGCGGCGCGCCGGCTACGCCTCGCCGTCGGCGTCGACCGCGGCCCTGCGGCGCTCGTCGCAGCCGCGGGACTGACCGGCGTTTCGCGACGAATGGCCGGCGCCTGCCGCGGTGTGCCCGCGTTACGCTGCGCGGATGACCTCCGACCTGCTCGCGCTCGCCGCCATCGTGCTATGGGGCTCGCTCGCCACCCTGGGCGTGGCGCTGGCGAATGTCCCTCCCTTCCTGCTCACCGGCGCCGGCCTGCTGATCGGCAGCCTGATCGCCCTGCCCCTGTCGGGATTCGACCTCGGCCGCTGGCGCGTGCCGGCACCGACGCTGGCAGTCGGGGTCGGCGGGCTGTTCGGCTACCACTTCCTGCTGTTCGTCGCGCTGCGGCTCGCGCCACCGGTGCAGGCCAACCTGGTGAACTACCTCTGGCCGCTCGGCATGGTGGTGATGGCGCCGCTGTTCCTGCCCGGTTTGCGCGTGCGGCCGGGCCATGTGGTCGCGGCCCTGCTGGGCTTTGCCGGGGCGGCAATCGCCATCCTCGGCCGCGGCAGCGCCGGCCCGGCGCTCGCCGGCGGCTTCCACTGGGGCTATGTGTTCGCCTTCGGCGCTGCGGTGCTCTGGTCGAGCTATTCGCTGATGACGCGGCGACTGCCACGCTTTCCCACCGCGGCGGTCGGCGGCTTCGCAGCCATCGCCGGTGCGCTTGCGCTGCTCTGCCACGTCCTGCTCGAACCGCACACGGCGTTGTCGGTGCGGCAGTGGGTGCTGATCGCGCTGCTCGGCCTCGGGCCGCTGGGCGGCGCATTCTTCCTGTGGGACGCCGCCCTCAAGCGTGGCGACCCGCGCCGCATCGGCCTGCTGGCCTTCCTGACCCCGCTGCTGTCGACCGCGCTGCTGATGGCGGCGAACCACCAGCGTCCGAACCTCGCCATCATCGCCGCAACCGCGATGATCGTCGGCGCGGCGTTCTGGGGCAGCCGGATCCGGGAGGCACGGTGATCGCACCGGCATCGCAGCGGAACCGGGGCGGCGATCGCGTCGCATCCGGGTCGCGCCGCGCCTGCCGCCGGCCGCCCATGCGCCCGGTCGCCCGAACAACCTCCGGAGCCTGACATGCAGCCGATCTCCCTCCCCGCATACAGCGACGTGGTCGCTGCCGCCGCGCGCCTCGCGGGTCACGCGCACCGGACCCCGG
>JAKAIB010000190.1 GCA_021814605.1 Pseudomonadota bacterium | reverse complement strand
GGCGACGCCGCCCGCACCGCCCGCGCCGTGGCAGGGGCGCTGGGCATCGCCGACGCCCCTCCTGAGGCGTCTCGAGGCGGGGGCAGCCCCCTCCGAGCGGATCGAGCGGATGGGAGCGTGGGGGGCCAAGCCTCCGCCGCAGAGCCGCCTCAAGGCGGGGACCGCCCCGTCGGGGGGCAGCGAGCGGATGCGAGCGCGGGGGTCCAGGCCTCCGCCGCAGAGCCGCCTCAAGGCGGGGGCAGCCCCCTCGGGGGGCAGCGAGCGGATGCGAGCGTGGGGGTCCACATCCATGCCGAAGTCCTGCCGCAGGACAAGGCGCGGGTCATCGCCGAGCTGCAGGCGCGGGGGCGGCGCGTCGCCTTCGTCGGCGAAGGTCTGAACGACGGCCCGGCGCTGGCGCAGGCCGACGTCGGACTGGCGCTCGCCACCGGGACCGACGTCGCGATCGAGGCCGCCGACGTCAGCCTGACCCGGGGCGACCTCGGCACCGTGGTCACCGCGATCGACACCGCGCGGCGCACGCTGCGCACCATCCGCGGCAACCTGTTCTGGGCGTTCTTCTACAACCTGCTGCTCATCCCGCTGGCCGCCGGCGTCGCCGCGCCCTGGGGCATCCGGCTGCAGCCGATGCTCGCCGGGGTGGCGATGGGACTGTCGTCGGTGTTCGTCCTCGGCAACAGCCTGCGGCTGCGCCGGCTGCGCGCCTGGGACACCGCCGCGCCGACGCAGGCCGAGGGAGCCGCCCCCGCCACAGCGGCGCCAGCGGTCCGCTGAATCCGTCTTTCCACCCACCCGTGCTTGCCTGAAGGAGCCTGACCCATGCCCTCGATCGTGTTCTCCGCCCGCCCCGCCTGCGGCTTCGACGATGCCGTCGCCCGGACCATCGACGCGCTGAAGGTGCAGGGGTTCGGCGTCATCACCGACGTCGACATCGCCGCCACCCTCAAGGCGAAGCTGGGCGTCGAGCGGCCGCCGTACCGCATCCTCGGCGCCTGCGCGCCCAGCTATGCGATGCAGGCGCTCGATGCCGATCCCCACGTCGGCGCGCTGCTGCCGTGCAACGTCGTCGTGCGTCAGGACGCCGCGACCGGGCAGGTGATCGTCGATTTCATGAACCCGCAGGCAGTGCTCGGCCTGATCGACGCGGCGGCGATTGCGGCCGTGGCCGACGCCGTGACCGCCAGGCTCACCGCAGTGCGCGACAGCCTCGACGCGGCGCGCTGATCCCCTTCGCTTTCGTTTCGTTCATCCACACAGGAGTCCACCATGTCCGAAGTCCAGCTCAAGATCACCGGAATGACCTGCGGCCATTGCGTCGCGGCGGTCACCAAGGCCATCCGCGCCGTCCCCGGCGTGCAGGATGCGCAGGTCGACCTCGCCAGCGGCAGTGCCCGCGTCCAGGGCAGCGCCGACGCGCAGGCGCTGGTGAGCGCCGTGCAGGACGAGGGCTACAGCGCCCAGGTCGCCGCCTGACACGGCCGGCGCGGCCGCATCCGGCGCGCCGGATGCGGCTTCAGACCCCGCGCGCCCGGTCGGCGCGGAACTGCGCGACGCAGGCGTCGAACGTGCCAGCGTCGAGCGCGGCACGCAATTCGCGCATCAGCCCGAGGTAGTAGTGCAGGTTGTGCGTCGTGGCGAGCATCCCGTAGAGCATCTCGCCGCAACGGTCGAGGTGGTGCAGGTAGGCGCGCGAGAACTGCCGGCAGGTCGGGCAGCCGCAGCTGTCGTCGAGCGGGCGTTCATCGAGCTTGAACCGCGAATTGCGGATGCGCAGGTCGCCGTAGCGGGTGAACAGGTGGCCGTTGCGCGCGTTGCGCGTCGGCATCACGCAGTCGAACAGGTCGATGCCGGCGGCGACGCCGTCGACCAGGTCCTCGGGCGTTCCCACCCCCATGAGGTAGCGCGGCTTGGCCGCCGGCAGGCGCGGCGCGGTGTGGCGCAGCAGCCGCAGCATGTCCGGCTTGGGCTCGCCGACGCTCAGCCCCCCGATCGCATAGCCGGGCAGGTCGAGCGCGACCAGTCCGTCGAGCGACGCGTCGCGCAGATGCTCGAACATCCCGCCCTGGACGATGCCGAACAGTGCGTTGGGATTCTCCAGCCGCGCGAACTCGGCCTTGCAGCGCGACGCCCAGCGCAGCGACAGTTCCATCGAGGCCCGCGCCTCGGCGGCGGTGGTGATGTGGGTCTGCCCGCCGCGGGTGACGTCGTACGGCGTGCATTCGTCGAACTGCATCACGATGTCGCTGTCGAGCGCGGTCTGGATCTGCATGCTCACCTCGGGAGTGAGGAACAGCTTGTCGCCGTTGACCGGCGACGCGAAGCGCACGCCCTCCTCGCCGATCTTGCGCAGTTCGCCCAGGCTCCACACCTGGAAGCCGCCGCTGTCGGTGAGGATGGGACCGTCCCAGCCGATGAAGCGGTGCAGCCCGCCGAACTGCCGCACCACGTCCAGCCCCGGACGCAGCCAGAGGTGGAAGGTGTTGCCGAGAATGATCTGCGCGCCGGCCTGCCGCAGGCCGTCCGGCGTCATGCCCTTGACCGAGCCGTAGGTGCCGACCGGCATGAACTGCGGCGTCTCGATCACGCCGTGATTGAGGACCAGCGTCCCGCGGCGGGCCTCGCCGTGGGTGCGGTGAACGGTGAATTGCAGCATGACGGCATTGTTTCAGATGCGGCGGCTCCGGCGCCGGGCGCGCTTGGTACAGTTGCCGGATGGGCAACCTGACCGCTCCCGCCGCGGCGGCGCCGGCCGCGATCGATGCATCCGGCGCCGCCGACGGGTCGGCCGTCCTGACCTTGCGCGGGACGTGGACGGTGCACGGCCTCGCCCGCGTGCCGCCGCTCGCGCCGCCGCCGGATGCGCGCACGCTGCGGCTGGAAGCCGCGCCGGACCTGATGCTCGACACCTGCGGCGCGGCCATCGTGCAGCAGGCCATCGGCCGCTGGCGACAGGCGGGCATCACCGTCGACCTCGACGCGCTGCCCCAGCCGCAGCGTCGCCTGCTCGACCTCGTGGCGCAGCGCGCGCTGCCGCGTCCGCAACGACACCGCGCCGGATTCGATCCGCTGCGCGATCTCGGACGCGCCGCCGCCGCTGCATTCGGCGAGCTGCTGGCACTGCTGGCCATCACCGGCGAACTCGCGCTGCGCGGCCTGCCGCTGCTGCTCCGACCGTGGCGGCTGCGCTGGCGCGAGGTGGTGACGGAAATCGATGCCGCCGGTCTGCGCGCGGTGGCCATCGTCGGCCTGCTGTCGTTCCTGATCGGCATGGTGATGGGCTACCAGGCGGGCGCGACACTGGCGACCTACGGCGCCAACACCCTGATCGTCAACCTGGTCGCGATCATCACCCTGCGCGAGCTCGGACCGCTGCTCACCGCGATCCTGGTGGCGGGTCGCACCGGGTCGTCATACACGGCGCAGATCGGCACCATGCGCATCACCGAAGAGGTCGACGCGCTGCGCGCCCTCGGGCTGTCGCCGTTCGAGGTGCTGGTGCTTCCCAAGGTGATGGCGCTGCTCGTTGCACTGCCGCTGCTGGCGCTGTTCTCCGACGTGATGGGGCTGGCCGGCGGCGGCATCGTCGCCGCGATCGGCTACGGCGTGCCCTTCGCCGACTACGTCGCGCGGATTCCGCAGGTCGTCGGATTGAAGACGCTGGTGCTCGGGCTGGTCAAGGCTCCGGTGTTCGCGGTGGTCATCGCACTGGTCGGGTGCATGCAGGGGCTGCGGGTATCGGGCAGCGCCGCCGCGGTCGGTCGGGCAACGACGGTCAGCGTGGTGCAGTCGATCTTCCTGGTGATCGTGATCGATGCCGGGTTCTCGATCCTCTACAACCTGATGCACCTATGAGCGGGCCGACCGGCTGCCCGGACGCGGGCGACAACCTCTCCGAAGCGGCCGGACACCGTCCGGTGCCGTCGCCATGAGCGCCGACCTGATCGTCGAGGCACGTGGCATCGTCAACCGCTTCGGCGACGTCGTGGTCCACGACGGCCTCGACCTGGCGCTTGCGCGCGGGACCATCATGGCGCTGGTCGGCGGATCGGGTTCGGGCAAGACGGTGCTGCTGCGCAGCCTGATCCTGCTGCGGCAGCCCGACGCCGGCAGCCTGCGGCTGTTCGGCCAGGACGCGATCGCCGCCGACGAGCCGCAGCGCCAGCGGCTGCGGCAGCGCATCGGCGTGCTGTTCCAGGCCGGCGCGCTGTTCACCGGACTGACGGTGCTGGAGAACGTGCTGCTGCCGCTGCGCGAGCACGGCGCCGTCGAGACGCGCTACCTGACCGAGATCGGCATGCTCAAGATCGGCTTGTCCGGGTTGCCGGCGGATGCCGCGCACAAATATCCGGCCGAGCTGTCGGGCGGAATGGTCAAGCGCGCCGCGCTGGCGCGGGCGCTGGCGCTCGATCCCGAACTGCTGGTGCTCGACGAACCCACCTCCGGGCTGGACCCGATCGGCGCCGCGGCATTCGACCGGTTGATCGCCGAACTGCGCGACCTGCTCGGACTGACCATCCTGCAGGTCACCCACGACCTCGACTCGATCTGGCACGGCAGCGACACGGTCGCCTTCCTGGCGCGCCGCAAGGTGCTGGCCATCGGCAGCGCGGCCGAGCTGTCGCGACGCGACGAGCCCGAACTCGTCGCATACTTCCGCGAGGGCCGGTCGGCCGCCTTCGTCCACGAACTCGCCTCCAGGCAGGCCTGAGCATCATGGAATCCAAAGTCAACTACACCGCGGTCGGGGTGTTCGTCGTGCTCCTCGGCGCGTTGCTGGGCGCGATGGCCTGGTGGCTCGCCACCGGCGGGAAGACCGAGCCGACGACGCCCTACCTGATCTACGCCACCGACAACGTCAACGGGCTGCGCACCGACAGCAGCGTGCTGTACCGCGGCGTCGCGGTCGGGAAGGTGGCGTCGATCGACATCGACCCGACCAATCCGGCGCTGATCCGCATCGAGGTCGACATCGACCGGTCGGTGCCGGTCCGGGCCGACACCGTGGCGCAGCTCAGCCCGCTCGGCGTGACCGGGCTGTCGGCCGTCAACCTGATCGGCGGCGCATCGGCGCGACCGCTGCCCACGCCGCCCGGCGAATCCGTCCCGGTCATTCCCTACCGGCCGTCGGTGTTCACCCAGATCGAGGGCGGGATCAACGACGCGGCGGTCACGCTGGCGCGCATCAGCGAGCGGCTCGACGCGCTGCTCAGCCCGGCCAACCTGAACGCCATCCACGACACCCTGGCCAACGTCCGGGCGCTGTCACAGACCCTGGCCGACGACCGCCGCGACATCGACGCGACGCTGTCCAACACGCGCCGGACCAGCGCCAACCTCGCGGCGATGAGCGCGCAGGGCGAACAGCTCATGGCACGGAGCAGCCAGCTCGTCGAACGGCTCGACGGCGTCGCCGCGCAGCTGAACACGACCATGCCCGACATCGCCGCGGCGGCCGACAGCGTCTCCCGGGCGGGCAACGGCGCGGCGGCGTTCAGTGCCGCAGGTACCGAGGCGATGACCCGGCTGCAGCAGCGCACCCTGCCGGAAATCGATGCGCTGGCGCGCAACCTGCGCCAGCTCGGCTCGCAGCTCGGCGACCTGACCGAAGGCCTCAAGGCCAATCCCAGCCAGCTGCTCTACGGCCCGCCGCCCCCGCCGCCCGGGCCCGGAGAATCGCGATGACCTGTTCCCCTTCCCCGCGCCGTCTCCGTGCCGCGTGGCTGACGTTCGGCGCGGCGCTGGTGCTGTCGGCCTGCGCGCTTCCCGCCAGCCGCACGGCGGTCCAGCAGACCTACCGGCTCCGTGCGGCCGAAGTGCGCAGCGCCGCGCTGCCGCATCCGGTCGTGCTGCAGTTGCTCTCGGCCGAGGCGGCGCCCGGATTCGGATCGCCCGCGATGATGTACAGCCGCCAGCCCGATCTGCTGGCGCCGTACCGCGACAGCCGCTGGCTCGCCGCGCCGCAGCGGATGATCGACGATGCCATCGCCGATACGTTCGGGCGGCAGCCCTGGATTGCCGGGGTGCAGCGGCAGTTCACGCTGGTCCGCCCGGACTTCACCCTGCAGTGCGCCCTCGGCCGCCTGGAGCATGACGTCGCGGCCAGCGGCGGAACGGTCCGGCTGAATCTGGACTGCCAGCTCGTCGACGACGCCAGCCGCCACATCGCCGGCCGGTGGAATCTCGACGGCGCGCAGCCGATCCCGGTCAACGATGCAGCGCATTTCGCGCAGGCGGCACAGACGCTGCTTGACCGCGCGCTGGACCGGCTGGTCGCGTCGACCCGCAACGCGATCTCGCAGGCGCAGGCGCAGGCGACCCG
>JAKAIB010000189.1 GCA_021814605.1 Pseudomonadota bacterium | reverse complement strand
GGTCCAGCAGGTCTTCGGTCATCGGCGCATCGCGCAGCAATGCCGGCATGGCCTGCACCGCGGCGGCTTCCCAGACCTGCTGGCGGCGATGGCCGGCGAGGGTGCGCAGCGCGTCGGCGGCGGCCAACCGGCGCATCGCCGCGGCGTCGAGCGCGGCGCGACGGGCCAGATCGTCGGCGCCGTCGAACGGCCGCTCTTGGCGCGCCTGCACGATGCGCCGGGCGGCTTCGCGTCCCAGCCCCCGGACCAGGCGCAGCCCGAGCCGCACCGACGGTGGCTGCCGCGCGCCCTCCAGCGTGCAGTCCCAGTCGCTGTCCGTCACGTCGACCGGCTGCACCACGACGCCGTGCCGCCCGGCGTCCTGCACCAGTTGCGACGGTGTGTAGAACCCCAGCGGCTGGCTGTTGAGCAGCGCCGCCAGGAATGCGGCGGGATGGTGGCGGCGGATCCAGGCGCTGGTGTAGACCAGCAGCGCGAACGACGCGGCGTGGCTTTCCGGAAAGCCGTATTCGGAGAAGCCCTTGACCTGCTCGAAGATGCTCTGCGCGAACTGCAGGGTGTAGCCGCGGCCGGTCATGCCGCCGATCAGTCTGTCGCGGTATTTCTCCAGCGACCCGGTGCGACGCCAGGCGGCCATCGCCCGCCGCAGGCCATCGGCTTCGCCCGGGGTGAAGCCGGCGGCGAGCATGCTGATCTGCATCACCTGTTCCTGGAACACGGGCACGCCCAGCGTGCGCTCCAGCGCCGCGCGCAGTGCCTCGCTCGGATAGGTGACGGGCTCCTTGCCCTGCCGGCGGTTGAGATAGGGGTGGACCATCCCGCCCTGGATCGGCCCGGGGCGGACGATCGCGGTCTCGATCACCAGGTCGTAGTAGCAGCGCGGCCGCAGCCGCGGCAGCATGCCCTGCTGCGCGCGGCTCTCGACCTGGAACACGCCGATCGAGTCGGCCTCGCACAGCATGTCGTAGGTGGCGGGGTCTTCGAGCGGGATGTCCTGCACCGTGAGCACCTGTCCGCGGCCCTGGCCGATGAAGTCCAGCGCTTTGCGGATCGCGGTGAGCATTCCCAGTGCGAGGACGTCGACCTTCATCATGCCCATGGCGTCGAGGTCGTCCTTGTCCCATTCGATCACGGTGCGCTCGGGCATCGCGGCGTTCTCGATCGGGACCATGCGCGACAGCGGCCCGCGGGTCAGGACGAAGCCGCCGGTGTGCTGCGACAGATGCCGCGGGAAGCCGAGGATCTGCCGCACCAGCGCCATCCACTGCCGCACGCCGAGGTCGTCGGGATCGAGTCCGGCCTCGACCAGCCGCTGCGGTGCGATCTCCCGCCCGTCCCACCATTGCACGTTGCGCGCCAGCCGGTCGACCGTGGCGAGGTCGAATCCCAGCGCCTTGCCGACGTCGCGGATCGCGCTGCGCGGACGGTAGGTGATGACCGTGGCGGCGAGCGCGGCGCGGTCGCGGCCGTACTTGGCGTAGAGGTACTGGATCACCTCCTCGCGACGTTCGTGCTCGAAGTCGACGTCGATGTCCGGCGGTTCGTTGCGCTCGCGGCTGATGAAGCGCTCGAACAGCATGCGCATCCGCACCGGGTCGACCTCGGTCACCTTCAGGCAGTAGCACACCACGCTGTTGGCCGCCGATCCGCGTCCCTGGCAGAGAATCTGGCGCGAGCGGGCGAACGCCACGATGTCGTCGACCGTCAGGAAGTAGTGGGCGTAGCCGAGTTCGGCGATCAGCGCCAGTTCGTGCTCGATCTGCTGCCGGACCTCGGCGCTCATTCCCTGCGGCCAGCGCTGCCCGGCGCCTTCGTACACCCGCCTGCGCAAGTAGCCGTCGGGCGTTTCGCCGGCCGGGACGACTTCGTCCGGATATTGGTAGCGCAGGCTGTCGAGCGAGAAGTCGCAGCGCGCCGCCACCTGCAGCGTCGCGGCGAGCAGTTCCGGCGGGTAGGTCAGCGCCAGCTGCAGCCGGCTGCGCAGATGGCGCTCGGCATTGGGCTGGAGTGCATGGCCGCAGTCGGCGACCGGCCGGCCCAGCCGGATCGCGGTGAGCACGTCGTGCAGCGGCTTGCGCGAGCGCACGTGGAAGTGGACGTCGCCCGCCGCCGCCAGCGGCAGCGCGGTGGCCGCGGACAACGCCCGCATCCGCGCGAGCCAGCGCGCGTCGTCGATCCGGTGGTGCAGTTCCACCGCCAGCCAGCAGCGGCCGGCGAAGCGGCGCAGCAGCGCGCCGGCGAGATCCTGCAGCGCGTCGTCGCCGACGTTGCGTGGCAGGCTGGCGAGCACCACGCAGTCGTCGAGGCCGGCGGCGTCGAGGTCGTCCGGCCGCAGCCGGTAGCTGCCCTTGGGCGCGGTGCGGCGCAGCCGGGTGATGAACGCGCAGAGGTTGCCGTAGCCGTCGCCGTTGCAGGCCAGCGCGACCAGGGTGAATGGCGTCGGGCCGTCGACCGCGAACCGGCTCCCCACGAGCAGCCGCAGCCCGGCTTCCTTCGCCGCGACGTGGGCGCGCACGATGCCGGCGAGCGAGCAGTCGTCGGTCAGCGCCAGCGCCGAGTAGCCCAGCGCCGCGGCTCGGGCGACCAGTTCCTCCGGATGGCTGGCGCCCTGGAGGAAGCTGAAGTTGGAACGGCAGTGCAGTTCGGCGTACGCCGGCAGGCCGGGGACGGGTTCGGCCGGCATGGCGATGGCGGAACCCTCGGCACTGCATGCCGCTTCGACGAACGGGGGTGCCTCCGCCTTGGTCCGGCCCGGCGGCGCGGGCCTGTCGGGCTCCCCCGCGCTGCGCGCGACCTCTCCGGGAGGCACTTCGCCCGGCCTGGAGTGGTCCGGCGTCGGGCTCATGCGAACACGCCGTGCAGGAACCAGGCGGCGTCTTCCGCGGCCGGCCGGGTCTGGAAGATCCAGAGCACGCCGGCATGGGCGCTGAGCGCGACCCAGTAGTCGCGTGCGACGCGGCGGGAGGTTTCGCGGTCGCCGTCCTGCGCCCGGTGCCACCAGCCGCCCTCGATGCGGTGCGGACCGAGCACCAGCTGCAGTTCGCCCTGGTAGAGCGGACGCTCGCCGCGTGTCGCCAGTCGCAGCGGTTCGGACAGCAGGAAGGTGGGATGCGGCAGGCCGTCCGGCGCTGCCGGGTGGCGCGGCAGCGGCACCGCCGCCGGCTGCCAGCGCTGCGCCCATTCGGGACGGACGTCGTCGACCGGCACCGGACGCAGCACCCGGTCCTCGCCCAGCCGTGCGGCGACGCGCTCCAGCGCCAGATCGAGGGCGTGCCGCTCGTCTTGCGCGTCGGGCAGGAGCGAGGCCGAGGGGGGCACGTAACGCTGGACCACGTCGGCGCGCAGTTCCAGGCCTTGCACCGGCGCCGCCAGCTGCACCTTGGCCAGATGCTCGGCAAGCAGCCGGGTGAGATGTTCGACGTCGCGCATCGGCGCGGCGGTACGCAGGGTGATTTCGCCGCCCGCGCCGGCGTCGCCTGGCCGCAGCAGGTCGAAGGTCCAGCCCAGGGTGAAGGCGGTGACTCCGCTCTGTCGTGCGGCGAGCCAGCCGCCGAGCTGCAGCAGCAGCCGGCGCGCGCCGAACAGCAGCGCGGGCGCGGTTTCGACCCGCGCCAGCAGATCCAGCCGGGCGGAGAAGGATTCGGGCAGGGCGAACCAGGACTGGGACTCGGCGCGCAGCCCGTAGGCGATGTCGAGCGCAGCGAGCAGATCCGGACCGAAGCGCCGGCTCAGTCCACCGCGCGGCAGGCGGCGCAGGTCGGCGAGGGTGCGGCAGCCGAGCTGCGCGAGGGTGTCGCCATGCGGTTGCGCGGCGCTGAGCACATCGAGGGGCAGGGCGTCGAGCCGTTGATGCAGCGGCTGGCGCGCGCCGCCGTGCACGCCGGCGCGCGCCAGCGCCAGCGCTCCCAGGCCCGTGGTCGCCCAGGCGATGGCTTCGACACCGAGTTCCCGCGCCTCCTGCGCGATGCGCCGGTGCAGCGCCTGCTGGCCGCCGAACAGCCGCAGGCTGGACTCGGCCTCGAGCAGCACCGCCTCCTCGACGATGGCGACCCGGGGCGTGAACTGCAGCGCCCAGGTCGCCACCCCGCGCAGCGGCGTTTCCAAGGAAGCGCCGGGCCGTCCCAAGCTTTCTTGGCCCCCTCGGGGGGCGGGCTGGGTGCAGCCCAGTCCTGGGGGCGCTCCCGAGGAAGCGCCGGGCCGCCCCGGGTTGCCGTGATCCCCTGCAGCGGGCGGGCTGGGCGCCGCGCGGCCCTGGGGGCACTCAGGCGGCGTCGACAAGGTGCCGGCCGGACCGGGCAGACGCAGTGCGGCCCACCACATGGGTCACTCCGAGAGAGGGTGCCGGCAAGCGGCCGGGTGGACGTGGCCGGAGCGGCAGTACGGCGTCCAGCCCGCCGGGAAAGGATGGCAGGACGAGTTCGACGTCGTGTGCCGGACCGCGACGCTTGAGCAGTTGCACCCGCAACGTCCAGTCCGCTTCGGCCCGTGCGGACAGCCGCAACCCGGCCGGCGAGGACTCGTGCCGGGCGCCGTCGGGACGCAGCGCGAACAGCAGCAGCCGGCCGCCCTGGGCCCGGCTGTGCAGCCGGCGCAACTGGTCCGGCCGGGTCTGGGGCAGCCAGGCGAGCAGGGCGTTGTCGCCGTCGGCCTGGATCAGCTGCTCCGTGGCCCACAGGCGTTCGGCTGGCGTGTCGGCACGCACCCAGAGCAGCTGCCCGGCGTCGATGCCGAGATGTCGCAACCCCGGAAGGTAGGGCGGCTTGGGCGGCCCGACGAGCACGACGGTGCCGCCCGCGGCCGCGACCTGCCGCAGGGCGCCGCCGAGCAGCCGCCATTCCAGCACCGACGGCTGGGAGGCGAGCACCTCGGTCAGCGCGCCGCAGGGCCAGCCGCCGCCGGGAAGCTCGCGATCGAGCGCGCTCCATCCGCTGGAAACCACCGGCCCGGCGGCCCGGCCGATGTCGTTGCCGCGCCAGACGGCGGCAGCGACCGCCGGCGAGAGCGCTGTGGTGAAGGCGGGTTGGGCGGACATGGGTGACGGCAGGCGAAAGGGGCGATGGCAGGACTGGCAAGCCTACACAAAAACTGGATGGAAATACAGTACTTCGGATTCCGGCCGCGGCGGGATCCGCAGGTGCCGATCGGGGCCGTCAGCAAATCCGATTGATCTCCGGCAAGAACCAACCTCGGCGTTCTTCCATAATCGCGGACCAAACCAATTTCCCGACCGACGCGGAACCGTTCATCCGCTCCACCGGAGACTCGCATCCCATGTCCATCGCCGCCATCCCGATCAAGCCCGCAGCGCCGGAACCCGTGGCCAGCACGAGCACGCCGTTCGAGCGCCTCGGGGGGGAAGCCGGGGTGCGCCGGCTGGTCGACCATTTCTACGACGTGATGGAGCTCGAGCCGAAATATGCCGAGCTCCTCGCCATGCATCCCGTCGGAAAGATGGAGGAAACACGCAACAAGCTGTTCTGGTTCCTCTGCGGCTGGCTCGGCGGGCCGGACTACTTTTCGCAGCGCTTCGGCCATCCCCGCCTGCGGATGCGGCATTTCCCCTACGCCATCGGCACCAAGGAGCGCGACGACTGGGTGGCCTGCATGACGCAGACGCTGGACGAGGTCGAGATCGACCCCGATCTGCGCCGGCAACTGCTCGAAGCCTTCGTCGGCACCGCCGACTGGATGCGCAACAAGGCCGAATCCGGCAACATGCCGGCCGGCAGCGTGATCCACGGCTGAACGAGGTCCGCACCGGGATCTCCCGGTGGTTGTCGCCCCGGACGACCCTAGTCCGGTTTCATCCCCGGCGCCTCGCCGCGCCGGCCTGACCGCAGCAGCACCACCAGCGCGCCGGCGCCGCCGTCGCTGGGCCGCGCCTGCACGTAGGCCAGCACCTCGTCGCGCTGCATCAGCCAGCCGCGCACCTTGTGCTTGAGCACCGGCTCGCGCAGCGGCGAACTTAATCCCTTGCCGTGGATGACGCGCACGCAGCGCCAATCGCGCGTCAGCGCACTGCGCAGGAACTGCCCCAGCGCTTCGCGTGCTTCGTCGCGGCGCAGGCCGTGCAGGTCGAGTTCGCCCTGGATCGTCCAATGGCCGCGCCGCAGCTTGCGCAGCACGTCGGCACCGATGCCGGAACGGCGCCACGACAGCGCGTCGTCGGTTTCGAGCAGGTGATCGAGGTCGATGTCGTCGGACATGGCTTCGCGCAGCACCGAGCGTTCGTCACGCTCGCGCTGCTGCGGGATCGCTGGCGGCGGCGCGGGCTGCAGTCCGGCTGGCAGTGCCGCGCCGGGGAGCGGCTGCGCGCCGGCCGCCGCGGCGCGGAACAAG
>JAKAIB010000188.1 GCA_021814605.1 Pseudomonadota bacterium | reverse complement strand
CAATCCGCGAGCCTGCGGCGGCAGTTGCCCCAGCGGGGTGTCAAGCTGCTCCAGGCAGAACGACCAGCGCGCGTGCACCTGATCGATCAGCTCCAGGGCCTGCGCGCGCTTGGCGGCGAGATCCTCGGGCGACAGCGGCGCCTCGCCTTCGGCCAGTTCCTCGTTGCGCGCCAGCGGCAGCGTCCCGCGCAGCATCCGGTCGAGCTCGGCAACCAGCGCCAGCTTGTTCTTGAGCGACAGTTCGATGTTGATGCGTTCGATGCCGTCGACGTATTCGCCCATCCGCGGCAGCGGGATCACCACGTCCTCGTTGATCTTGAAGGCGTTGGTGTGGCGGGCGATCGCCGCGGTGCGCTTGCGATCGAGCCAGAAGGTCTTGCGCGCCTCGGGGCTGACCGCGATGAAGCCTTCGCCGACCCGTGCATTGGCGATGCGGACGACCTCGGCCGCGGCCCGCGCCACGGCTTCCTCGTCCTCGCCGACGATGTCGCCGAACAGCGCCATCTTCGGCAGCACGCCACGCTTGCTCTTGGTCGCGTAGCCGACCGCCTTGAGGTAGCGGTCGTCCAGATGTTCCAGCCCGGCGAGGATCGCGCCGCCGGGGCGGGCCTCGAGAAAGCGCTTGATCTCGACGATGCTGGGAATGGCCTCGCGCGCCTGGCCGAAGAATTCGAGGCAGACGGTACGCACGTGCGGCGGCATGCGGTGCAGCACCCAGCGCGCGCTGGTGATGATGCCGTCGCAGCCTTCCTTCTGCACCCCGGGCAGGCCGGAGAGGAACTTGTCGGTGACGTCCTTGCCGAGCCCGGCCTTGCGGAAGCGCGCGCCGGGAATCTCCAGCGTCCGGGTGCTCTGCACCGTCACGCCGTCATCAGCGAGGCGGCGGACTTCGAAGCGCGCGGTCTCGACATCGTGGATCTTGCCGAGGTTGTGGTCGAGGCGCTGCACCTCGATCCAGTCTCCCTGCGGGTCGACCATGCGCCACGATGCCAGGTTGTCGATCGCGGTCCCCCACAGCACCGCCTTCTTGCCGCCGGCGTTCATCGCGATGTTGCCGCCGATGCACGACGCGTCGGCCGACGTCGGGTCGACCGCGAACACCAGCCCGGCCGCGTCCGCCGCGTCGGCGACGCGCTGCGTCACCACCCCGGCTGGCGTCTGGATGGTGGGAACCGGATGTCCCACCCCGGGCAGTTCGACGTGTTCGACGGCGCCGATGCGGTCGAGCTTCTCGGTGTTGATCACCGCGCTCTTCCAGACCAGCGGCACCGCACCGCCCGTATAGCCGGTGCCGCCTCCGCGCGGAATGATGGTCAGACCGAGCTCGATGCAGCCGCGCACCAGTCCGGCGATCTCGGCCTCGTTGTCCGGGCACAGCACGACGAAGGGATATTCGACCCGCCAGTCGGTGGCATCGGTGACATGGCTGACCCGCGCCATGCCGTCGAAGCGGATGCTGCCTTGCGCGCTATGCCGGCCGAGCACCCGGCGGGTGCGCTGACGCAGCGCCGCGACCTCGTCGAACCAGGCGGAGAACGCTGCCACGGCTTCCTGCGCGCGCTCGAGCAGCTGTCCGACCAGCGCGTCGCGCTGTGCCGTGGCGTCGTCGCGATCCGCCCTGCCGTCACGCCGCCGGTCGATTTCGCGCAGGCGGTGGCGCAAGGCGCCGATCAGCGCATCGCGCCGCTTGCGGCTCTGCAGCAGGTCGTCCTGCAGGAACGGATTGCGCTGGACCACCCAGATGTCGCCCAGCACCTCGTACAGCATTCGTGCCGAACGCCCGGTGCGCCGCTCCTGGCGGAGCAGGTTGAGCCATTCCCAGGCCTGCTCGCCGAGCAGCCGGATGACGATCTCGCGGTCGGAAAAAGAGGTGTAGTTGTACGGAATCTCGCGCAGCCGTGGCGGCGCGTCGTCCGCTGCAGTGCCGGTGCCGGGAATCAGGACGGGAACTGCGGGCGCTGGAGCGTTCATCGAAAAACGGCGGTCCGATCAAAGCGCCATTGTAGGGAGACAAGGGATAACCCTCGTCCCCCGACGGGCGGACCGCCGCGGCCCGTGGCGGTCCGGTCAGCGCCCGGCCGGAACGGCAACGTAGATCTCGACCCGCCGGTTCGCGGCACGGCCAGCCGCCGTGGCATTGCTGGCCACCGGATTCTGCGGCCCGAGGCCCTGGGTGGTGATGCGCTGCGCGGCGACCCCGCGCGACACCAGGAAGTTCTTCACCGTCAACGCCCGGTTCTCGGACAGCGGATAGTTGATCGCGTCGCCGCCGGTGCTGTCGGTGAAGCCATACACCTGCACCGTCTCCGCCGGCTGCTGATTCAACCCGGCCGCGAGGTTCTCCAGGATCGGGTACATGCGTGGACTCAGGTACGCACTGCCGGTCGCGAACCCGGCGTCGGCGGGAACGTCCAGCTTCAGCCGGTTGTCCGGTGTCTGGCTGACCTGCACTCCGGTGCCGGCCGACGCCGCCTGCAACTGCTGCTTCTGCTTTTCCAGGTGCTGGTTCCACAAATAACCGCCCAGCGCTCCGACGGCGGCACCGGCGACGGCGCCGGTGGCGGCGCTCTGGCCCGGATGCCCGCCGGCGGTCAGCGCGCCCAGCGCCGCACCGGCCGCAGCGCCGATCCCGGCACCGGTGGCGGTCGAGCGCTGCGATTCGTTCATGTTCGCGCACCCGCCCAGAGCCGAAAGCCCCAGGGCGATGCTCGACACCACGGCAACGGTCTTGCGGTGAATCATGGTGATCTCCTTCACCCGGCATCCGGGATTGCAAGTCGCGGTCGAGTTTAACGAAACGTCATGATGGACAATCGACCGTCCGGGAACGGAACTGCGGCAGCGGAAACGTGGTCTATCGACCAAAGTGGTCCTGACGCGGCCCGAGTTCCGTGTGTCTGTCCGGGCCATGCAGCATGCCTGATCCGAAACGAATCATGCAATCCCATTCCCTTCCTTCCTCATGGCAAGCGCCGCCGCGGAGCGGCGCGCAGCGCTGGACGCTGGAACAGATCGACTTTTCCCGGACGAACGTCGGCGCGGTGCACGACGTCGACCATCTGTTCTACCTCGTCGTCACCGCTTCGTTCATCGAAAGCGGATCGGACACCTACACCCGCAACCTCGTCGCGCATTTCGCCGACTGGCCGGAGATCGCCGACTGGCTCGAGCACCAATGGCAGCCGGAAGAGCTGCAGCATGGCCGGGCGCTGCGGACCTACGTCGAGACCGTCTGGCCCGAATTCGACTGGCCCGCCGCCTATGCCGCGTTCTTCGACGAGTATTCCCGCCTCTGCACGGTGGACGAACTCGAGGACGACCGCACGCTGGAGCTGGTCGCGCGCTGCGTGGTGGAGACCGGCACCGCGACCTACTACGAAACGCTGCGTGATCTGGCCGTCGACCCGGTCCTCGCGGATCTGGCCGAGCGCATCCGCGCCGACGAGGTGCGTCACTACAAGTACTTCTTCCGCTACTTCAAGCGGCTGCGCGAGGCGCGCGGCACCACCCGGCTCCAGGTCGTCGGCGCACTGCGGCGCCGGCTGATCGAACTGCGCGACAGCGATACCGACGTTGCGCTGCGCCACGCCTGGCAGCACCGCCCGCATGCCGACGCCGGAGACGATCCGCCGCTCGACCAGGTGGCGAACCGGCTGTACCAGCTGCTCGGCGCACGGCTGCCGCTCGACCAGGCGGTCAAGATGCTGCTGCGCCCGGTGGATCTGCCGCACCGGCTCGAACACCTGATCGAGAAACCGATCACCCGCCTTGCCCGGCGGGTTCTGGCGGCCTGACGCGCGGCGTCGGCGGATTCGCCCGGCAAGCAGGCGCCCGGGGGCTCGGCCCGAGGATCAGGCGGAGTTGCGATGCACGGCGAGCACGGCGCCGGCATCGGCGTCGACCCGCTGCGCCGAGTCGAGGATCTCCGCCAGGATGGCCGGAACCTCGAACACGGCCCGATTGCGATACGCCGCGACCCGGCCGCGAAACGCCGGCAGGTCGTCGAGCAGCGCCGGCAGGTCGGCGGCGATGGTGCGGAAGCTCCCCACCACCAGTCCGTAACCGTTGTCGCGCACCCAGTCCGTGTTGTAGCGCTCCTGCGGCATGGTCCAGGCATTGCGCGCGACGATCACCGGCAACCCGAGGTGCAGCGCCTCGCTCAGGCTGCCCGGCCCGGGCTTGCCGATGAAGAAGTCGCCAAGGCGCATGACGTCGGCCACGTCCGGGGTGAAACCGAGCACGACCCGGGGCGCCGAGGCCGGCAGCGCCCGCAGCCGCCCGGCGAGCCGGGCGTTGTGGCCGCACATCAGGATCAACTGGGTGTCGGGCAGTCGCTCGGCGATGCCGAGCATGCTGCGCGAGCCGTGCCCGCCGAACATCACCACGCCGACCGGCCGCCGCGGGTCCAGCCCGAGCGACTCCAGCCGCGCGGCACGGTCGAATGCCTCCGCAGGGCGGTAGAAGTCGGGACGGATGATCATCCCCGAGGTCGCGTGCACCCGCGCGGTGGGGAAGCCGGCCTCGCGCGCCTGCTCGACCGCCCGCGCCGACCCGCAGATCAGGTGCTGGTCCTGCCCCTGCTCCATCCAGAAATGCGGCGGGAAATCGGCCAGATCGGTCAGCAGCGTGACGTAGGGCACGCCGGGCAGGGTCGCCGCGACGCTTTCGAACAGCGCACGGTTGAAATTGGGGATCAGCGACACCACCAGGTCGGGCTCGGTGCGCAGCCAGTGCAGCTTGAGGATCTTGAGCAGGGTCGGGTGCAGCAGCCGGATCGCGCCCTGCAACAGCTTGAGTTCGTGGCGCAGGCCGATGGTCAGGCCGCGCGCCAGCCGGGCGTTGTAGTAGTCCTCGGGCGAGAAGGTGTACTTGCGCAGCGTGCCGCGCGGATCGAGCACCTCGGTCAGGTTGACCAGCCGCACCGTCCACGGCAGGCCGGCGAGCGCGATCGAGCGCTGCAGCGCCAGCGCGGAGGCGCGGTGGCCGCCGCCGGCGTTGAAGTAGATCAGGTCGACTGTTGTCATCGGACGCGGGGGTCGTGCCTCGGCCGCACCACTATAACGATCCGATGACGACATCGCCATGTCACCCGGCAGCGCGAACCGGGCGGGGGCGGGTCGACGCGCCGCTCGCCGGCGCGGCGGAGGCTCACTCGGTCTCGGCCTCGGGATTGTCGAGGCTGAACAGCCCGGCGTTGTCGTCGTAGGCGTAGATCTCGGCGTAGCGGCCCCAGTCGATCGCGGTGTCGAGCACGCGGCGGGCCTCGTCCTCGCTGAGATAGTCCTCGAGCTCGTTGAGGAACCGCGACTCGGGCGCGTGGTGGTTGAAGCGTTCGTCGAGCACCCGGCGGATGCGCGCCACCAGCGGCACGCGCTCGATCAGTTGCCGGGCGAACAGTTCCTTGCGCTCCTGCAGGCTGCCGTCGGCGAACATCCGCCCGGCCGGCAGCAGCATGATGTCGCCGTCCTCGACCTGCGCCAGACCGAGCAGCTCGACGCCTTCGATCAGCGGGAACAGATCGTCGACCGAGAAATGCATGTCTTCGGCCAGCTCGGGCAGGCTGATGCGGGTGTTGGCGTTGCTCTTCTCCAGGGTGTCGAGTTCCTCGAGCAGGCCGGCGAGGGCGTTGACCGACAGCGACGGCAGCCGCAGTCCGATGCCCGGCGCCTGGCGGCGCGCCGCATCGCGCCCAGTGGGTCGGGCCGTCATCGCGCCGTAGATGCCCTCGACCAGATCGCGGAACTGCGACGATTCGCGGTCGCGCGGGTGCGGCAGGTCGATGCGCATTTCGCTGATCACCCGGCCCGGATTCGATCCGAGGATGACGATGCGGTCGGCCATCAGCACCGCCTCCTCGATGTTGTGCGACACCAGCAGGATGCCGCGCGTCGGGATCTTGCGCTCGGCCCAGAGGTCGAGCAGATCGGTGCGCAGCGTCTCGGCGGTCAGCACGTCGAGCGCGGAGAACGGCTCGTCCATCAGCAGCACGTCGGGGTTGATGACCAGCGCGCGGGCGAAGCCGACGCGCTGGCGCATGCCGCCGGAGAGTTCGCGCGGGTATGCCGACTCGAAACCGTCGAGGCCGATCAGGTCGATCGCCGCCAGTGCCCGCGCGCGCCGCTCCGCCGCCGGCACCTTCAGCGCCTCCAGGCCGAGCTCGACGTTCTGCAGCACCGTCAGCCAGGGAAACAACGCGAAGCTCTGGAACACCATCGCCAGCCCCGGCACCGGTCCGAACACCGGCTCGCCGCGGTGCAGCACCACGCCGCCCGTCGCCTGCACCAGCCCGGCGAGGGTGCGCAGCAGGGTCGACTTGCCCGACCCCGAGCGGCCCAGCAGCACCAGGATCTCGCCC
>JAKAIB010000187.1 GCA_021814605.1 Pseudomonadota bacterium | reverse complement strand
ATTCGCAGGAACAGATCGCGTCGCTGCTCGACCAGCGCAAGGCGCTGCTGGTGCTGCGCGTGGGGCCGCATTTCACCCGCGACCTGCAGGCGCACCGCCCGGCAAGGCTGCAGATCCTGGTCGACGGGCGCGACTCGAACACTGCGCTGCTCGCGCTCAACGACGTCAACAGCGTCGTGCTCGATTTCAACCGCGAATGGGCGGCGGCGCATGGGTGGCCCGCCGAGCCGGCACGACTCGACATCCGTGCCTGGTTCAATCCCAACCTGCTGTCGCGCTGGTTCATCGTTCCGGGAATCGTCGGCCTGCTCACCCTGCTGGTGGCGCTGCTGGTGACGGGTTTGTCGGTCGCGCGCGAACGCGAGCTCGGCACCTTCGACCAGCTGCTCGTGACGCCGCTGCGGCCGGGCGAGATCCTGGTCGGCAAGGCCGCGCCGGGGCTCATCATCGGGATGATCGAAGGGGCGGTCATCGTGCTGGCGGCGACGGCGTGGTTCCATGTGCCGCTGACCGGCAGCCTGACGGCGCTGGCCGTGGGCATGGTGCTGTTCCTGCTCTCCGCCGTCGGGGTGGGGCTGATGATCTCGTCGCTGGCACTGACCCAGCAGCAGGCGCTGCTGGGGGTGTTCCTGTTCATGGTGCCGGCGGTCATCCTGTCGGGATTCGCCACGCCCATCGCGAACATGCCGGCGGCGGTCCAGCTGCTGACCACCATCAACCCGCTGCGCTATTTCCTGGTCGTCGTGCGCGGCGTGTTCCTGCAGGGCGACGGGCTGCAGGTGCTGGCGGGGCAGTACTGGCCGCTGGCGCTGATCGCCGTGGCGACCATGGCCGCCGCCACCTGGCTGTTCCGGCACCGCATGCACTGAGCCGCCGGCCGGATCACGTCCAGTTGGCGACGTAATCCGGGAGCGTGTCGAACGCGCCGTCCGGCTGCGGCGGGCGAGGCACCAGCGCCAGCGGCAGCACGCCCGCCCAGACCGGCAGGTCGAGGTCGTCGGCGTCGTCTTCGGGGCCGCCGGTGCGGACCTTGCAGGCGAACTCGTCCAGCGGCAGCCGCAGCACGGTGGTCGCCGCCAGTTCCGAGGCGTTGCCGCGGCGTGCCTCACGCGAGCGGCCGGGGGCGATGGTCTCCATGAAGGCGTCGAGTGCCGCGGGCTTGTCGGCGTCGGCGACGCGTTCACACACGCCGTAGATCACCGCCGAGCGGTAGTTCATCGAATGGTTGAATGCCGACCGCGCCAGCACCAGCCCGTCGAGATGGGTCACCGTGGCGCAGACCTGTGCGCCCGATGCCGCCAGCTTGAGCAGCCGGCTGCCGTTCGAGCCATGCAGGTAGAGGTGGTCGGCGCGGCGCCAGCAGGCCATCGGAAGGCAGTGCACGCCCTGCGCATCGGCGAAGGCCAGATGGCAGATATGGGCCGCGTCGAGGATGGCGTCGAGGGTGCTCCGGTCGTGCCGGGCGCGCTCGGCGATGCGGCGTACCCGGGTCCGGGCGGTGGGAGGGACGGTCTTGGCGTTCATCGATCGGTTTCGTGCGGCAGGAGACGGGTTCAGGATAGGCGAACCCGGCGCTGCCGTGCAGGCCCACTGCACGCGTGGGCGATGAGGCCACCGGCGATCCAGTGGCATCTGTGCCGCACGGCCCGGGCGCGGCAGCGCCTTCCTGAAGGTGTAGAGTAAGCAACGCGGCTTAGGCTGTTCGCTAACGCTGCCACCCGCGGAGAGGCGATATGGGCAATGCCGGATCCCCGGCAATGGGACCACGGATCATCGAAGCGCAGGCGCTGCAGGCCTTGATCGGGTCGTTGCGCGCCGCGGGCTATGCGGTGCTCGGGCCGACGGTCCGCGATGGCGCCATCGTCTACGACCGCGTCGCCAGCATCGACGACCTGCCGCGCGGCTGGACCGATCGACAGGAGGCGGGAAGCTACCGACTGGAACGGCGCAGCGATGACGCCCTGTTCGGATTCGCGGTCGGTCCGCACTCGTGGAAGCGCTTCCTGCATCCACCGGTTGAAACCCTGTGGCATGCCCGCGCCGGCGAAGACGGCATCGAATTCGTCGCCGAGGCGCCGCCGCAGACGCGGCTGGCCTTCATCGGAGTGCGATCCTGCGAGATTCGGGCGATCGAGATCCAGGACGAAGTGCTGCTCCGCGGGCCGTTCGGTGATGCGGCCTATGCGGCACGGCGGGATGATTGCCTGATCGTCGCGGTCAACTGCTCCGACGCCGGCGGCACCTGCTTCTGCACGTCGATGAATGCCGGCCCCAAGGTGCGGTCCGGATTCGATCTCGCGCTGACCGAACTGCTCGGCGTGGACGGTCATCGCTTCCTGGTCGAGGTCGGCAGCGACCGTGGCGCCGAGCTGCTGCGCGGCCTGCCGGCGCTGGCGGCGAGCGCGGCGGACGCCGATGCCGCGGCGCGGGTGGTGGAGCGCACTGCGGCGTCGATGGGACGCGCGCTCGACACCGCCGGCATCAAGGCCTTGCTGCAGTCCAATCCGGATCATCCCCGCTGGGACGACGTCGCTGCGCGCTGCCTGAGCTGCGGCAACTGCACCATGGTGTGTCCGACCTGCTTCTGCACCGCGGTCGAGGATATCGGCACGCTGGACGGCGGCAGCGCGCAGCGGCTGCGCAAATGGGATTCGTGCTTCACCCTGGACTTCTCCTACATCCATGGCGGCAGCGTGCGGCATTCGACCAAGGCGCGCTACCGTCAGTGGCTGACCCACAAGCTGGCGAACTGGATCGACCAGTTCGGCAGTTCCGGTTGCGTCGGCTGCGGCCGCTGCATCACCTGGTGCCCGGTGGGGATCGACCTGACCGCCGAGGTCGCGGCGATCCGATCGGGTGCCGCTGCGTCGAGCGAGGAACACGATGCGGACCATTGAGGACATCCTGCGCGAGCAGCGCTTCTTCGCCGAGCTCGACGCGTCCCACCAGGCATTGATCGCCGGCTGTGCCAGCAACCGCGCGTGCGATGCGGGCACCTATCTGTTCCGCGAAGGCGGCGATGCCGATGCGTTCTTCGTGATCCGCCACGGTCATGTCGCACTGGACATCGCCGTGCCCGGCCGGGAGCCGCTGGTGATCGCCACGCTCGGGCCCGGCGACGTCGTCGGCGCGTCATGGCTGATCGCGCCGTATCGCTGGCGGTTCGGCGCGCGGGCGATCGAACCCGCTCGGCTGGTGCAGATCGATGCCCGCTGCCTGCGCGCCAAGCTCGACGCCGATCACGATTTCGGCTATGCCATGATGTCGCGGTTCGTCCCGCTGCTGGCCGAGCGCCTGCAGGCGACGCGGCTGCAACTGCTCGACGTCTATGGCCGGGGCTGAAGTGTGAACCGCCCCTCACGCTCACTGCGTTCGTCGCCTCCCGAGGGGGCGCAGCCCGCCTGGGACGGCCCGGCGCGGGCTGAGATGTCCCGCGGAATGCCGGACGCGAGCCTGCCCGGCCGCTGGCAGGTGCGTAGCGTCCGGCGCGAGCTGCACGACATCGTGACCCTCGAACTGGTGCCCGCGTCCGGGCAGCGTCCGACGTTCGTGCCGGGGCAGTTCAACATGCTCTACGCCTTCGGCGTCGGCGAGGCGGCGATCAGCATCAGTGCCGCCAGCGACGACGGCGCGGCCTTCGTGCACACGGTGCGCGAGGTCGGCGCGGTCAGCCGCGCGCTCGCCGCGGTGCAGCCGGGCGCGAGCCTGGGGTTGCGCGGCCCGTTCGGCACCGGCTGGCCGGTGGCCGAGGCCGAAGGGGGCGACCTGCTCGTCATCGCCGGCGGCCTGGGGCTGGCGCCGCTGCGGCCGGTCGTCCACGCGGTGCTGCGCCGCCGTGACCGCTTCGGCCGGGTCTCGGTGCTGTTCGGCACGCGGCAGCCGGCCGACATCCTGTACCGTGACGAACTGGACCGCTGGCGTGACGAAGGCCGGATCGACGTGCGGGTGACCGTCGACCACGCCGACCCGCAATGGACCGGACAGGTCGGCGTGGTGCCGACGCTGGTCGCTCGGGCGACGTTCGATCCGGCACGGACCGTCGCGATGGTCTGCGGGCCGGAGGTGATGATGCGCTTCACCGCGTCGGCGCTGCTGGCCGCGGGCGTCGGCGCCGATCGCATCCACCTGTCCATGGAGCGCAACATGCACTGCGCGATCGGGCAGTGCGGCCACTGCCAGTTCGGTCCGAGCTTCGTCTGCCGGGACGGGCCGGTGATGCGCTACGACGCCGTCGAGCGGCGGCTCGCCGTCCACGAGATCTGACACCATGACCGCCGAACCGCGACGCCCCCGCCTTGCCGTCTGGAAGTTCGCGTCGTGCGACGGCTGCCAGCTGTCGCTGCTCGATTGCGAGGACGAGCTGCTGCAGCTTGCCGCGGCCGTCGAGATTGCCAACTTTCCCGAGGCGTCGAGCCGCTTCGTCGACGGCCCCTACGACCTGTCGCTGGTCGAGGGCTCGATCACCACGCCGCACGACCTGGAGCGCATCCGCGCGGTGCGGGCGCAATCGCGCCATCTGGTCGCGATCGGCGCTTGCGCGAGCGCCGGCGGCATCCAGGCGCTGCGCAACTTCGCCGACATCGACGACTTCGTCGCCGCGGTGTATGCGTCGCCGCAGTACATCTCGACCCTGGCGCAGTCGACGCCGATCTCGGCGCATGTCGCGGTCGATTTCGAACTGCGCGGCTGCCCGGTCGACAAGGGGCAACTGCTGGAGGTCGTCTCGGCCTTCCTCGCCGGCCGCAAACCGCGGGTCGCGGCCCACAGCGTCTGCATCGACTGCAAGCGGCAAGGCAGGGTCTGCGTGATGGTTCAGGGAACGCCTTGTCTGGGGCCGGTGACCCACGCCGGCTGCGGCGCGATCTGCCCCGGCTTCCGTCGCGGCTGCTACGGGTGCTTCGGACCGATGGAGACGCCCAACATGCCGGCGCTGGCGCACCAGTGGCGGCAGCTGGGGGCGACGCCGCAGGTCGTCCGGCGGGCGCTGCGCAGTTTCAACGCGGCGGCCGAGGCATTCGAGCGGGAGGCAGACGCGCATGACGACTAGGACGCTCAAGGTCGACTACCTGACACGGGTCGAGGGCGAGGGCGCGCTCGAGATCGAGATCGCCGAGGGCAGGGTGGCGGCGGCGCGGCTGCGCATCTTCGAGCCGCCGAGGTTCTTCGAGGCGCTGCTGCGCGGCCGCAGCCATGGCGAGCTGCCCGACATCGTCGCGCGCATCTGCGGCATCTGCCCGGTGGCGTACCAGATGAGCGCGGTCCATGCCGTCGAGCGCGCCTTCGGGGTGACCGTCGACGGCCCGCTGCGCGCGCTGCGGCGACTGCTGTACTGCGGTGAATGGATCGAAAGCCATGCGCTGCACATCGTGATGCTGCACGCGCCGGACTTCCTCGGCTGTGCCGACGCCGTCGAGATGGCGTCGAAGCATGCCGACATGGTGCGCCGCGGGCTGGCGCTGAAGAAGACCGGCAACCAGATCCTGCGACTGCTCGGCGGACGCGAGATCCATCCGGTCAGCGTCCGCCCGGGCGGTTTCTACCGCGTCCCCACCCGCGACGAGATCGAGACGCTGCGCCGGCCGCTCGAAGATGCACGACGCATGGCGGCCGAACTGGTCGGGTGGGTCGCGACATTCGACTTTCCGCAGATCGAGCGCGACTACGAGTTCGTCGCGCTGCGCCACCCGGACGAATATCCGTTCAACGAGGGGCGCCTGGTGTCCAGCCGCGGGCTCGACATCGACATCGCCGACTACGAGCAGGAATTCGAGGAGCGGCACGTGGCGCATTCGACCGCACTGCACTCGATGCTGCGCCGGCGCGGCGCCTACCTGGTCGGTCCGCTGGCGCGCTACGCGCTCAATTTCGACCGCTTGCCGGCGGCGATCCAGGCGCTCGCGCGCGACGCCGGGCTCGACCCGGTGTGCCGCAATCCGTTTCGCAGCATCGTCGTGCGTGCCATCGAGGTGGCGTACGCCTGCGACGAGGCGCTGCGGATCGTCGATGGGTATGCACCGCTCGCGGAGCCCGCGGTGGCGCTTGTCCCGCGCGAGGGCGTCGGCTACGGCTGCACCGAGGCGCCGCGGGGCATCTGCTGGCACCGCTACGCCTTCGACGCCGCGGGCGACATTACCGCCGCGCGCATCGTTCCGCCGACGTCGCAGAACCAGCCCAGCGTCGAAGCCGATCTGGCCGCCGTCGCCGCAGACCTGCTCGATGCGGACGACGCGGCGCTGCGGGCCCGGTGCGAACAGGCGATCCGCAATTACGACCCCTGCATCTCGTGCTCCACCCATTTCCTGGACCTGAAGGTGACGCGTCGATGACGCCGGGACGATCGGTCCTGGTCATTGGCGTCGGCAACGCCGAGCGTGGCGACGATGGCGTCGGTCCGTTCGTCGCCAGCCGCCTTGCAGGGGCGCTGCCGCCGGGCGCGGCGGTCCGGGTGCGCG
>JAKAIB010000186.1 GCA_021814605.1 Pseudomonadota bacterium | reverse complement strand
GCGGGTTGCGGTCGAGCACGGCGTGCATGGCGCGGTGGATGTGCAGCAGCATGCCGTTGTCGCGACACCAGTTGGCCAGGCCCGTGTTGGCGCAGAAGCCGCCGGTGATGTAGTCGTGCATGATGATCGGTGCGCCGATTTCCTTGGCGTACTCGGCCCGCTTGTACATCTCTTCCGGGGTCGGAGCGGTCACGTTCAGGTAGTGGCCCTTGCGCTCGCCGGTCTCCCGCTCGGCCTTGTTGATGGCTTCCATGACGAAGTCGAAACGCTGGCGCCAGCGCATGAAGGGCTGGCTGTTGACGTTCTCGTCGTCCTTGGTGAAGTCGAGACCGCCGCGCAGGCACTCGTACACGGCGCGGCCGTAGTTCTTGGCCGACAGGCCCAGCTTCGGCTTGATGGTGCAACCCAGCAGCGGACGGCCGTACTTGTTCATGATGTCGCGCTCGACCTGAATGCCCATCGGGGGGCCGCCGCAGGTCTTGACGTAGGCGATCGGGAAGCGGACGTCTTCCAGGCGCAGGGCGCGCACGGCCTTGAAGCCGAACACGTTGCCGACCAGCGAGGTGAACACGTTCACGACCGAACCTTCTTCGAACAGGTCGATCGGGTAGGCGATGAAGGCGTAGAAGCAGGTGTCGTCGCCGGGCACGTCCTCGATGGCGTAGGCGCGGCCCTTGTAGTAGTCGAGGTCGGTCAGCAGGTCGGTCCAGACGGTGGTCCAGGTGCCGGTGGAGGATTCGGCGGCCACGGCGGCGGCGGCTTCTTCGCGGTCCACGCCAGGCTGGGGGGTGATCTTGAACACGGCCAGGATATCGGTATCCAGCGGCGTGTACTCGGGCATCCAGTAGGTCTGGCGGTATTCCTTCACGCCCGCGTTGTAAGTCTTGACTGCCATCAGATTGCTCCTTGGTTCGATGATTGCGCTGCGACGGTGCACCACGCGGTTGCGCGGGGTGCCGGCATGATGCTGGAACACGATCATCAATAACAGTCAATCTTTTCTATGGCATGCATCGACTCCACTCTATAATCTGGCGATGCGCCATCGCACCACGTTCCGCCAGCTGGAAATCTTCGAGGCCATCGCCCGGCTCGGCAGCTTCACCCGTGCCGCCGACGAGCTGTACCTCACCCAGCCGACGGTTTCGATGCAGATGAAAAAGCTCACCGACATCATCGGCACGCCGCTGCTCGAACAGGTCGGCAAGCGAATCTTCCTCACCGACGCCGGCCGCGAATTCGCGCAGGCCTGCCGCGGGGTGTTCGACATCCTGGACCGCTTCACCATGGCGGTGTCGGAGCAGCAGGGGCTGAAGCAGGGGCGACTCGCGGTGATGGCAATCACCACCGCGTCCTATTTCGCCCCTCGCCTGCTCGGCGATTTCTCGCACCGCTATCCGGGAATCGAGGTGTCGTTGACGGTAACGAACCGCGAGCAGGTCCTGGCCAGCATCGCCGACAACCTGGCCGACCTGTACATCCTCGGCCAGCCGCCCGAGGACGTCGAGGTCATCGCCGAGCCGCTCATGCCCAATCCGCTGGTGGTGCTCGCCGCCCCCGACCACCCGCTGGTCGGGGTGCAGGACATCCCGCTCGAACGCCTCGCGCGCGAACCCTGGCTGCTGCGCGAACCCGGCTCGGGAACACGCAAGGCGGTCGAGCGACTGTTCGCCGAACACGGCCTGGAATTGCGCTCGCGGATGAACCTCGGTGGCAACGAGGCCATCAAGCAGGCCGTGCAGGCCGGGCTCGGACTAGGCATCCTGTCGCGCCAGGCGGTGGACGCCGAGCTGACCCTCGGCCGCCTCGCCGTGCTCGCCGTCGAAGGCTTCCCGATCCTGCGGCACTGGTACATGGTGCAGCGCGCCGACAAGCGGCTGTCGCCGGTGGCGCAGGCCTTCAAGGACTTCGCGCTCGACCCGGCGGCCGGCGGTTCCGCGACGTCAGGCGGGTAGCGGCGCTTCCTGCTCGAACACGGCTCCGGTCAGCGCCCGCACCGCGGCGCGCTCGGCCGGCATGGCATCGGCGGGAATCCGGGCGGCGTCTGCGCCTGCCAGCCGCTCGCGGTGCTGGGCCCGCCGCAACTCGCGGTAGGCCGCGGCAGCCTGGCGGCCGACGCCGGCGGGCAGCAGTCCGAGCGCCTCGGACATGCCGAGCAGGGCGATGTTGCCGAGATCGGCGGTCAGCTGCGGAAAGTCCGCCGCGTGGGCCAGGACCAGGAACTGCACCGCGAACTCGACGTCGACCATCCCGCCCGGATCGTGCTTGACGTCGAAGTGGCCGCTGCGGTTCGGATGTCCGTCGGCCACGCGCTTGCGCATCGCGAGGATTTCACCCCGCAGCGCCGCGACGTCACGCCGGGCGGTCAGCACCGCCGTGCGGATCGCCTCGAAGCGCGTCCCGATCGCGAGGTCGCCGGCGCAGAACCGCGCCCGAGTCAGCGCCTGGTGCTCCCAGGTCCACGCGGTATTGCTCCCGCGGCCGCGCTGGTACTGCTCGAACGCGTCCAGGCTGGTGACCAGCAACCCGGCATTGCCATTCGGGCGCAGCCGGGTATCGATCTCGAACAGCCGTCCCGCCGCGGTATGCGCGGTCAGCCACCAGACGAGCTTGCGCGCGAACGCGGTGTAGATCTCGCCCGCGCCGTCGCCCGCATCGTCGTACAGGAAGACGATGTCGAGGTCGCTGCCGTAGCCGAGTTCCTTGCCGCCGAGCTTGCCGTATGCGACGACGGCGAACGCCGGCCGCTCGCGATGCTTCTGCGGCAATTCGTCCCAGCACCATTCGATCGCGAGCTGGACCGTGGCGTCGGCCAGCGCCGACAACTCGTCGGCAACCTGTTCGACCTGGATCAGCCCGGCGAGATCACGCGTCAGCGTGCGGAACATCTCGGCGTGATGGCCGTGCCGCAGCAGGTCCATGCCTTCGCCTGCGTCCCAGGCATCGCGCTCGACCAGCCGGGCGTGCTGCTGCAGCAACCCGTTGCGGTAGGTCTGCGCGTCGAAACGCTCGCTCGGCGGGGTGATGAGTTCGTCAACGACCGCCGGATGGCGCTTGACGTAGTCCGCCGCCCAGGCCGAAGCCTCCAGCAGGTTGCACAGCCGGCCGAGCGCCGCCGGCTGCTCGGCGAAGAACGCCAGATAGGTCTCGCGTCGGCCAATCGCCTCGAGCAGATCGATCAGCCGGCCGAGGATCAGGTCCGCCTGGGTCCGGCCGGCGACGATGCCGATGGCCCGGTCGAGGGTCCGCAACAGCCGCAGGCGACCCGAATCGCTGAGCGCGGCATAGCGCGGCGACTGCTCCAGCGCCTTGAGCCGGTCGAGCGTGGGCTCGCGCCCCAGGCCGGCCTTGGCGAGATGGTGGCGCAGGCCGTCGAGGCTGTCCGCGGTCTTGTTGCAACCGGTGCATTGCGGGCCGTTGTGCAGCAGCGCATCGAATTCGCCGGCGACGAATTCGCGCACACTGTCGAGTTCGCGCAGCAGCTTGCATCCCTTGGGGCACCCGCAGCGACGGTTTGCCGCGTCATCGACGAAGCCCATCGCCCATGCCAGCGCGTGCAGGTCGCCATCGTCCGGCGGCAGGCTGTGCGTCTGCGCGTCGTCGAGATACTGGATGCGATGCTCCAGGCGGCGCAGGAAGCGGTAGCTCGCTTCCAGCCGCTGCGCTGCCTCGGGCTGGAGCAGTCCGTTGCCGGCCAGCAGGCGCAGCGCCGGCAACGTGGCCCGCTCGCGGATCTGCGGCATCCGGCCGCCGCGCACGATCTGCAGCAACTGCACCGTGAACTCGATCTCGCGGATACCACCGCGGCCGAGCTTGACGTCGTTGGCCTTGTCCGGCCGCGCCGCAGCGCGCCGGGTGGCCTCGGCGCGGATCTGGCGATGCAGCGCGCGCAGCGCCTCGAGCATGCCGAAGTCGAGGTAGCGCCGCCAGACGAACGGCTCGACCACCGCGGCCAATGCCTGCTCGGCGCGCTGCGCCTGCGGCGTGGCGACCGGCGAGACCACCCGCGACTTGAGCCAGGCGAAGCGCTCCCATTCGCGCCCCTGGACCAGGAAGTACTCCTCGAGCATCGCCAGACTGACCACGGTCGGTCCGCTGTCGCCGTTCGGCCGCAGCCGGGTGTCGACACGGAACACGAAGCCATCGGCGGTGACCGCCGCGAGCAACGGGACGAAGCGGCGCACCACCAGCGCGAAGTAGTCGGCATTACTCAGCGGCACGGCACCGTCGGTCTCGCCGTCCTCGTCGTAGACGCAGACCAGGTCGATGTCGGACGACACGTTCAGCTCGCGCCCGCCCAGCTTGCCCATCCCCACCACGAGGAATTGCGCCGCCTCGCCGTTCGGCGCCCGCGGCATACCGTGGCGGGCGGCCAGTTCGGATTGCACCGACCGCAGCGCCGCCGCGACCGCCGCCTCGGCGAGATCGCTCACGCCCACGCACACCGCCTCGAGCGGCGCGCCGGACAGGTCGGCTTCGACCAGCCGCAGCATCAGCGCATTGCGCACCCGCCGCAGTGCCGTTTCGAGCGACGCGCCGCCGCGCTGCAGCGCCTCGATCGCGGCGTCGATCGCGCCGCGGGGCGGAATCCCCGCGGACCATTGGCCCAGCACATCGTCGAACCGTCCGACGTGACGACGATAAAAACGCGAGTACTGCGACAACTCCATCGATGCGACCCGGGACTGCAAATGATCGCGCAGCATATTTCAGGGCGTGACATTCGGCTTTGTCCGCAACCGGATGCCCGACGCCGCGGCGCAGGCAATCGGCCGGGATGTTGCATTCGCGCAATTTGCTGTCGGCACGGTCCGACGGAACGCGTTGACTACTATCGTCGCATCGTCTCGCCCTGCCCCGTCCGGCCTTGTCCCTGCTCCACGTCTCGCTGCGCGCCGCCACCCGGCTGTGGGAAGCCGCGATCATCCTCGTGGTGTCGGTGTATTTCGTGCTCGGCGTCGGCCTGCTCGCGATGCGCTACGTCGTCCTGCCCAACGCCCAGCAGTTCCGCCCCTGGGTCGAGCAGGCGGCGACCCAGGCGCTCGGGCTGCCGGTGCACATCGGGTCGATCGAGACGCGCTGGCACGGCCTGATGCCGCAGTTCAGCCTGCACGACGTGCGCATCGACGGCCCGCACGGCCACCCGGCGCTCGCCTTCGCCGCGGTCGACGCCGCGCCGTCATGGAAGAGCCTGCCGCGGCTGTCGGCGACGTTCGACCAGATCGTGATCCGCGGCGCGACGCTGTCGGTATCGCGTCCCGACCCGGGTCACCTCGACATCGGCGGCATCCGCTTCGCCCTCGGCGGCACCACGAAGAATCCGGCGGCACAGCAGTTCGCCGACTGGCTGTTCGAGCAGGGGGAAGTGCTCATCCTCGACAGCCGGCTGACGTGGATCGACGCCGCGCGCAAGGCGCCGCCGCTGCCGCTGTCGAACGTCAACATGGTGCTCCGCAACACCCTGCTGACTCACCGCGCTGCACTGACCGCGACGCCGCCACCCGATCTGGGCGGAACGGTCGACCTGCGCGCCGACTTCCGCCAGCCGCTGTTCCTGCGGCACACGGCGGACATCGCGCGCTGGACCGGAACGCTGTACGGCAGCCTGCCGAACGCCGATCTGGCGACGCTGCAGCGACAGGCGCCGGTCCACCTGCCGTTGCAGGTCGGCGGCGGCCGGGGATCGGTGCGCGCCTGGATCGACGTGGCAAAGCTCGAGCCGACAAAGGTCACCGCCGACCTGGCGCTGCGCGACCTCAACGTCCAGCTCGCCAGCGAAGCTGCGCCATCCCGCCCCGTCCCGGCCGGCTCTGCCACGACACTGCCCCGGCCATCCGTCGCGGGCTGGCGCCCGCTGCTGCCGCCGCTGGCGCTGCGCGACTTCTCCGGCCGGATCACGTGGGCGCCGCGCCCTGGCGGGGAGCGCGTCACGGTGGCGTCCGCGCAATTCCATACCGCACAGGGCCTCGGCTTCGGACCGGTCGACGGTCAATGGCTGTGGGAAACAGCGAACGGCACGACGCAGGCCAGCCTCCAGACCGGTACCCTCGACCTCGGTGCGCTGGGCGCGCTGGCGCAGCGCCTGCCGCTGCCCGCCGACTGGCATGCGCGCCTGGCCGCACTGCAGCCCCACGGTCGCATCGACGCGCTCACCGCAACCGGTCAATGGCCGGCAGCGGCCGTGTCGGGGCTGCCGGCAAGCTACACGCTGCACACCCGGTTCACGGGACTGCGCTGGCGCAGCCCGGCCGGAGCGGGCGCCAGGACGCCTCCGGGCGACCCCCGCGAGGTGATCGACGCCGGCCAGGCGGCGGCCGCCGCACTCGACCTGCCGGCGAACCTGCCCGGAGTCGATGGACTCTCCGGCAGCATCGACGCAACCCAGGCCGGAGGCAGCGCGACGCTGGCGCTTTCCGAGGGCGGGCTCGACCTGCCGCTGGTCTACGCCCCGGCCCGGCTGCCGCTTGAAGCGGCCCAGGCGACGCTGGCCTGGCGGCGCGACCGCAATGGCCTGTGGCAGATCGACGCGAACAATTTCAGCTTCGCCA
>JAKAIB010000185.1 GCA_021814605.1 Pseudomonadota bacterium | reverse complement strand
CCAGCGTCCTGCAGCGGCGGTTGACCTCGTTTGCCCGGCTGGATCGCTGCGGGCGCTGCAGGCCGCCGTCGACGCCGGCGCGGACGCGGTGTACCTCGGGTTGAAGGACGCGACCAATGCGCGCAACTTCGCCGGACTGAACTTCGATCAGCGTCAAGTGATCGACGGTGTCGCCTACGCTCGGTCGGGCGGCACCCAGGTGTACATGGCGCTCAACACCTTCGCGGATGCCTCCGACGCAGCGCGCTGGCGCCGTGCGGTCGATGCAGCGGTTGACCTCGGTGTCGACGCGCTGATCGTCGCCGACACCGCGGTGCTGGCGTATTGCCGGCGCGAGCATCCCGGTCTTCAGCTGCATCTTTCGGTGCAAGCCTCGGCGACGACTTACGAAGCGATCGAGTTCTATCGCGAGCGCTATGGCATCACCCGGGCGGTGCTGCCGCGGGTGCTGACGCTGTCGCAGGTGGCGCACCTGGCGCGCAACACCACGGTCGAGGTCGAAGTGTTCGGCTTTGGCAGCCTGTGCGTGATGGTCGAGGGACGTTGCGCGCTGTCGTCGTATGCCACGGGGCAGTCGCCGAACAACGCGGGCGTGTGTTCACCCGCTTCAGCGGTGCGCTGGGTCGAGACCGCCGAAGGCACCGAATCACGGCTCAACGGCGTGCTCATCGACCGCTACGGTCGCGATGAACCGCGCGGGTACCCCACGCTGTGCAAGGGTCGCTTCTTGGTCGACGGCGAGCGCGAATACGCCCTCGAGGAGCCGACCAGCCTGAACTCGATGGCGGCGCTGTCGCAGCTGATGGCAGCGGGGGTTCGCGCGATCAAGATCGAAGGCCGTCAGCGCAGTCCGGCGTACGTGGGCGACGTCACCCGGGTCTGGCGCGCGGCGATCGATCGTGCGTCAACACAGGCAGCGTCGTTCGCTGTCGATCCGCGCTGGACCGACGAACTCTCACGCTGGGCCGAGGGCCAGCAGCACACCCTCGGCGCGTACGAACGACCGTGGAGATGAACGTGTCGCCATCCGAAACGACGATCGCACCACGGCGGCTGTCGCTGACCGTCGGGCCGGTGCAGTACTGGTGGCCGCGACAGCGGTTGATTGCGTTTTATTCCGAAGTGGCCGATGGCCCGGCCGACGCTGTGGTGCTCGGGGAAGTCGTGTGCTCGCGACGCAACGAGATCAAAGTCGAGGACTGGCTCGCGCTCGGCCGCGACCTCGCCGCCGCTGGCAAGCAGGTGGTGCTCGCCACCCAGATCCTGGTGATGGGCGAGGGCGAGCTGCGCACTCTGCGGCGTGTCTGCGAACAATCCGAGTTCGCCGTCGAGGCGGGGGACGCCTCGGCGCTGCGCATTCTCGCCCGCGCCTTCGAGCATCAGCCGCTGCAACGGCCCTTCGTGCTCGGGCCGCACATCAACATCTACAGCCGCGAGGCGCTCGAAGAACATGCCCAGCTCGGCGCTGGCCGCTGGGTGGTGCCGCTGGAACTCGGGATTTCCGCCGCCGGGGCGATCAACCCGCCCGACGCCCCTGTGGCAGGACCGGCCGGGCCGGTCGCGACCGAGGTGTTTGCCTTCGGGCGGCTGCCGCTGTCGTTCTCGGCGCGGTGCTTCACCGCGCGGCACTATCGGCTCAGCAAGGACACCTGTGCATTCCGCTGCCGCGAGCATCCCGACGGATTGCCGCTGACCAGCACCGACGGCGACGCCTTTCTCACCCTCAACGGCACCCAGATGCAATCGGCTGGGGTGCAATGCCTGCTCGGCGAGGGCGCCGCACTGCGTGCCGCCGGGGCGGCGGGTGTGCGACTGTCTCCGTGCTCGCACGGCTTCGATCGGATCGTCGCCGGCTTCGACGCGGTGCTCAACCGCGGTGCCGATGCGGCTGCGATGTTGGACGACTTCACCGGGCTCGGGCTGGCCGGTGCCCTGGTGAACGGCTATGCGCGAAGGCGCCCCGGAATGGAGTGGATCGATGATGAACCCCGCGAAGCCTGCTGACGTGTTGACGGCAATGGCCGCCTCGCCCCGGCTGCAAGACGCCCGGGCGGCGATGCGGGCCTTGGTGCGTCGGCTGCCGGTGCAGCCGCCGTCGATTGTTGCCGCCCGGCTGCTTGACCGTCTGCTGCTGCCACGGCTGGCGCCCGACGACCGCGAGGCGCTGGCGCATCGCGTGGTGGACGTCGAAGTGGCCGACCTCGGCCTGCGCGTGCACCTGCGGTTGGGCGAGCGGGGATTCGTGGCCGCTCCGGCAGGCGATCCCCCGGTGCTGCGTGTCGTCGCCAATGCGTCGGCGTTATGGCGTCTGGTGCGCGGTCGTGACGACGCGGACCGGCTGTTCTTCCAGCGCGAACTGGCGTTCGAAGGCGATACCGAGTTCGGTCTGCGGATCAAGAATCTGCTCGACGCGATCGGACCGTTGTGGGGCGGCTGAACATCCAGAGCGGCGCTCCCAGCGGTGTGGTTCTCCACCAGTACGGGAAGGCTCGTCGCCGAGCCCCCAGGGTGTCGTGACACCGGAGCGACGACGACCCAACTGGACAGTGCTTGCGATCGGCTGTCCGGCCATCTCCTTGCAGTTGATGACGACGCTGTCAGCGGCAGTGTCTAGGTTGACATCGGCAGTCTGCATGCACTCCTTGCAAGCCGGCTAATCGCCGGCCGTCCGGCACCGACGCGTCCGCCCGGGTCGCGGGGTCATGGCGGCATTTGCCTCCCAGCGGGCTGCAACAACCGCTGCGCGCACACCGCTCCACGGGGCCATGGGACTATCCCCCGCAGCGATTCGTTCCGAACTCGACCTGCAGCTTGTCAGCGGCACGAAGCGCGTCACAGGCATCACCGGCACCGGAGAGACACGGTTTCGGTTCAAAGTCGGAAAGGCGGATTTGCATGGATCAAGCGCCGCTCATCTGATTCTCCCGATCGACTGATTGCGGTCAAGAGGCAGCGACGGCGACGTGCGCATCTTCGGTGCTGAACGGAGTACCCGGGGGTAGTTCTTCCGCGTCTTGAGCTACTCCTTTGGAGCGATTGTCGCTCGGTGGTGCCATTACTAGCATCAACCGCGATTTGCTCAGGGCGGCATCAAATGCACAACTTGGCGATGACCCGGCCCGGGGTCGAAGCCGTCATCGGGAGTTTCCGTGAATAGGGACATATCGCCTTCGGGCGCGGCATCGGTCAAAGGCTCCGCGCAACATTCCCTTCTTGGTGCCACGATCGGCTTTTTCATCGGCTTCGGCGCCGTGTCGCTATTCGGGCCGACGGCGCAAAGCTTCATCAAGGTGATGCAGCTCTCGCCCGCGCAGGTCGGTCTGCTCGTCGCCATGCCCATGCTCACCGGTTCGTTGCTGCGCATCCCGTTTGGTGCCTGGGTCGACCGCAGCGGTGGCAAGCGCCCGTTCCTGTTTCTGCTTGTCGCCTCGGTGATCGGCATCGCCGGGCTTTACTGGATGCTGCTCAAGCTGTATCCGGCGCACCTGACACAGGCTGACTACCCGTGGTTGCTCTTCTTCGGTGCGCTGGGCGGCTGTGGGATCGCCACGTTCTCGGTTGGCATCGGCCAGGTCTCCTATTGGTTTCCCAAGTCAAAGCAGGGCGGGGCACTTGCGTTCTACGCTGGCTTTGGCAACACGTCGCCAGGCATGGTCGCGATTCTGCTGCCGCTGATCATCGCGGCCGGCGGGCTATGGATGGGGTACCTAGTGTCGCTGACCATCGTGGTGGTGGGCATCGTGCTCTACTTGTTTCTCGGGTACGACGCGCCGTACTTCCAGCTGCAGCGCCAGGGCGTTGCTCAGGCCGAAGCCGAGACATTGGCCAAGGCCCACGGGCAGGAGTTGCTGCCCGCACCGAGTGTGCTGCGCACCCTGATCGATTCGGCCGCCAGCTGGCGTACCTGGCCGCTGGTCGCGCTGTACTTCACCTCGTTCGGTGGATTTCTCGCCTTGACGGCTTGGCTGCCGACATTCTGGGGGTCTTACTACAAGGCGTCGCATTGGGTGGCGCTCGGGCTGACCGCCGGTTTTTCCCTGTTCGCCTCGTTGATCCGCGTTCCAGGCGGATCGTGGGCCGACCGCTTGGGCGGCGAGAGGGTTGCGCTGGTGGCGTATGTCGCTTTGCTGGCGGGGGCCGCCATCATGACTCTGTCGGGCAGCTTTACGCTGACAGTATTCGGTGAGGCTCTGATTGGCGCCGGGATGGGTGTGGCCAACGCCGCGGTCTTCAAGCTGGTGCCGCACTACGTGCCCGACGCCGTCGGTGGGACCGCTGGCTGGGTAGGTGGTCTTGGGGCGCTCGGTGGTTTCGTCGTACCACCGTTGATGGGTCGCATCGCGCAGTCGATGGGCACCATCGGGTACGCCCGCGGCTACGCCGTATATGTCGTCCTCGCGTTGATCAGCCTGGCCTTCACCGCCCTCTTGTACGCCACCCGAAACGGCGTCCGGCATCGGACGGTCACCGCTGCCGGGATGCGCCACGCCGGAGGCAACGCGTGATCTGCGACTCCACTATGGGAATGGCGCGATGCGGCGAATTTGGAACGAGGGGGATACGCCGCTGCAGCGCTGGGCGCTGCGGCTGTCGCAAAGTGCAATTCGGCCGATGGGCGGCCGGATAGCCGGACGGCAATCGTCAATCGTTCCATCACTTCTGGAGACTGTGGCATCGTGCCACCGGGTCGCCTTAACTGCGAGGACATAATCATGGAGACCACTCCTGCGGCCGAGGTTCCGCAGACCGCCGCCGGCGCCACACCGCATTGGCAGCCGCTGTGGCAGGCCATGGTGCGCAACCTGGCGATGATCGCCTACACGCCCGACGGCGTTGTCAGTTGGAGCAACGCGAATTTCGCCAATTCACTGGGCTATCGGCCGGATGAGGTGATTGGCCTGCACAACCGGCTGTTTAGTCCGCCGGGCGACGTGCATTCGCCCGAGGTGCAGCGCCTCTGGAGCGACCTGCGCCGCGGCATGCCGTTCATGGACAAGATCGAGCGCCAGTGCAAGGATGGGCGCAGGGTCTGGCTGGAGGTGGCCTTCCTGCCGCTGACCAACGAAGCGGGTGGGGTGACCGGCGTGTTCAATGTCGCCAAGAACATCGATGAGCGCGAGCGGCGCGAACAGCAGATGGTGGCAGACCTGCGTGCAACCGGACAGGCTCTGCTCGACACCGTGGGGCAGGGGCGGGCCGCTGCTGGCGCGCTCGATCAGCTGATGCGACGGACGGCGCAGTCGGCCGCGCGTGAACACGCCGGAATCGAAAGCTTGAGCGCGCAGGCCGGCAGAATGCATGCCATGGCGCAGAGTATTCGGGAGATCTCGTCGCAGACCAATCTTCTCGCGCTCAACGCAGCCATCGAAGCGGCGCGAGCGGGCGAGGCCGGGCGTGGTTTCGCCGTAGTTGCCGATGAAATCCGCGGCCTCTCCAACCGCGTGCAGCAAGCAAGCCGCACCATCCAGGAAGAGATCGACGCGACTTTGCGCAGCCTTGATGAGATCCGCCACTTGGCCGCGCGCGCCGAGTCGGACATGGCGGCCGGACAGGAGCAGGGAGCCCGGGTGGAAGCGCTGTTCGGCGGCCTTGGTGCGCGAGCGGATGCATTGCAGGAACAGGCGCGCATCCTTGCCGGGGAATCGCAGTCTGCCGCGTCTGGAGCCACCGCTTGATCGGAGGCGGCGACGCGACGCACCAATGCCAGCGGCCGTTCGGCTCGAACAGGTAACCGGTTCGACATCGCGTCCCGGATCTCTATGCCCGATGAACTGCTTCAGCGCCTGCGCAAGTTCCACGATCAGGCCTTCCCGAGCTACCAACAGGATTTCCGGAACCTTGTTTCCTATGGGCAGCATCCAACCACCTTGTTCGTCGGCTGCTCCGACTCGCGGGTCGTTCCGCATCTGCTGACCGGCGCTGGCCCAGGTGAGCTGTTCTTGGTGCGCAATGTCGGCGCGTTTGTGCCGCCGTTCGATGGCAGCGCGGGCTATCACGGCACGGCAGCGGCGATCGAATTCGCTGTGCTCTCACTGGCGGTGCGCAACATTGTTGTCTGCGGGCACAGTCACTGCGGGGCGATTCGCGCGCTGTACGCAGACCTGTCAGATGAAGCGGTCAACCTCAAGGCGTGGCTCGATCTCGGCCGTGAGGCACGGCTGCCAGTGCACGAGCCAGACGCCGATATGCTGCGGCGGACCGAGCAGCGCTCCGTCGTGCTCCAACTCGACCGGCTGCTGGACTATCCCATGGTGCGCCGGAGGGTCGACGCTGGCAGCCTTACCCTGCACGGCTGGCATTACGTGATCGAGGACGGTGAAGTTCACACCTTTGACGTGCGCACCGGTCATTTCACGCCGGCAACACTGGCCAGCGAAAGCAGCATCGGGCTCGCGCCAGTCGAGTCCGAGCCGGTGGATCCAGTGATATAGGGCGGTCCGCTGCGCACTTCAATGCCGGCCACGATGTGCACGAGCCGGTTCCACCTGAAGGGGCAGGGCCACTTGGGTCTTCGTGTCCGCAGGCCAGTTGAGCCTAGGGAACCGCCCACAGAAGTCGGCCCGCGAAAAGCGCGCCGCATGGGCGGCCTTGG
>JAKAIB010000184.1:4788-6647 GCA_021814605.1 Pseudomonadota bacterium | reverse complement strand
CGATGGGGCACGCCTCGGCGCGATCGAACGCATGCGCGACTGGGCGGTCTACCTTGCCGAGATCGCGGCGATCACCGCCGAACCTGGAGAGTCCTGACATGCAGATTCCTGTTCGCGCGGTGCCGATGTTCGGTCCCGGGTCGCAGGCCGGCGACGGGCCCGACTATCTCTCGCTGCCGACCGAGATGGCGGTGTTCCGCCAGCCGGATCTGCCGCAGGATCCCGCGCTGCAGGCCATCGGCCGCGAGTGGCTGGCGCGGCTGGCGTCGGCGCTCGAGAGCCATGGCGACGCGGATTCCGCGGCGCCGATCGACCTCGCCGCGGCCGGCCCCGAGGTGCGGCGCTTCCTCGACGAGGTGCTCGGCCATGGCGAAGTGAGTGCCGCGGTGATCGGCGACGCCGGGCTGCAGATCGAGGAATCGGTCTTTCCCGGGCTGTGGCGCGTCCGCGGCGCCGCTGCGTCCGGCGCGGTCGACCGGCTGGAGGTGGCCGACATCCCGCAGGCGCTGGTGCGGCGCGCGCGGGCCGGCGCTGGCGCGCTCGACCTGCCGCAGCGGGACGCGATCCCCGCGGGGGTGGTCAACGCGCCCCACGTCCTGGCCGAACTGATCGCCCGCAGCCGCGCATTCGACGCCGACGGCGAGGGCCACGTGATCAATCTCGACCTCGTGCCCATGGACGAGGCCGAACTCGGCTGGCTGGTCGAGACCCTGGGCGAGGGCCCGGTGGTGATCGTCTCGTCCGGCTACGGTGCCTGCCGCATCCGCAGCACCCGGCTCGCCTCGGCCTGGTGGGTGCAGTACTTCAATTCGAGCGACGTCCTGATCCTCAATTCGCTGGAGATCGCGGCGGTCCCGCCGGTGGCCTGTGCCGCTGACGACGACATTGCCGAGTCGGCCCGGCGGCTCCGGGCGCTGCAGTCGGTGTACGCCTGATGGACGCGCCGACCATCCCAGAAGCCGCGCGGTATGAGTGCCGGATCTGCTGGCACGTGTACGAACCGGCCGACGGCGATCCGGTCTGGCAGGTTGCGGCGAACACCCGGTTCGAGGATCTTCCCGCGCACTGGCGTTGCCCCAACTGCGACGCGCCCAAGGACCAGTTCCTGCGGCTCGACGCCTCCGGCGATGCGTGACGCGACCGATCCCGCAAGCGCCGCCGACGCCGTCGTGCGCCAGATCGCCGACTGGGCGGCGCAGGGGGCGAGTGCGCCGGCGCGGCTGCTTGGCGGCGCGCGCGGCTTCGTCGAGTGGGCGCACTATCCGCAGCCCGATGCGATCGATCCGCAGTCGGGATGGAAGTTCTACTACCACGCCCACGCCGCCAGCCAGCGGCCGCAGGCCGAGCACGGCCACTTCCACATCTTCGTGCCGGCGCCTGCGCCCGCGGCGGACGGCGCCGCCGCGTTCTCGCATCTGGTCGGCCTGTCGGTCGATGCGCGCGGCCTGCCGTTGCGCTGGTTCACGACCAACCGCTGGGTGACGTCCGAAGTCTGGCAGTCGGCCGAGGCGCTTTCCCGGTTTCTCGACTCGCCCCGGCTGTCGGCGGCCGAGCCGCGCGACGTCGCGCAGTGGCTGCAGCACCTGCTGCTTCTGTTCCGCGACGACATCCGCGCGCTGCTGCAGGCGCGCGACGCGCGCATCGCCGCGCCAACCGGGCGCGGGCAGCATGCCGCCGCGTCCCGGTCCCGGTTCGACGATCACCGGCTGCGCATCGTCAGCCAGCGGCGTGCCGTCCTGGCGCGGCGCCTGGTGGTTGCCGGGCAGGCCGCCCGGCAAGCGGATTCCGCAACTCTGGAGTGACCTGTCATGTGCCTCGGCGTTCCGATGCAGGTGGTCGACAGTCTCGGCCTTCTCGCG
>JAKAIB010000184.1:0-4778 GCA_021814605.1 Pseudomonadota bacterium | reverse complement strand
GGTGTGCGAGGGTCGGGGCACGCGGCGACGCGTCAGCCTGGCGCTGGTCGGCGAGCAGGCGCCGGGAACGTGGCTGCTGGTGCTGCAGGACAGCGCGCGCGACGTGCTCGATGCCGCGGAGGCGCGGCGGATCGACCTCGCGCTCGACGCAGTCGAGGCCGCGATGCGGGGCGAGACCGACCTGGCCGGCTACTTTCCCGACCTCACCGGCCGGATGCCGCCTGACTGACCGCGGCCGGTCCAGCGGCGTCGATCGGTCGCGCGATCATTCCGGCGGCGGCCGCTGCGGATCCCGATGGCGCGCGAGGTGGCGCGGCGTCCACGACGGCGGCGACTTGCGCACGAAGTGATAGCGCGCGACGTGGTAGCTCGGATCGAAGCCGTAGAAGTTGCGCCGCATCATCGCCAGTTCCTCGTCGCGGTAGCGCGCCAGCGGCTTGGCCGCTTCGTCGGACGCGCGTCTTGCGCGCTTGGCCGCGAGTTGCGCGGCGAAGTCGGCGGACTGCGCGAGTTCGGTGACCCGCCGCATCACGTCGACGCGGAAGGCCTGCGGATTCCCGGCGAGGCAGGCGTCGATGAAACCGGCGGCCAGCGCTGCCTTCGCCGTGAGCGGCAGGCGGTTGCGCAGCATCGCCCGGGCGCCTTCCGTCCCCACACGGGGCGGCAGCAGGTAGGTCCAGTATTCCGAACCGTACAGATTGCCCATGTTGCGGTAGTGCGGGTTGAGCAGCACGCCGTCGCGCGCCCAGACCCGGTCTGCGGCCCGCGCCAGGAAGGCGCCGCCGGCACCCGCGCTGCCGCGCAGCGCGGCCACGGTGAGATGCGAGTCGGTGGTGATGATGGCCTCGGCGAGGTCGTCGATGGCGTTGATGTTGCGCCACGATTCGTCGGCGGGGCTGTCGGCAGCCTCGATGCGGTTGAGGTGGATGCCGTTCGACCAGAAGTCGGTGCCGCCCGCCAGCACGATCACCCGGGTCGGCCGCGTGCGCGCCCAGTCGTAGGCGGCGTGCAGCCGTTCGCATTCCGCCGTGCCCATCGCGCCGTTGTAGAACTCGAAGGCCAGCACGCCGACGCCGGCGGCCTCCTCGTAGGCGATGTCCTGCCACGTGGCCCGGGACTGTGCCCACCAGCCGGGCAGCGGCAGCTCGGGCAGCGCCGCCGACTCGCGGGCGAAGGCGAGCGTCGCCGGCAGCTTGATCGCCGGCTCGGCATCGTCCCGCCGGACATGGCCGATCCAGACGGCGCCGTCGACGGTCGCGCGCAGCAGCGCCGTCTCGCGCCGCCCGAGCAGGTCACCGGGCCGCCCGCCGCGGAGCTCGGCCTCGGGGCAGGCGTCGTACAGGCGGCACGGCAGGCCGAACAGCGTGTCGGCCACTCCCGGAGAGCCGTCGGCGGCGTCGATCTTGCGCAGCACGGTCGCAGCATCGTCGCGCGCCCAATCGATGCGACGGTCGCCCTGGCGCATCGGCGGCCTCGGCCGGCCGCGGCCGCCGGCCTCGGCCAGCGGCACCGGGCGATAACCTCCCGCGAAGCGTTCGATCGCGCTGCGCACCGCGCGGCAGGCGGCTTCGGTGACCTCGTTGCGGTAGATGCCGGCCTTGCGCGCCCGGCGCATCGGGAACGTCTCGGCCGCCCAGACCGGTCCGGCATCCATCGCCGCCTCGGCCTGCAGCACCGTGACGCCCCACTCGGCCTCGCTGTCCTGGATTGCCCAGTCGAGCGCCGAGGGGCCCCGGTCGCCGATCACACCCGGATGCACCACCAGGCAGACATGGCGTTTCCAGATCGATTCGGGGATCGCACGGCGCAGGTAGGGCGCGACGATCAGGTCGGGCCGGAACAGCGCGACCGCCTCCTCGGCGACCGAATCGGCAATGTCGAATTCGATCGACACCTCGTGGCCCGCGGCCGTCAGCTCCGCATGCAGCCGCTGGGTCAGGCTGTTGAAGGCCTGGGCGAGGAACAGGATGCGCATGGCGGGGCGTTCAGCAGATGCGCGGCAGCTGCTCGCCGGACAGCCAGTCGACGATGCGCCGCCCGCCGAAGCCGGTGGTCATCTGGACGAAGTGGTGTGCGTCCTCGACCACGCTGCCGATGATCGCCGACTGCCGGCCCAGCGGATGCGCGCGCATCGCCGCCAGCACCCGGTCGGCGTCCTGCGGTGCGACGATCGCCACCAGCTTGCCTTCGTTGGCGACGTACAGCGGATCGAGCCCGAGGAACTCGCAGGCCGATGCCACCGCGGGATCGACCGGGATCGCCGGTTCGGCGATGACCATGCCCACGCCCGATTGCCGCGCGATCTCGTTGAGCGTCGTCGCCAGCCCGCCGCGGGTCGGGTCGCGCAGCACGCGCAGGTCCGCGCCGGTGGCGAGCATCGCGGCGGTCAGGCCGTGCAGCGCCGCGGTGTCGGACACGATGGGCGCGGAAAAGCCCAGGCTCTCGCGCTGCGCCATGATCGACATGCCGTGGTCGCCGATGGTCCCCGACAGCAGGATGCGGTCGCCCGGCCGTGCACGGTCGCCGCCGAGGTCGATGCCGTCGGGAACGACGCCGACCCCGGTGGTGGTGATGAACACTCCGTCGCCCTTGCTGCGCTCGACCACCTTGGTGTCGCCGGTGACCACGTGCACGCCGGCGTCGCGTGCCGCGGCCGCCATCGACTCGACGATGCGCCGCAGGTCTGCCAGCGGGAAGCCCTCCTCCAGGATGAAACCGGCCGCAAGGTACAGCGGGGTCGCGCCCATCACCGCGACGTCGTTGATCGTGCCGTGGACCGCGAGGCAGCCGATGTCGCCGCCGGGGAAGAACAGCGGCGAGACCACGTGCGAGTCGGTCGCCATCACCAGCCGGCCGCCTGCCGGCGGCAGCAACGCGCCGTCGTTGCCCTGGCGCAGGAAGGCGTTGTCGAAGGCGCGGGCGAACAGTTCCTCGATCAGCTGCGCCATCGCCCGCCCGCCGCTGCCGTGGCTCATGTCGACCCGGCCGTTCTTCACGTCGAGCGGGCGGACGTAGTCTTTGCGGACCGTGCTCATGCGGCGTTCCTGTAGCGGCCGTAGGTGTAGTGCGCCGCGCACGCGCCCTCGGACGAGACCATGCACGACCCCATCGGGTTCTCCGGGGTGCAGACCGTGCCGAACAGCTTGCAGTCCCAGGGCCGCTTGACCCCGCGCAGGATGGCGCCGCACTCGCAGGCCTTGTTGTCGGCCACCGCCCGGTAGGCCAGCGGGAAGCGGCGCTCCGCGTCGAACGCGGCGTACGCCTCGCGGATCCGGAGCGCCGAATACGGGACGATTCCCAGGCCGCGCCATTCGAACTCGCGGCGCAGCTCGAACGCCTCGGCGACGAGGTTCTGCGCCTTGACGTTGCCGTCCCGATCGACCGCGCGGCTGAACTCGTTCTCCACCTCGGCGCGGCCGTCGTTGACCTGCCGGACCAGCATCAGGATGGCCTGCATCACGTCCAGCGGCTCGAAGCCGGCGATGACCACCGGCTTGCGGTACTCCTCGGCGAAGAACTCGTAGGGCCGGCTGCCGATGACGGTGGACACGTGCGCCGGACCGACGAAGCCGTCGATCGGCACGGTGCCATACCGGCGCACCTCGGGAGACTCCAGGATGGTGGCGATGGCCGAAGGCGTGAGCACATGGCAGCACAGCACGCTGAAGTTCTCCAGACCCAGCGCCCGGGCCTGCCTGAGCACCACCGCCGTCGGTGGCGTCGTGGTCTCGAAGCCGATGGCGAAGAACACCACCTGGCGCCCGGGCTGCTCGCGCGCCAGTGCCAGCGCGTCGGCGGCCGAATACACCATGCGCACGTCGCCGCCGCCGGCCTTGGCCTTGAGCAGCGACAGGCCGCCGGAGGCCGGGACGCGCACGGTGTCGGCGTAGGTGCACAGCGTGACGCCATGCTGCAGCACCAGTTCGATTGCCATGTCGACCCGCCCGATCGGCAGCACGCACACCGGGCAGCCGGGTCCGTGGATCATGCGCACGTTGGGCGGCAGCAGGTCGGTGACGCCATAGCGCGAGATCGCGTGGGTATGGCCGCCGCAGAACTCCATGAAGCTGTAGGTGCGCGCCGGGTCCGCCTCGCGGGCGATGGCTGCGGCGATGCCCGCCGCCAGCCGGCCGTCGCGGAATTCGTCGACGTACTTCATTGCGTTGCCGCAGGTGCTGTCGCGTCGCCCAGTTCGGCGAACAGCGCCAGCGTGCGCTCGGCCTCGACCGGGTCGAGCTTGTTGAGCGCGAAACCGACGTGGACGATCACGTAGTCGCCCACCGCCACCTCGTCGAGCAGCGCGAGCGACACGTCCTTGCGCACGCCGCCCATGTCGACGACGCCCTGATCGCCGTTCACCTCCGCGACGCGCGCGGGAATTGCCAGGCACATGTCAGTGATCTCCTTGATGCATGGCCACCCAGGCCTGCCCGAGGCTGAGCCCGCCATCGTTGGGGGGCAGCCGACGCGCCTGCAGCAGCCGCAGGCCGCGTGCCGCCAGGCGCCGGTCCAGGTCATGGGACAGGATGGCGTTGAGCAGGCAGCCGCCCGCCGCGGCGACGGTGTCGACTCCGTGACGCCCGGCCGCTCGCGCCGTCCACTCGGCCAGCGCCTCGGCCAGCGTGGCGTGGAACAACGCGGCGCCGAAGGGGGCATCGTCGCAATCGGCGATCGCCGCGAGCAGCGGCCGCAGGTCGAGCGTGCCGTCGGGGTCGATGCGCCAGCCGTCCGCCAGCGGATCGACCGCCCCGTGGCGCACGCAGTTCGGGCGCCACGTC
>JAKAIB010000183.1 GCA_021814605.1 Pseudomonadota bacterium | reverse complement strand
CAGGGTCAGGTCGGATTCGACCGCATCGACCGGCGGCGGCGCGGGCCATTCGCGCTGCGCCACCGCGAGCACGCGCATGCCGCGCCCGGCCAGCGCCTGTACCGCCGCCAGCGCCGCCGCGACGTCGACCGGCTCCGCGCCCTGCGCCGTCCACACCTGCCGGCACAAGGGCAGCACCGACTCGGGGGCTCCCTTGGTGATTCCCTGCCAGGCGCTGGCACCGTCCGCATGGTGCACCGTGCTCATGCGCTTGCGCGCGGCATCGAACGGCAGCTCGGCGATCCGCGGCAGGCGCTGCCGCAGGGGCTGGACGGCGATGCCCTCGTCCTCGGCGCGCACGACCAACGCGGTCTCGGTGGGGTCACCGATCCACCGCCCGGCGTCGGGCGCGGGCGCCGCGTCGTTGCACAGCGCCGCCAACTCGAGCAGCCGGCCCGGCGGCAATCCGCCCCAGGTGTGCAAAGCCTGGACCTCCATCCGGTTGCGGGTGAGGGTGCCGGTCTTGTCGGCGCAGATCGTGGTCACCGAACCCAGCGTCTCGACCGACGGCAGGCGCCGTACCAGGGCGTTGTGGCGCGCCATCGTCCGCGCGCCGAGCGCAAGCAGCACGGTGACGACCGCCGGCAGCGCCTCGGGGATTGCCGCGACGGCCAGACTGATCGCCGTGAGCGCCATGCGCAGCAGAGGCTCGCCGCGCAGCACGCCGGCGGCGAAGATCACGGCACAGATCGCCAGCACGACCAGGGACAGTCGCCGCCCGAACGCCGCCAGCCGCCGCTGCAGCGGCGTGCCGCGGTCCTCGGCCACCTCCAGCAACGCAGCGATCCGGCCCAGCTCGGTGCCGGCACCGGTCGCGACCACCAGGCCGGCACCCCGACCTTGGGTGACCAGCGTGCCCTTGTAGGCCATGTTGCTCCGGTCGCCCAGGGGCAGGTCGTCGCGCGCCGGCAGCGCCGCGGCCTGCTTGAGCACGGTGGCCGATTCGCCGGTCAGCGCCGATTCGTCGAGGCGTAGCCGGGCGACGTCGAACAGCCGCAGGTCGGCGGGCACCATGTCGCCCGCATCGAGCAGCACAACGTCGCCGGGAACCAGTCCGCCGGCGTCGACCACCTCGACGCGCCCGGCACGCCGTACCCGCGCCTGCGGCGCGGCCAGCCGCCGCAGCGCCTGCATCGCACGATCGGCGCGCCATTCCTGCACGGCGCCGACGGCCGCATTGAGCAGCACGATGACCAGGATCGCGACCGTGTCCGCGGCGTCGCCGATCACGCCCGAGAGCGCCGCCGCGGCGAGCAGCACCAGGATCATGAAATCGCGAAACTGGCCGCCCAGCCGGGCGCCCCATCCCCGCCCGGCCGATTCCGGCAGTCGATTCGGACCATGCCGCAGGAGCCGCTCGCCGACATCGGGCGCAGCCAGCCCGACATCGGTCCGCACCCGGAGCTGCGCGGCGACTGCCTCGGCGTCGAGCGCATGCACGGGTGGTGCCGGTGACGGATCGAGCAGTGCGGGCATGGCGCGGCGTTCTCCTGTGCGGTCAACAGCCGCAATGATGCACGGATCGCGCGTCGCCCAAGGCCGCGGCGCGGCGTGCCATACTTGGCGGACCGACCGGTTTCCGCCCCGCCCATGCGCCCCTCGCCCCGCCTGCCCGTCATCCTCGCCGGCATCGTCGTGCTGGCGCTCGTCGTCTCGGGTATCGCGCCGCACGACCGCCCGACCTGGCTGCTCGAAGTCGCCCCGGTCCTGGTCGCCCTGCCCGTGCTGGCGGCGACCTGGCGCCGCTTTCCGCTCACCCCGCTGCTGTACCTGCTGATCGCGCTGCACGCGCTGGTGCTGATCCTCGGCGGAACGTACACCTATGCCCGGGTGCCGCTCGGCTTCTGGCTGCAGGACTGGCTGCATCTGGCGCGAAATCCGTACGACCGCATCGGCCATGTCATGCAGGGACTCGTTCCGACCCTCGTGGCACGCGAGATCCTGCTGCGCGCCGGCTACCTCTCCAGCCGACGCATGGCCAACTTCCTCAGCGGCTGCGTCGCCCTTGCGGTCAGCGCGTGCTACGAGCTGATCGAATGGTGGGTCGCGCTGGCGCTCGGCATGGGCGCGCAGGATTTCCTGGGCACGCAGGGCGACCCGTGGGACACGCAGGCCGACATGTTCTATGCGCTCATTGGCGCCGTGGTCGCGATCGTCGGCCTGGCTGCCTGGCACGACCGCCAGATCCGCGCCATCGCGCGTTGAGCCGCCGGGGATCCGGCGCAACACCCGGACGCATCTCGTCACAGCGCCGCCGCCCGCGGCACCGCACAATCAGCCCACCGTACCGGGCGACAACCGTCCGGGCGCCGTCAGGAGGATCGCCCATGTCCCGTCCGCTCGTTGCCGCCGCGGCATTGCCACTGCTGACCGTCGCCGCACTGGCTGCCGGATCGGCGGCCTGCGCCGCACCCGCCGGTTTCGCCGTGCCGGCGCACGTCGCGTCGATCGACCAGGCCGCCGACCAGGGTGCGCGGATCTTCGCCCACGACAGCTTCGGCAGCAGCCGGACCTGGATCCCGGCCGGTGCGATGGACAGCCGGCCGATGAGCTGCGCCGCCTGCCACACCGACGGCGGCCGCACCGAAGGCGTCACCCCCGCGGGTCAGCACCTGCCGAGCCTGATCGGCGCCGCAGCGCGCTTTCCCCGGTTCAACCCGCGGACCGGAACCGCCCAGACGCTGCAGCAGCAGATCGCGCACTGCGTGCGCGGCGGCGTTGGCGGCCAGCCGCCGGCGGCCAACAGCCCGGCAATGGCCGATCTCGTCGCCTACCTGACGCGATTGTCGAAGGGCGTGCCGATGGGGCGGCAGTTCAAGTGAGGAGGCACTGCCTGCTTGCGGCGTTGCCGCTCGCGCTGCTGGCGGTGCCGACCGCAGGCGCGGCGCCGGTCCGGAACATGGCGCCGCTGGCGAAGTCGGTCGGCTGCTTCGCCTGCCACGCGGTCGACCACGCCAAGGTCGGCCCGTCCTACGCCGCGGTCGCGGCGCGCTTCGCACACGATCCGAACGCCACGGCGATCCTGCAGGACGCCATCCTCAACGGCCACCAGGGCACCTGGGGCATCATCCCGATGCCCGCCTACGCGCCCGACGGCGACCTCACGCCGCGCCAGGCACACCAGCTGGCCCGCTGGATCCTCAGCCTGCGCTGAGGCCGTTCCGCACCGCCGCGTCGCGCCGGCCGTGGCGCCGATCGGTCGCGGCGGGTCGCTTATGCTCGGGGACATCGGACGCCCCGCGTCGCCTCACCCCGCCTGCACCGTCGCATGACCGGCCTCGAAGTCACCCTGCTCTACCTCGTCGCCGCGGTCGTCGGCGTCGCCGTGTTCCGCGCGTTTTCCATGCCGCCGATGCTCGGCTATCTCGCGGTGGGGGTGGTGATCGGGCCGAATGCACTGGCGCTGGCGGGCGACACCTCGGGACTGCAGCATCTGGCCGAGTTCGGAGTGGTGTTCCTGATGTTCTCGATCGGACTCGAGTTCAGCCTCGCGCAGCTCAAGGCGATGCGCTCGCTGGTGTTCGGCCTGGGCGCCGCGCAGGTGGTGTCGACCATCGTACTGGTGATGGCGGCCAGCGCCGCCTTCGGCCTGCTGGCGCCTGGGCTCTGGCCGCAGCCGCTCGCCGCCGGGATCGCCATCGGCGGCGCACTGGCGATGTCGTCGACCGCCATCGTCGTCAAGCTGCTTGCCGAGCGCATCGAACTCGACTCGGAGCATGGCCGCCACATCATGGGCGTGCTGCTGTTCCAGGATCTGGCGGTCGTGCCGCTGCTGACCGTGATCCCGGCGCTGGCCTCGCACAACAACGACCTGCCGCGGCTGCTCGCGCTCGCGCTGGTCAAGGCGGTGCTCGTGCTGGCGATCATCCTGCTCGCGGGCGGCCGGCTGCTGCGGCCCTGGCTGCGGGTGGTGGTGCGGCGCAAGTCGGACGAGCTGTTCATGCTCAACCTGCTGCTGCTCACCCTGGGACTGGCATGGATCACCCAGCTTGCCGGACTGTCGCTGGCGCTCGGCGCCTTCCTCGCCGGCATGCTGATCGCCGAGACCGAATACAAGGCGCAGGTGGAAGCCGACATCCGGCCGTTCCGCGACGTGCTGCTCGGGCTGTTCTTCATCACCATCGGCATGCTGCTCGACTGGCGGCTGGTGCTCGGCCAGTGGTGGCTGGTGCTGCTGCTGGCGCTGCTGCCGCCGCTGTTCAAGGCGGCACTCGTGTTCGGCATCGAGCGCCTGCGCCGCACCCCGCCGGGGGTGAGCCTGCGCGGCGCGCTGTGGCTGGCGCCGGCCGGCGAGTTCGGCATCGTGCTGCTGACCATGGGCGCAAGCGAGCAGCTGATTCCGGCGAAGGTGATCAACCCGGTGCTCGCCGCGATGGTGCTGAGCATGCTCTACACCCCGCTGCTCGGCCAGTACGTCGACCGCATCGTGCTGAAGATCGCGTCGTCGGAGTGGATGCTCGCGTCGCTGCAGCTCACCAACATCGCGCGCAGCACCCTCAAGGTCCAGAACCACGTCATCATCTGCGGCTTCGGGCGCTGCGGCCAGAACCTGGGGCGGATGCTCGAGACCGAGCACATTCCGTACATCGCCCTCGACCTCGATCCCGACCGGGTGGCGCAGACCAAGGCGGCCGGCCAGAACGTCGTCTACGGCGACTCGACCCGCCTGGCGACCCTGCAGGCCGCCGGCCTGCAGCGCGCCAGCGCGCTGGTGATCACGTATACCGAAACCCAGTCGGCGCTGCGCATCCTCGGACTGATGCGGCAGCACGCGCCGCGCGTCCCGGTGGTGGTGCGCACCCTCGACGACGGCCCGCTCGAGGCGCTGCGCCATGCGGGCGCGGCCGAGGTCGTTCCCGAGATCCTCGAAGGCTCGCTGATGCTCGCCTCGCACACCCTGGCGCTGGTCGGCGTGCCGCTGCCGCGGGTGATCAAGCGCGTGCGCCATGCCCGCGCGGCGCGCTACGGCCTGCTGCGCGACTGGTTCCACGGCAGCGACGACGTGTCCCTCGAGGACGCCGAGCAGCCGCGGCTGCAGTCGGTCATCCTGGTCGCCGGCGCCGCCGCGGTGGGTCAGCCGCTGAGCGCCTTCAGCCAGGACGGAGCCCGCATCTCCCAGGTGCGGCGCGCCAACGGCGAAGTGCTCCGGCCGACCCCGTCGCTGCAACTGCGCGAGGGCGATACCGTGGTGCTGTCGGGCCTGCCCGATGCCCTGGCGATCGCCGAAGAGGCGCTGCTGCGGGGATAGCCGCGGGCGTCGGGCGACCGGCGTGGCAGGCAATCGCTTATGCTGTGCAAATCTCCAGCCCCCAGAGCCGCGCCGTGCCTCCGATCCATCCCGACGAATTCCCTTCCGAAGGACGGCACGCGCGTAGCGCCGCCGGCGATGCCGACCCCGCCACCGCGCGGCTGATCGACGCCGCGCCGGCGTCGACGCAGGAAGCGGCGATCGAACGCGCGCTGCGGCCGCAACTGCTCGACGACTACGTCGGGCAGACGCGGGTGCGCGAGCAGCTCGACATCTTCATCGGCGCGGCACGCAAGCGCGGCGAGGCGCTCGACCACGTGCTGCTGTTCGGGCCGCCCGGGTTGGGCAAGACCACGCTGGCGCACATCGTGGCGCGCGAAATGGGCGTGAACCTGCGCTCGACCTCGGGCCCGGTGCTCGAGCGCGCCGGCGACCTCGCCGCGCTGCTGACCAACCTCGAACGCGGCGACGTGCTGTTCATCGACGAGATCCACCGGCTGTCGCCGGTGGTCGAGGAGATCCTCTATCCGGCGCTCGAGGACTACCAGATCGACATCCTGATCGGCGAAGGCCCGGGCGCGCGCAGCGTCAAGATCGACCTGCAGCCGTTCACCCTGGTCGGCGCGACCACGCGCGCCGGCATGCTGACCAATCCGCTGCGCGACCGCTTCGGGATCGTCGCCCGGCTGGAGTTCTACACCGCAGAGGAGCTCGCCCGCATCGTCCAGCGCTCGGCCGGATTGCTCGGCGCCGCCATCGATGCGCAAGGCGCCACCGAGATCGCGCGCCGCGCCCGCGGCACACCGCGGATCGCCAACCGGCTGCTGCGCCGGGTGCGCGACTACGCCGAGATCAAGGCCACGGGACACATCACCGCCCCCGTCGCCGACGCCGCGCTGCGCATGCTCGACGTCGATCCGCTCGGCTTCGACATCATGGACCGCAAGCTGCTCGAAGCCGTGGTGCACCGTTTCGGGGGCGGCCCGGTCGGCCTGGACAACCTCGCCGCGGCGATCGGCGAGGAAGCCGGAACCATCGAGGACGTGATCGAGCCCTACCTGATCCAGCAGGGCTACCTGCAGCGCACGCCGCGCGGGCGCATCGCCACCGCCGCGACCTACGCCCACCTCGGCCTGGCCGCGCCACAGCGCCCGGCGGGTGATCTGTTCGGCGGCACGGCATGACCGCGCCGCACCGCGCTCAGTACGCCCAGTAGCCGTAGGGTGCGGCGGGATCGGTCCCTTCGAGTCCCGTGGTGATGGGACGGCCGTAGAAGAACGGCAGGCCGAGGTCGACGAAATTGGTGATCGCGGCGGTGCCGCCCAGCGCGGGAAGCGCGGTGTATCCGCTGCTGAACATGGTCTCGGCATTGCCGATG
>JAKAIB010000182.1 GCA_021814605.1 Pseudomonadota bacterium | reverse complement strand
CTGCCGGCGCGTCGCGCAGTAGTGCGAATCGGAACAGACGAACATGCGGCCGCCGGCGTCGTCGGTGATCACCTCGTCGAGGAAGCTGTCGGTGGCGCCGCACAGCGCGCAGGCGCTGTCCCAGCGCTGCACGGTGAATGGATGGTCGTCGAACGCCAGGCTTTCGACCGGGGTGTAGGGCGGGATCGCGTAGATGCGCTTCTCGCGCCCGGCACCGAACAACTGCAGCGCCGGGTTCAGGTGCATCTTGGGGTTGTCGAACTTGGGGATGGGTGACGGCGACATCACGTAGCGGCCGCCCACCAGAACCGGATAGTCGTAGGTGGTGGCGATGTGGCCGTAGCGCGCGATGTCCTCGTACAGCTTGACGTGCATCAGCCCGTACTCGGCCAGGCCGTGCAGCTTGCGGGTCTCGCTCTCGCGCGGCTCGAGGCGCTGCATCGGCTCCGGCGCGGGGACCTGATAGACCAGGATCTGGCCTTCGCGCAGCGGCGTCTCGGGGATGCGGTGGCGGGTCTGGATGATGTCGGCGCGGGCCGTGTCGGTGGTCACCGCGACGCCGGCGGTGCGCTGGAAGAAGCGGCGGATGTTGACCGCGTTGACGGTGTCGTCCGACCCCTGGTCGATCACCTTGAGGGTGTCGTCCGGGCCGAGGATCGATGCGGTGACCTGGATGCCGCCGGTGCCCCAGCCGTAGGGCAGCGGCATCTCGCGCGATCCGAACGCCACCTGGTAGCCGGGGATGCACACCGCCTTCAGGATGGCGCGCCGGATCATGCGCTTGGTGCGCTCGTCGAGGTAGGCGAAGTTGACGTGCGGGTCGCGTTCGACCGCTGGCGCTGCGGCGTCCCGGTCCGGAGCTTGCCCTTGGCGGAGGGAGATCGGGTTCATTCCGCCTCCCCCGGTTGCGCCAGGCTTGCTCGCATGCGCCGCACCAGCTCCAGTTCGGACTGGAAGTCGACGTAGTGCGGCAGCTTGAGATGCTGGACGAAGCCCGAGGCTTCGAGGTTGTCGCTGTGCGAGAGCACGAATTCCTCCATCTGCGCCGGCGACTCGACGGCCTCGCCGAGCTCGGGGGCGCGCAGCGCGCGGTCGACCAGGCTCATCGCCATCGCCTTGCGCTCGCTGTGGCCGAACGCCAGCCCGTAGCCGCGGGTGAACTGCGGCGGCTCGGTCCGGCTGCCGGCGAACTGGTTGATCATCTGGCACTCGGTGACGTCGATGTCGCCGATCGATACGGCGAAGCCGAGCTCCTCCGGGACCAGTTCGACGGCGACGCTGCCGTAGCGGATCTCGCCGACGAACGGGTGGCTGTGCGAATAGCCGCGCTGGGTCGAATATCCCATCGCCAGCAGGAATCCTTCGTCGGCGCGCGCCAGGTTCTGCAGCCGGGTGGCGCGGTCGGCGGGGAAGCGCAGTGGCTCGCGGGTGAGGTCGTGCGGCGCCGGGTCGCCCGGCGGGATGGGGTGGAGCTCGACCAGCCCCTGGCGGTCGAGCAGGTCGATCACGCTCGGCGTCGCGTCATCGGCCGGCGCCGGGGCGCGGATCGCCTCGGGCACCGGCCCGCCGGCGGCCAGCGCGAATTCGAGCAGCCGCTGGGTGTAGTCGTAGGTTGGCCCGAGGATCTGGCCGCCGGGCAGGTCCTTGAACGCCGCGGAAATGCGGCGCCACAGGGTCATCCGGCCGGTGTCGAGCGGCTCGGCGTAGCCGAGTCGCGGCAGGGTGGTGCGGTAGGCCCGCAGCAGGAAGATCGCCTCGACCGCGTCGCCCGCGGCCTGCTTGAGCGCGAGCGCGGCGAGGTCCGGGTCGTACACCGAGCCTTCGGTCATGACCCGGTCGACCGCGAGCCGGAGCTGTTCGCGGATCTGCGCGATCGACAGCTCGGCGACACCCGGATCGCCGCGGCGCAGCTCGGCCAGCAGCGACTGGCTGTTGCGGATGGCGGTTTCCCCGCCCTTGACGGCAACATACATCGTTCAGTCCTCGATCGCGGTGGTTCGCGCCAGCCCGGCCAGCCGGTCGTCGGCGCACAGCAGCAGGTCGATGCCGCGCGGGAACAGCGCATGGTTGGCCCGCCACTGCGCGACGAAATCGGCCCCCAGGCCGGCCGCCGCCAGACGCTGGTGGTCGTGGATGCCGGGGCCGCGCAATGTCCAGCCGGAGGCGTCGTCGAGCGCGTCGACCTGGAGGATGCAGGTGGTCGAGAATTCGGGTTCGAATTCGCTGCCGAGCGCGAACACGTCGAGCCGCGGCAGTTCGGCCGGCGATGCGACCCAGGCGAATCGCGCCGCGTCCGGGCGCTCCACCAGCGTGCAGCCGGTATGGAAGCGCAGGTATTGCGGCACCGGCCCGGCAGCAAGCGCCGGCGACAGCCACAGGGAGCAGTCGGGGTCGAGCAGCGCGAGCAGCATGGCCCCGGCGGCGGGATCGGCCCCTGCGGGCAGTTGCGCGTCCGTGCGGACCGTTTGCACCCGTCCCGGGCGCGACAGCGCGTGCAGCGCCGCCCGGAAGACCGCCTGGCCGGCGATCGCCGGGTCGGAGAACCCGGCGCCGACCTGCTGCAGATCCATCGCGCTCATTCCGCCCCTCCAGCGTCGTCGTCGCCGTCTCCGGCCTCGCGGGCGAGGGTGAAGAACTCGACGCGGGTGGCCTGCGCCCGGTCCAGCCGGTCGCGCCGCCGCGCCTCGACGCCGGCGGCAACGCGCTCGAGCAGGTCGGCGGGGAGCGCGCCGGCGCAGGACGGATCCTGCAGCAGCGCATCGGCGGTGGCGGCCAGCTCGGCGCGGCGGTGCGACCGGCCGAGGACATAGGCCACGCCGACCGCACGGCAGGCGACGGCCGCCGGGTCGGGACGCAGCACGCAGCGCGTCACCGTCGCCTCGCCGAGATTGAACCGGTCGCCGCTTCCCCCGGCGCGCCCGCGCAGCATCACCAGTCCGGTTTCGGGCCGCCGCAACCATTGCGGGTTCGGACCGGCAAGGCGGCCGACGGCCGATTCGAGCAGGTCGGCCGGGGCGCGGGCGAGCAGTTCCATCCATCGTTGGCGGGCCGCGACCGCGGCGTCGAGCGGTTTGCCATCGTGCTGCAACATGGGCGTGTTAATCTTCAAGTTGTCTATACAAATTCGGATCAAGGCAGAGCCTAAGATCCGGGTGTGTAGGTTTCATGACACCCCTTCGAACCGCATCGACCATGTACACCGACGACCGAGACGGCGCGCCGCGCGAGAGTGTTTGGGAGGCGATTGCCGGACAACTGGCGAGAAGCATTGCCAGCGGCGAGCATCCGGCGGGAAGCCGGCTCCCGACCGAGCACGCGCTCGCCGGACGGTTCGGTGTCAACCGGCATACCGTGCGGCGCGCGTTGTCGAGCCTGGCGTCGCAGGGGCTGGTCCGCATGGTCCAGGGCAGCGGAACCTACGTCGAGGAATTCGCGATGGACATGGTGCTGTCGCGTCGTACCCGCCACAGCCAGAGCCTGGGACTGGCCGGCGTTCCCGGGCAGTTGCGCCTGCTGTCCGCGCGCACCGAGCGCGCCGTCGCCGACGTGGCACGGGCGCTCGACCTGCCGGCGCGCGCCCGGGTGCTGCGGCTCGAGGTGCTGGGCGAGGCGAACGGGCGCCCGCTGCACGTCAGCCAGCGCTGGTTTCCGCTGCCGCGCTTCGATGGCCTGGACGCCCTGGTGCGCGAGAGCGGGTCGATCACCCAGGCGTTTGCTGCGCGCGGCGTGACCGACTACCTGCGGCGGGAGAGCCGCATCGCCGCGGTGCTTCCCGAGGCCGAGGTGGCCGCGGCATTGATGCAGCCAGCGGCGCGGCCGGTGATCCAGGTGCACAGCGTCAACGTCGATCCGGCGGGCGTTCCGGTCGAACACGCGGTCACGTGGTTCGCCGGTGACCGGGTCACCCTGGTGGTCAAGCCCAATGAATGATCCGCAGCCGACGCCGCGTCCCTGGCGGTTCGCGATCTACTTCTCGCCGCCGCCTGGTTCGCCCTGGTCGGTCGCGGGCGCGCGCTGGCTCGGCCGCGGGATCGACGGTGAGCGTGCGGTGACGCAGGCGGTGCCGGCGGGATGGGATGCGGCCGGATTCGCCGCGCTGACGGCCGAACCGCGGCGCTACGGCTGGCACGCCACGCTCAGGGCACCGTTCCGGCTCGCCGACGGCGTCGATGCCCCGGCGCTGCATGCCGCGCTCGGGGAACTCGTCGCGGATTGCGCCGCGTTCGACCTGCCGCCGCTGGAGCCGGCAACGATGGGCGGTTTCCTTGCGCTGCGCCCGGTGGTCGACAGCGCACCGCTGCAGGCGCTGGCGCGGCGCTGCGTGACCGAGTTGCAGCGTCTCGCCGCGCCGCCGACCGACGCCGAAATCGCGCAGCGCCGCCGCGCCGGCCTGACGCCGGAACAGGACGCGATGCTGCTGCGCTGGGGGTATCCGTACGTGCTCGATGGGTTCCGTTTCCACCTCACGCTGACCGGCAGGCTGGCAGCGCTGCCGCCGCCGCGCGTCGCCGCGCTGCAACAGCGTGCACGCGAGATCTTCACCGCGCTGCCGCAGCCGGTGCGGGTCGATGCGCTGTCGTTGTTCGTCGAATCGCATCCGGGCGCCGAGTTCGTCCGGATCGCGCGCTTTGCGCTCGCGTCATGACCGGCGTCCTGGTCTACGTCATCGGGCCGTCGGGCGCCGGCAAGGACAGCGTGCTGCGTTGGGCGCGGGGGCATGCGCCGGCCGGCCTGCTGGTGCATCTTGCGCGGCGCACGATCAGCCGCCCGCCCGCCGACCCGAGCGAGGACCACGAGGCCGTCACCCCGGACGGGTTCCGGCAGCTGGTCGCGGCCGGGGCGTTCGCGCTGCACTGGGAGGCGAACGGTCTCGGCTACGGCATTCGACACGAGGAACTCGCCGCGCTCGACCGCGGCGGCTGCGTGCTGGTCAACGGCTCGCGTGCCGATCTGCCGCAGGCGCGGCGGCGCTATCCGGAACTGGCCGTCGCGTTCGTCAATGCCTCGCCGGCGGTGCTGCGCGCCCGGCTGCTGGCCCGGGGCCGCGAAACCGCCGAGCAGATCGAGGCGCGGCTGGCGCGGTCGGTGCAGTTGCCGCTGGCCGGTGCCGAGGTCGACGTGGTGATCGACAACGACGGTCCGCTCGAGCAGGCCGGCGAGCGGCTGCTGCGCTTCGTCGAGCGGCGCTGCGTCCGCACCAGCCGCTGATCGCACCTGGCCCGGTATCTGTTTCGGCGCGGCGGACCGGTCGTGCGTCCGCAGTCGCCGCGCTCGATCGGTTCCAATAGCGGCTGATGCGAATTTCCGGCGCGCGGTGCGCGCCCGTCTGAATGCAATTCATCGAACGCGAATCCGATCCCCGCGCGCAACATCGGCTGCAGTCCGCCGGCGCGCATCCGCTGCTGGCGCGACTGCTCGCCGCCCGTGGCGTGCGGGAGCCCGAGGAACTCGAGCCGTCGCTGGCGCGGCTGCTGCCGCCGCAGCAGCTCAAGGGCGCCGAGCAGGCGGCGTCGGCGCTGGCCGATGCGATCGCGCGGCGCGAGCGCCTGCTGATCGTTTCCGACTACGACTGCGACGGCGCGACCGCCTGCGCGGTGGGTTTGCGCGGGCTGCGCGCGTTCGGGGCCGATGTCGGCTACCTGGTGCCGAACCGGTTCAGCACCGGCTACGGGCTGTCGCCGGCGGTGGTCGACCTGGCATTGGCGCATGCCGGCGGCAAGCCCGACTGGATCATCACCGTGGACAACGGCATCGCCAGCGTCGAGGGGGTCGAGCGGGCGCGGCGCAACGGCATCCGGGTGCTGGTCACCGACCACCATCTTCCGGGCGAGACGCTGCCCGACGCCGAGGTCATCGTCAATCCCAACCAGCCGGGCTGCACCTTTCCGAGCAAATCGCTGGCGGGGGTCGGCGTGATGTTCTACGTGCTGCTGGCGCTGCGCGCCGAGCTGCGCCGGCGCGGCGCGTTCGACGCGGCCAGCCAGCCACGGCTCGATGCGCTGCTCGACCTGGTGGCGCTGGGCACGGTGGCGGACGTCGTCCGGCTCGACGCCAACAACCGGGTTCTGGTCGCGCAGGGACTGCGGCGCATCCGTGAAGGACGCGTGCATCCCGGGATTGCGGCGCTGCTGCAGGTGGCGGGACGCGAGGCGGCGCGCGCGACCGGCTTCGACCTCGGCTTTGCCATCGGGCCGCGGATCAACGCCGCCGGCAGGCTGGCGGACATGACCGTCGGCATCGAGGCGCTCAGCAGCGACGATCCGGCGCGGGCGCTCGAACTGGCCCAACTGCTCGACAAGCTCAATCGCGAGCGTCGCAGCATCGAGGATGGCATCAAGGCCGACGCGCTGGCGATGCTCGACGGCGTCGACCTGGGCGGTGGCGATGCGGCGGTGCCGGCGGCGATCAGCCTGTTCGCACCGCATTGGCACGAAGGGGTGATCGGCATCGTCGCCGGGCGGATCAAGGACCGCGAGCACCGGCCGACGGTGGTGTTCGCGCCGGCCGAGGACGGCACGCTGCGCGGATCGGGCCGGTCGATTGCCGGCTTTCATCTGCGCGACGCCTTCGACCTGGTGGCCAAGCGCGAACCCGGACTGCTGCTGCGCTTCGGCGGCCATGCCGCGGCCGCCGGCTGCTCGCTCGTCGGCGACGGTTTCGAGCGATTCCGCGCGGCGTTCGCGCAGGTG
>JAKAIB010000181.1 GCA_021814605.1 Pseudomonadota bacterium | reverse complement strand
CCAGGTTGAGCCCGGCCATGACCTCGTCGAGTAGCAGCACGTCGGGGTTCATCGCCAGGGCCTTGGCCAGTTCGAGCCGCTTGCGGTCGGGGCCGCCGAGGTCGTCGGCACGCTGGCCGACGCGGTGACCGAGGCCGACGCGCTCGAGGCAGGCGCGGGCGCGCTCGCGCGCCACCGGCAGCTCGCGCACGCCGCTGCCGCCGAACAGCGCGCCGACGGCGACGTTGTCGAGCACCGACAGCCCGGGGAACGGCCGCATGATCTGGAAGGTGCGGCCGATGCCCATGTGCGCGCGGCGGAACGCCGGGGCCCGCGCCACCGAGTTGCCGCGCAGCAGGATGTCGCCCTCGGTCGGCTGGAGCGTGCCCGAGATCAGGCTGATCAGCGTGGTCTTGCCGGCGCCGTTCGGGCCGATCAGCCCGAGCACCTCGCCCGGGGCGAGCGAGAAGCTGACGTCGTGGACCGCGGTCAGTCCGGCGAAGCGCTTGGTCAGCCCGCGCGCTTCGAGCAGCGGTGCCGTGGACGTGCCGGCGCCGCGCCTCGCGGCGGCGTTGCCGGCCGGGGCGGCGGCCGTGTCGGGGTGGTCGTTCGCCGGGTTCATAGCCGGTTCCTCCGGATGTTGTCTGCGAAATACCCCAGGCCGAGCCGTCGCAGGCGGTGGCGCAGGTCGGCCAGGCCGCGCGGCATCAGCACCACCGCGAGCACGATGACCACGCCGAAGAACATCGCCGCGATGGTCGTCACCTTGGCGGCGAGCACCTCGGAGATCGCCGACAGCAGGAAGGCGCCCACGACCGGGCCGAGGACCGTTCCCGGCCCGCCGAACACCGCCATGATGATCATCTTGACGTTCAGCCCGATGTCGAATGCCCCATTCGGGTCGAGGAAGGTGATCCAGTAGGCGTGGATGCCGCCGGCCAGGGCGGCGAACACCGCGGCCAGCGCGAACGCCAGCACCTTGTACAGCGTGGTGTGCACGCCCATCACCGCGGCGGCCTCCTCGTTCTCGCGGATGGCGATCAGCCCGAAGCCGAAGCGGCTGCGCGAGATCCACCACACCGTCGCCGTCGCCGCGGCGAGCAGCGCCAGCGACAGTTCGTAGAACAGGGTGTTGTTGTTCAGCAGCGGCAGCACCAGGCCGATGTTGGTTCCGGCGATCGGCAGGTTGGCGAAGATCGCGCTCATGACCTGGGCGAGGCCGAGGGTCGCGATCGCGAAGTAGTGGCCGCGCAGCCGCAGCACCGGCAGACCCAGCGCCAGCGCCGCCGCCACGGCGACCACCGCGCCGAACGCCATGCCGGCGGCGAACGGCAGATGCCACTGCACCATGGCGATGGCGACACCGTAGGCGCCCAGGCCGTAGAACGTCGACTGGCCGAACGAGGCATAGCCGGTGTAGCCGCCGAGGATGTTCCAGCTCTGCGCCAGCACCGCGAGGAGGAGCGCGCTGATGCCGAACTGCACCAGCACGTCGCCGCCCCACCAGGGCAGGCTGGCCAGCGCAGCGACCACCGCGATTGCGGCGGCGAAGGAGATGATCTTCATGTGCTGGGCTCCTCAGGCGGTGCGTCCGAGCAGGCCGGACGGGCGGACGATCAGGACCAGGACCAGGATGCCGAAGCTGACCACGTCGACGAAGGTCGGGCCGAGCCACAGCGCGGCGAACGCCTCGAACACGCCGAGCACGATGCCGCCGACGATGACGCCCAGTGGCGAGTCGAGGCCGCCGATGATCGCGATGGCGAAGCACTTGGCCGTCAGCGTGGCGCCGATGTAGGGATTGAGCTGCGACACCATGCCGTACAGCCCGCCGGCGACGCCGGCCAGCGCCGCGCCGATGGCGAAGGTCAGCGCGTACAGGTGGCGCGGCTCGACGCCGTACAGGCGTGCCGCCACCAGGTTCTGCGCGGTCGCGCGGATGCGCCGGCCGGATCGGGTCTTGAGCAGGAACGCCCACATCCCGAAGGTCAGCGCCAGCGCCAGCGCGAAGGTCGCCAGGTTCAGCAGCGGGATGGTGATCTGGCCGATGCTGACGTTGCGTCCGGCGTACGACGGGTTGATGGTGCGGAAGTCGGCGGAGAACATCAACTGGGCGAGATAGGTCAGCACCACTTCGAGGCCGAAGGTGATCAGCAGGGTGTTGAACATCGGCCCGCGGATGACGAGGTTCAGGATGCCGCGCTGGATGGCGTAGCCGAGGACGAACAGCGCGACTGCCGCGACCGGCAGCGCGAGGAACGGATCGACGCCGAAGCGCATGAACATCATCCACACCACGTAGCCGCCCAGCATGATGAGCGCGCCGTGCGCGAGGTTGACGATGTTCAGCACGCCCCAGACCAGGGACAGACCGAGCGCCATGAGCGCATACAGTCCGCCTTGCAGCACGCCGTTGAGCAGGATTTGCAGGAGCAATTGCATGACGGGGTGGCGAAACGGGAAACCAAGGACCCCGCCGGCGCACAGGCGCCGGGCGTCAGGGGCAGCGGGAAGAGGAACGCGGGGCGCGCTGCGGCGCCCCGCGGCGCATCAGCGCTTGTTCCAGGCAGGCATCGGGTAGATCGGCTTGGCCAGGAACTTGGTGCCGTAGATCGCGACGACCTTGCCGTCCTGGATCTGCACCGCGTTCTGCGGCAGGCTGATCTGGCCTGTTTCCGCGAAGCGGATCGGCCCGTAGACGCTCTCGAAGTTCACCTTCGACAGGGCGTCGCGCACCTTCTTCGGATCGAGCGATCCGGCGGCCTCGATGGCGTGGACGTAGGCCTCGACGTCGGCCGCGGCACTGGCGGCGTGGTAGTCGGGGTCATAGCCGAAGCGGGCCTTGTAGGCCTGCGCGAAGGCGGCCGAATCGCCGAACCACTGGTCCTTGAGCTTCTGCTCGGGCAGCCACGGCGTCATACCGAAGGCGTCCTCGGCGTCCTTGCCCAGCGCGCGGCGGAAGTCGGCGCTGGGAACGCCGACGGTGAACGAATACATCAGCGGCGAGAAGTTCAGGCTCTTGCTCTGGCGGACGAAGTTGAGCACTTCCGTCTCGTGGCCGGCGACGAGCACGGCCTGCGCGCCCTTGGCCTTGAGCTGGGCGATGATCGAGCCGAAATCGGAGCTGTTCGACGCGTACTTCTGGTCGAACACCAGATCGAAGCCGGCGGCCTTGATCTTGGGCAGCGTGCCGGTGGCGACCGAGGTGTCGAACGCGTCGTCGGCGTAGAGCAGCGCGACCTTGGTCGGCTTCGGCGTGAGTTGCTCCATCATCTTCAGCGTCGAGCCGAAGTAGTCGCTCGCGACCGGCAGGGTGCCGAAGACGTACTTGAAGCCGCGGCTGAAGATCTGGTTGGAGGCGCCGCCGCCCTGGACCATCGGCACCTGGTACTTCTCGGCGATGGCCGAATCGGCGATGACGTAGCTGCTGTCGAACGGCCCGAGCAGGAAGTTGACCTTGTCCTGGGTCAGCAGCTGCACGTACTGGCGAACCGACAGGTTGATGTCCGACTGGTTGTCGACCATCTTCAGCACCAGCTTTTCCTTCTTGCCGCCGACGGTCACGCCGCCCGCGGCGTTGATCTTGTCCACCGCGAACTGGTAGGCGTCGCGGTAGTAGCGACCGGTGTTGGCGACCGGGCCGGTCTCCTGGACCGACGCGCCGAGAACGATGTCGGCATGGGCCGGCGATGCGCAAACGCCGGCCGCGACGAGCAGGCCAGCCAGGAGCTGCAGGGAAGTCTTGTTCAAAATCGTCTCCGTGTCATGTCGGGTCTGCCGGCGACGGTCGCATCGGACCGCATTCCGGTTCGCCCGCTCAGGGTGTCGAGGAACCGACCGGTGCGCCGTGATGCGCGCGGTCGGGGACGCCAATCTGCAAACGGCATGCCATCGCCCGGTCGCCACGACTGGTGCCCGGCCGGCGCCGGTCTTCCGAGAGAAGCCGCATTCCAGCCGCGGCCGGGACGCATCGCCAGAGTGGCGGAAATCCGCCGTTCGCCTGGTCGGGTTCGGCGGGTGGAGGGACAGCCGGCGCCGGCGGGCGGGGAGCAGCGGCGGCCGAACGGCTCTTGAAATAGAAAAGAGCTATTGCGATAAAAATAACAATCAATTGGCTCAACTTCAGGGGATTCCCTAGGATGGCGACTCCCATCCACTCCAAGGCCCAAACGCCATGTCGCTGATCAATACCGAAATCAAACCGTTCAAGACCACCGCCTACCAGAACGGCAAGTTCTTCGAAGTCACCGAGGCCACGCTCAAGGGCAAGTGGTCGGTCGTGGTGTTCTATCCGGCCGACTTCACCTTCGTCTGCCCGACCGAACTCGAGGACCTGGCCGAGCATTACGCCGAATTCAAGCGCCTGGGCGTCGAGATCTACAGCGTGTCGACCGACACCCACTTCTCGCACAAGGCGTGGCACGACACCTCGCCGGCGATCGGCAAGGTCGAGTATGTGATGGTCGGCGACCCGACGGGCCGCATCACCCGCAATTTCGACGTGATGATCGAGGAGGAGGGCCTGGCGCTGCGCGGGACCTTCCTGATCGACCCGGAAGGCCGGATCAAGCTGTGCGAGATCCACGACAACGGCATCGGCCGCGACGCGTCCGAGCTGCTGCGCAAGGTCAAGGCCGCGCAATACGTCGCCGCGCATCCGGGCGAAGTCTGCCCGGCGAAGTGGAAGGAAGGCGACGCCACGCTCAAGCCGTCGCTCGACCTCGTCGGCAAGATCTGACGGTTCCGTTTTCTCCGCATGTCCTCCCGGCGCGGTGCCGGGAGCCGCTTTTCCCGGGTCGGCTCCGCCGGCCCGGACGCATCCCTCACCCTCGTCCGGAGGCACCATGCTCGACGCCGATCTGCGCAACCAACTCCAGTCCTACCTCGAACGCGTCGTACTGCCGGTCGAGCTGATCGCCTCGGTCGACGATGGCGAGAAATCGAAGGAACTGCTCGCGCTGCTCGACGACATCGCCGGCGTGTGCGACCGCATCCGGGTGCGGGCCGACGGCACCGACGCGCGCCGGCCGTCGTTCGAGATCCGCCGCGCCGGCACGCCGGTGGCGGTGCGGTTCGCGGCGATTCCGCTCGGGCACGAATTCACCTCGCTGGTGCTGGCGTTGCTGCAGGTCGGCGGCCATCCGCCGAAGGTGTCGGACGACCTCGCCGAGCGCGTGCGCGGCATCGACCGCGATCTGCACTTCGAGACCTTCATGTCGCTGTCGTGCCACAGCTGCCCCGACACCGTGCAGGCGCTCAACCTGCTGAGCGTGCTCAATCCGCGCATCCGCCACGTCGCGATCGACGGCGCGCTGTTCCAGGACGAAGTCGCGGCGCGGCAGGTGATGTCGGTGCCGACGGTGTTCCTCGATGGCGCGCCGTTCGACCAGGGGCGCATGACGGTCGAGCAGATCGTCGCCCGGCTCGACGCCGGCGCGGCGCAGCGCGACGCCGAACGCATCGCCGCCAAGGCGCCGTTCGACGTGCTGGTCGTCGGCGGCGGGCCGGCCGGCGCGGCGGCGGCGATCTACGCGGCCCGCAAGGGCGTGCGCACCGGCGTCGTCGCCGAGCGTTTCGGCGGCCAGGTGCTCGACACCCTGGCGATCGAGAACTTCATCTCGGTCGAATACACCGAGGGTCCCAAGCTGGCCGCGGCGCTGGAGCAGCACGTGCACGCCTACGACGTCGACGTGATGCCGCTGCAGCGCGCCGAGGCGCTGATCCCGGCGGCGACGCCGGGCGGCCTGCACACCCTGCGGCTGGCCAGCGGCGCGACGCTGCAGGCGCGGGCCGTGGTGCTCGCCACCGGCGCGCGCTGGCGCAACATGAACGTTCCCGGCGAACAGGACTACCGCACCCGCGGCGTGACCTACTGCCCGCACTGCGACGGTCCGCTGTTCAAGGGCAAGCGGGTCGCGGTGATCGGCGGCGGCAACTCCGGCGTCGAGGCGGCGATCGACCTCGCCGGGCTGGCCGCGCAGGTGACGCTGCTCGAATTCGACGGCAGGCTGCGCGCCGACGCGGTGCTGCAGCGCAAGTTGCAGACCCTGGGCAACGTCGCCGTCGTGGTCAACGCCCAGACCACCGAGGTGCTCGGCGACGGTGGCAAGGTCACCGGGCTCACCTACACCGACCGCCCGTCGGGAAGCTCGCACCGAGTTGACCTGGACGGCGTGTTCGTGCAGATCGGACTGCTGCCGAGCACCGACTGGCTGGCCGGCACGGTCGCGCTGTCGCCGCGCGGCGAGATCGAGGTCGACGCGCGCGGCCAGACCAGCGTTCCCGGCGTGTTCGCCGCAGGCGACGCCACCACCGCGCCGTACAAGCAGATCGTGATCGCGATGGGCGAGGGCGCGAAGGCGGCGCTCGCGGCCTTCGATCACCTCATCCGCCTGCCGGCTGCCGCGGACGTCCGCGAAGCGGCCTGAACGCAAGTGCCGCTCAGCGGCCGTAGCGCGCGGTGAACCGCGCCGTGGCGATGGCGTCGGCGCGGATCGCGGCGTCCGCGGCCGCCGTGGCGGCATCGGCGGGCAGGGCGAGGCGCGGCGTCTTCAACGCATAGACGGTGAACACGTAGTGGTGCGGCGCGTCGCCGGGCGGCGGGCAAGGGCCGCCGTAGGCCATGCTGCCGAAGCTGTTGCGAACCGGCAGCGCGCCGGCGGGCAGCTGCGCGCCGCCGGTGGCGCCGGCGTTCGCCGGCAGACCGCGGATCGTCGCCGGG
>JAKAIB010000180.1 GCA_021814605.1 Pseudomonadota bacterium | reverse complement strand
GCGGCGGCCGGCGCGGGCGCCGGTTGAGCGCCGGGACGCCGGAGGCGCCGGAACCGCTGGTCCTGGCGCTGTGCCAGACGGCGGGCTGCTTCGGCGATCCCACAGGGGCGCTCGGCGAACTGGACGCGCAGGCCCGGCGGGCGCGCCGCGCCGGTGCCGATCTGCTGGTGCTGCCCGAGCTGTTCCTGTCCGGGTACAACCTCGGACCGGAGCGGGCGCGTGCGCTCGCCGAGCCGCTCGACGGGCGGTCGATGGTCGCGGCGCGGCGCATCGCCGCCGACGCCGGCATCGCGCTGTGCTTCGGCTTTGCCGAAGCGGTGGACGGCGCCGTCGCGAATTCGGCGGTGCTGGTCGGCGCCGACGGCGCCGTGGCGCTGGTGCAGCGCAAGGTGCATCTGTTCGGCGCGCTCGACCGGGCGATGTTCTCGGTACGTGGCGATGGCTTCGGCTGCGTCGACCATCGCGGCGTCCGCATCGGCATGGCGATCTGCTACGACATCGAGTTCCCGGAAAGCGCCCGCCTGCTGGCGCTGCAAGGTGCCGATCTTCTCCTGGTGCCGACCGCGCTGATGGAGCCGTACGACGCGGTGCCGCGGCATGTCGTGCCGGCGCGGGCCTACGAGAACCAGGCCTACGTGGCCTACGCGAACCATTGCGGCGCGGAGGAGGGGCTGGGCTACATCGGCCGCTCGTGCATCGCCGGGCCGGACGGCGACGTGATCGCGGCCGCCGGAACCGGGCCGGAGCTGCTGCTCGCGACCATCGACCCGCGGCGGCTGCAGCAGGCGCGGGCGCGCGACACCTTCTTTGCCGATCGCCGGCCGGCGCTGTACGGCGCGCTGGCGCGATCCGGATCCGGAACAGGCCGGTCCGATGACGCTGGCGCTTGAGCCGTCCGCCGAAGTGCACAATCCGGACGGGAACCGCGCCGCCACGGCGCGGCAGCCGGGGCAGGTGCCCCGGCCGGAAGCGGGAGCGCCTCAGCGTATGCAGCCCAGGACGATGCGGGACAGCGCCGTCTGCGATCGGATCCGGCACGGCTTCTGCACCGAGTCGGACGGCGAGCTGCTGCATCTGCGGCTGTACCAGGCGATGCGCAAGGCCATCCTCGGCGGCCACCTGCCGGCGGGAACGTTGCTGCCGGGCACGCGGGTGCTGGCGCGCGAACTCGAACTTGCCCGCAACACCGTCGCGCGGGCCTACGAACGGCTGCTCACCGAGGGTTACCTCGAAAGCGGCAGCGCCGGGGCGAACTGCTACGTGTCCGATTCACCGTCGCGGCTCAGGCCGCGGCCGGTCGCCAAGGCGCCGGCCGCCAGCGTGGCGGGAATCTCGGCGCGCGGCCGCGAGCTCATGCGCGACGCGGCCAGCGGGCCGATCCAGCGCGGCGCGTTCATGCCCGGCATTCCCGACACCGAGCACTTTCCGTTCGAGGCCTGGCGCCGGCTGCTGGCGAAGTCGTACCGGCGCGAGCGCGGCGACCTGCTGCAGTACGCGCAGAGCAGCTACGGCCCGCTCAAGCGGGCGCTGGCCCAGCACCTCAACATCACGCGGATGATGCACTGCTCGCCGCACCAGATCGTCGTGGTCAACGGCACGCACCAGGCGCTCGACCTGTGCGCACGGCTGCTCGCCGATCCGGGCGACGGCGCGTGGATCGAGAACCCGGGCTACTGGGGCGGTCGCAACGTGCTGCGCGCGGCCGGACTGGCGGTGCGGCCGATCGCGGTCGACCGCGACGGCATTGCGCCGACCCCGCAGGACTGGGCGCAGCCGCCGCGGCTGATCCTGGTCTCGCCGTCCAGCCAGTACCCGACCGGGGCGGTGCTGTCACTGGAACGGCGGCTGCAACTGCTCGCCATGGCCGAGGCGTCGGCGAGCTGGATCCTCGAGGACGACTACGACAACGAGCTGCGCTACCAGGGCAGCCCGATCGCCTCGATGTTCGGCCTGACCCAGAGCGAGCGGGTGATCTACTTCGGCACCTTCAGCAAGGTGATGTTCACCGGGTTGCGGCTGTCGTACATCGTCGTTCCCGAGTCGCTGGTCGACGCCTTCGCCGCCGGCAACGCCGAGCTGTATCGCGGCGGCCGGCTGGCGGAGCAGGCGGCGCTGGCCGAGTTCATCGAGATGGGGCACTTCGCGGCGCATATCCGCCGCATGCGGGCGATCTACACCGAACGCCGCGAGGCGCTGCGCGGCGTGCTCACCGACCGCCTGGGCGACGCCGTCGAGGTCTCGGGACACCAGGCCGGGCTGCAGCTGCTGTGCCGTCTCGGCGCCGATGTCGACGATCGCGCCCTCGCGGCCCGGGCGCTGCAGGCCGGCATCGTGACGCGGCCGCTGTCGCTGTATGCCTGCAGCGGCACAGCGGTCGGCGCCGGCCTGAATCTCGGTTACGCTGCAGTGCCGGTCGACACCGTGGTCCCGACTGCGCACCGGCTTGCCGACTTCATCGAACGCGAGCTGGCCGGCTGACCGGTTGCGGGTAGCGGGCCGCGCCGACGATCGCGGTTGCAATAACATCACAAAAAACGGATATGTGACTGCGGCAATGGCCGCGGCGTTCAACGGCGTCTCCGCATCGGGTGGGAGAGTTGCATGGTTCTCAAGATTGGGGATGAGCAGGATCTCTACGGCCCGCCGGCTGCCGGGCCGTTGTCGCAGATTCACGAGTCGGTTCCTGCGCTTGCCGGCCACTTTGCCGACCACTTCTACGATGCGCTGGCCAGCGCCGCCGAAACCGCCGACATCCTGAAGCGGCTGACGCCGGCCGAGTTCGCCACCCTCCAGGCCAGGCAGGCGGAGCATCTGCGGGCGCTGCTCGCCGCCGACCTGACCCTGCCGTCGCACATGGCCGTCGCCGAGCGCACCGGGCGGGTCCATGCGCTGGTGGGGGTGGATATTCTCTGGCTGATCGAGGCCTACAGCTTCTACCAGTACGACCTGCAACGGCTGCTGCGACCGCTGGTGGCCGACGCCGAACGGCGCGAACTGGTGCTGCGCATCGTCGCGCGGCGCGTCTTGCTCGATCTCCAGGGCCAAGTGGCGAGCTATCGCCGCATCGAGCAGGAAACGGCGCAGGCGGTGACGCAGATCGACCTGCTGGTCCATTCGAGCAACAACTTCTCCGACCTGGTGCGCGGCGCGATGGCGATCATCGGCGGGCTCGACGGCGACATCGCGGCGTTCCTGGCCCGCGCCGACACCGCCGGCGAACTGCAGGTCGAGGCATCGCAGGGCGAGGCCGGGCAGCGCTACCACCAGGCGATGATGGACGGTCGGGTGCCGCGGATCAGCACGGATCCGGATATTCCCGCCGGTCAGGGACCGGGCGGCCGCGCCTGGCGCAGCGGCGAGATCGTCGTGGCCGACGCCTGGGCGATCGAATCGGCGACCCGGCTGTGGCAGGCGGTCGGCACCGACCTGGGCTTCCGCTCCAGCGCGGCGGTGCCGCTGCTCGACGCGTCGGGGAACAGCATCGCGCTGCTCAGCCTGTACAGCGCCTGGCCGGGTTGCTTCTCGACCTTGCGGATGCGCAATTTCCTCAACCACCTGCAGAAGTCGCTGAGCCACGCGCTGCAGCACCACAACGACGCCCCGGTGCTGCCGCTCGCCGAACGCCAGACCTACCGCCGCCTGCTTGCCGAACGGCGGGTGGTGATGCTCTACCAGCCGATCATCGACCTGCGCAACGGCCGGCTGTCCAAGGTCGAGGCGCTGGCGCGGCTGATCGGCGACGATGGGGCGTTCGTGCCGCCGGGGCGCTTCCTTGCGGCGTTCGGCGCCGACGAATTCATCGCGCTGCTGCGGTTCGGCCTGGAGCAGGCCGGCACGGACTGCGAGCGCCTGGCGCGTGCCGGGCTGCGGCCCGACGTCGCGATCAACTTTCCCGCCGAGGGCCTGGGCGACCCGCGCTTCGAGAACGTGGTGTTCGACGTGCTCGAGCGCGGCGTGGTCGATCCGCAGCGGCTGCACCTGGAGATCCTGGAAAGCCGCGCCGGCGAGGTCAACGATGAAACCCGGGTTGCCTTCCTCCAGCGCATCCGCGCCGCCGGGGTGCGATTCTCCGAAGACGATCTCGGCTCCGGCCACAGCTCGCTGCTGCGGATGGACCAGTACAGCTTCGACGAGGTCAAGATCGACCAGGGGCTGGTCCGCGGCGCATTGCACCGTCCGCAGCGAGCGCTCGAATTCATGCTGTACCTGACGCGGCTGTCGCATGCCTTCGCGACGCCGCTGACCGTCGAGGGACTGGAGAACTTCGGCATGATCGAGGCCGCCGCCATCCTCGGCGCCGATTTCGGTCAGGGATACGGCATCGCGCGGCCGATGCCGGCCGACGCGCTGCCAGCGTGGCGCGAGCACTTCGTCTTCGACATCGATCCGCGCCGCCCGCGTACCGCGATCGGCGCCCTCGCCGCCTACCTGCTGTGGGACATGCAGCGCGGTGGCTCGCGCGACGGCGGCGCCATGGCCGACCGGCTGAGCGCGCGCGACAGCGTGAGCCATTTCATCGCGCTGCACGGCCTGCAGGGCACCGAGCTGGCGCGGCTGGTCGAGGCGCAGTTTTCCGGCGTTGGCCCGGCGCAGCACCAGCAGCGTGCCCAGCTGATCGAACAGCTGACCTCGTACTGGATCGGCGAGGTGGCAGAGCAGACCGCTGCGACGGTCCGGACGGACTAGGGTCGTCGCCCGTGGTGCCGGACCGCGGACGCTGCAACGCCCTGTTGCGGAACGAATGCCGACAGGTCGAGTCTGTCTGTTGGTGACGTTGCGTTTTCGAAGTCTGACGCTAAACTGACACTGCGACCTGTTCCGCCGGAACAGGTCGGCTGCCAGATCCCGGATGCGCTGCCGGCCGGAACGGGCCGGGGCGCGAAATCGTTCCCGCATCGCCTGCGCTGCCGCGACTACGGTCGGCGGAAGTGCCGGGCACTGATTCGAGGAGGATGGGCCGTGTCCGATCCAAGCATGACAGAGCAAGCCGCCCTGCCGACCCCCGCGGGGTCCACCGCGCCTGCCGATTCCGGTCTGCCGGCGGCCTCACGCGCTGAACCGGCGGATTTCTATGCGGTGGGCTTGCACTTCAAGATCACCAAGGCCTACGAACTGGCGGCGATCTGGCTGCGCCGCGCGGCGGACGCGGGCAGCGCGCCAGCGCAGTACCACCTCGGGTCGCTCCACAAGCACGGGCAGGGCGTGCCGCAGGATCCGGCCGAAGCGGCTGTCTGGTATCGGCGGGCGGCCGAGCAGGGGCATGCGCGGGCGCAGTGCAGTCTGGGCGTCCTGTTCAAGACCGGTGCCGGCGTGCCGCAGGACTTCGACCAGGCGGCAATGTGGCTGCGCCGTTCGGCCGAGCAGGGCTACGCCGTGGCGCAATACCACCTCGGCACCCTGTACCGCGAAGGTCTCGGCGTCGATCGGGACAGCGCGATCGCGGGACGCTGGTTCGCGCTGGCTGCCGAGCAGGGGAGCATTCCGGCGCAGTACCAGCTCGGATTGCTGTACCGCGATGGTCACGGTGTGGCGCAGGATTTCGCCGAAGCCGCGGCCTGGATGCGACGGGCGGCCGAGCAGGGCTGCAGCTATGCGCAGTACGGCCTGGGCATGCTCTACCAGCGGGGCCAGGGTGTCCCGCGGGACGACGATCAGGCGGCGACCTGGTTGCGCAAGGCGCTCGATCAGGGATATTCCGGCGCCGCCCTGGCGGTCGATGCGTTCGGCGCTCCCGCGACGCGGCAGTGAGTCCGGCGGACGGCCCGGACGGGCGTCGCGCCGACTCGGGCGCGCGGCGGCGGGTCAGGCCAGCAGCAGTCCCTTGGACTCGATGAAGCGGACGACGTCGTCTAGTCCCTCTCGCGTCTTGAGATTGGTCATCGCGTAGGGCCTGCCCGGTCGCATGCGTTCGGTGTCGGCACGCATCACGTCGAGGCTGGCCCCGACGTGCGGCGCCAGGTCGATCTTGTTGATCACGAACAGGTCGCTCTTGGTGATGCCGGGGCCTCCCTTGCGCGGGATCTTCTCCCCGCCGGCCACGTCGATCACGTAGATCGTCAGGTCCGACAATTCGGGGCTGAAGGTCGCGGCGAGGTTGTCGCCGCCGCTCTCGATGAACACGATGTCGGCGTCGGGGAAGCGTTCGAGCATGCGATCGACCGCCTCGAGGTTGATCGACGCGTCCTCGCGGATCGCGGTGTGCGGGCAGCCACCGGTCTCCACGCCGAGGATGCGCTCGGGTTCGAGCGCCCCGGCGACGGTGAGCAGCCGCTGATCCTCCTTGGTGTAGATGTCGTTGGTGACGACGACCAGGTCCCAGCGGTCGCGCATGGTCTTGCACAGCATTTCGAGCAGGGTGGTCTTGCCCGATCCCACCGGGCCGCCGATGCCCACCCGCAGCGGGGGCAGGCGGCGGGTACGGCCGGGAACATGGTGCAGCGCGGGGGTCGTTGGCGTCATGATCGGAACAATCGCGAGTACTGCGTTTCGTGGCGGGAACTCAGGATGGCCAGCATCGGGGAGAAGCTCTGCCAGTCGTCCATCCGGCCCTGCAGGTTCCGTGCCTGATCGACGGCCGCGGGCACGTCGGCAAGCAGCGCCGCGAGCAGCCGCTGTCCGGCATTCTGTCCCAGCGGAACGACGCGCATCGCCGCCTGCACCTGGTTTTCCAGCCATGAAAACGCCATGGCCTGCGCGGTGCGTGCCGCGTCGAGTCCGGTCGCGACCGCGCCCAGCGCGAACGCCAGCGGC
>JAKAIB010000179.1 GCA_021814605.1 Pseudomonadota bacterium | reverse complement strand
AGGCATAGCCCAGCGCATTGACGGCATCGATCGCCGCGTCGAGCTCGCCGCTGCGGTAGCGCAGCACGTGCAGCACCGGGCCGAACACCTCGCGGCCCAGGACGTCGATCGAGGGGATCTCGACCAGGGTCGGCGCGACGAAATGGCCGTGGCGTGTGTCGGGCGAGAGGTCGGGTGCATCGATGCGGAATCCTCGATCGCGCATGGCGTCGATGTGCGCGACGATGGTGTCGCGAGCCTCGACGCTGATCACCGGGCCGACATCGGTGCCGAGCCGGTCAGGCCGGCCGATCGCCAGTTCGGACATCGCGCCGCGCAGCATGTCGAGCAGTCGCGGCGCGACGTCATCCTGCACCAGCAGGATGCGCAGCGCCGAGCAGCGCTGGCCGGCGGAATCGAATGCCGACGAGACGATGTCGGCCACGGCCTGTTCGGGGAGCGCTGACGAGTCGACGACCATGGCGTTCTGTCCGCCGGTTTCGGCGATCAGCGGGATCGGCAGGCCGTTGGCGTCGAGCCGCGTCGCGAGCTGTGCCTGGATCAGTCGCGCCACCTCGGTGGAGCCGGTGAACAGCACGCCGCGGATGCGGGCATCGCCGACCAGCGCGGCGCCGATGCGGCCGTCGCCCGGCAGCAGTTGCAGCGCACCGGGCGGCACGCCCGCATCGAGCAGCAGGCGTACCGCCGCGTGGGCGACGAGCGGCGTCTCCTCGGCCGGTTTGGCGAGAACGACGTTGCCGGCGGCCAGGGCCGCGGCGATCTGGCCGGTGAAGATCGACAGCGGGAAGTTCCAGGGACTGATCGCGACCACCGGTCCGAGCGGCCGGTGCTCGGCGTTATGGAACCGCGCGGCCACCTGCCCGGCGTAGTAGCGCAGGAAATCGACCGCTTCGCGCACCTCGCCGATCGCCGCCGGCAGCGTGCGCCCGGCCTCGCGCACGATCAGCCCGACCAGCCACGGCAGGCGTTCCTCGAGCAGTTCTGCGGCGCGTTGCAGGATCGCGGCGCGGTCGGCTGCCGGCGTGGCCTGCCAGACCGGTGCGGCCTGCAACGCCAGCGTCATGGCGGTGCCGATCAGTTCGGGCTCTGCCTCGGTGACCATGCCGACCTGATCGCGCAGGTCGGCGGGGTTGCGCACCGGGCGCGACGGGCCGTCGACCTCGCCGCTGGCGAGGATCGGCCGGGCGACCCAGGTTGTGTCGATGCTGGCCAGCGCGGCGGCCGCGAGCGAACCCAGGCGCTGCTCATTGCTCAGGTCGAAGCCGGCCGAGTTGTCGCGCTCGTCGCCGTACAGCGCGCGCGGCAGCACGATCTTGTCATGTCCCGCGCCCAGCGGCGTGATGCGACCGGCGATTTCGACGGGGTCGGCGACGATCTCATCCAGGCTGAGCGAGGGGTCGTTGATCTTGTGGACGAAGGAGGTGTTGGCGCCGTTTTCGAGCAGCCGGCGCACCAGGTAGGCGAGCAGCGTCTCGTGGGTGCCGACCGGGGCGTAGATGCGGCAGGGCCGGTTCAGGCCCGCGGCAGAAACCACCTCCTCGTAGAGCGGCTCGCCCATGCCGTGCAGGCATTGGAATTCGTACTGGCCGACGTAGAAGTTCTCGCCCGCCATCGCATGGATCGCCGCGACGGTATGCGCGTTGTGCGTTGCGAACTGCGGGAACACCGCTTCCGGCGCCTCCAGGAGCTTGCGGGCGCAGGCGAGATAGGAGACGTCGGTGTGGACCTTGCGGGTGAAGACCGGAAAGCCCTCGAGGCCGTCGATCTGCGCACGCTTGATCTCGCTGTCCCAGTACGCGCCCTTGACCAGCCGCACCATCAGCCGCCGCTTGGAGCGGTGCGCGAGGTCGATCAGCACGTCGAGGACGAAGGGTGCCCGCTTCTGGTACGCCTGCACCACGAAACCGATGCCGTTCCAGCCCTGCAGCGCCGGATCGAAGCACAGGCTCTCCAGCAGGTCCAGCGAGATCTCGAGGCGGTCGGCTTCCTCGGCGTCGATGTTGAGGCCGATGTCGTATTGCCGCGCCAGCCGCGCCAGATGGACCAGCCGGGGCAGCAGTTCATCCACGACCCGCTGGCGCTGCGCACGGCTGTACCGCGGGTGCAGCGCCGACAGCTTGATCGAGATGCCCGGGCCTTCGTAGATGCCGCGACGCTGCGCCGACTTGCCGATCGCATGGATGGCCTGCTCGTAATCGCGCAGGTAGCGCTCGGCGTCGTGGGCGGTGACTGCCGCCTCGCCCAGCATGTCGTAGGAATGACGGAACCCCTTGGCTTCCCATTTGCGGCTGTTGGCCAGGGCGTCGGCGATCGTCTGGCCCAGCACGAACTGCTCTCCCATCAGCCGCATCGCGATATTCACGCCGCCCCGCACCATCGGCTCGCCGCCACGGGCGACGAGACGGGTGAGCACGGACGACAGGCTGGCTTCGCTGCTGGTCGCGACCAGCCGGCCGGTGAGCAGCAGTCCCCAGGTGGCGGCGTTGACGAAGAGCGAACGGCCGCCACCGAGGTGACTCTGCCAATTGCCCGAACCGATCTTGTCGCGGATCAGCGCGTCCCGGGTCGGGGTGTCCGGAATGCGCAGCAGTGCTTCGGCCAGACACATCAGCGCGATGCCTTCCTGACTCGACAGGGCGTATTCCTGCAGCAGGGTTTCGACAATGCCTCGGGTGCGCTTGGAGCGCAACCGCGTGGCCAGCATCCGTGCGGTCTGCTGCGCCGCCGCGGACAGTTGCGGCGGGAGCTTGGCCTGCGACAGCAGCGTCGGCACGCATTCCGTCTCGGGGCGGCGGTAGGCGGCGGTCACCGCGGCGCGCAGCACCGTCTGCGGTTGCACCTCGTGCGCGAGATCGAGGAACGGCACCGCCGCCGCGGGCTCGGCCGGCACTGCCGGTGCCGCCTCAGCGTCGTCGGGCGCATGTGCTGGAGCCAGGGTCTCGCCACGTTCGAGGCGTTCGAGGCCCTGCAGAATCAATTGCTTGACGACGAAGTGCGGCGTGCGCCCGTTCGCTTCGGCGGCGGCCTTGATCCGCAGGCGGACCTGCTCATCGAGTTTCACGCCGATCGTGGTCACGGCCATGGTTGCACCTTGCTGGCTTGAAAAAGAAAAATGGTTGCACCGTAAATCGGAAAAGTAAAGCAGATCGGCGTTCGGTACAACTTTTTACGTCGACATAGGTACAACCCCGATGTGCGGTAGCGGCGCGCGCAGTATGTTGCGCCTCTTGCAGCACGGCCGCCCGGCGCTCCTTTCCCTCCAGGAAGGAAATCGGTTGCGGCGTGTCAGTGGATCCGGTTGGCCACGGGTGTACCCTCCCGCGCTGTTCAAGCCGCCGATCCCGGCAGCGTCGGTCATTCAATCCGGCGTGGTGCTGCGGAGGCATGATCGCCCGTTCACTTTGCGACAAGGAGACCACGATGCAACGGTTTAGCAAGACAGTCCTGACCAGCCTGATGGCTGCCGGTTTCTGCCTGGGTGCGGCCCAGGCCCAGGCCGCCACGCCGATCAAGATCGGCGTCCAGGCGCCGATCACCGGACAATACGCGAACGAAGGCCAGGGCATCGCCGACGCGGTGAAACTGCTGGTCAAGCAGCAGAACGCCAAGGGCGGCCTGCTCGGACATCCGCTCGAGGTCAAGGTCTGCGACGACCAGGGTGAGGCGGCTCCCGCGGCGATCTGCGCCCGGCAACTGGTCAATGACGGGGTGCTTGCCGTCGTCGGCAGCTACACCAGCGGTGCAGCGCTCGCAGCCGAGCCGATCTACTCCCGTGCCAACGTGATCCAGACGTCCGACGGCACCAGCGACGAACTCACCGCGCACGGCTTCAAGACCTTCTTCCGCAACGCGCCGCCCAACAGCGCCGAGGCGCTGTTCACGGCCGGCTACTTCAAGGCGCAGGGCCTGAAGAAGATCGCGGTCGTCACCGACCACTCCAGCTTCGCCACCGGCCTGGCCGACGCGGTCGTCGCCGACGCGAAGAAGGAGGGGATCGACGTGGTCGACAAGGCGTTCATCAGCGCCGGCTCGCAGAACTACACCCCGGTGCTGACCAAGCTGAACGCGCTGCAGCCGCAGGCCGTGTACTTCTCCGGCTACTACACCGACGGCGGACTGATCAAGGCGCAGATGGCGCAGCTCGGCATGAAGGCCAAGTTCATCGGTGGCGACGCCAACCAGAACGTCGCCTTCGCCAAGATCGCCGGCAAGGCGGCTGCGGGCGCGGTGATCATCAACGTGCCGGCACCGGAAGACCTGCCGTACCCCGTGGCGAAGGAATTCCTCGGACAGTTCAAGGCCGCCTACGGCCACACGCCGCCGAGCATCTTCACCCTGACCAACGCCGATGGCTTCCGCGCGATCATCGCGACCGCGGAGAAGATCAAGAGCGTCGAGCCCGGCAAACTGATCCCGGCGCTGCACGAGCTGAAGAACTTCGAGGGCCTGACCGGCACGTTCTCGTGGAACGCGGTCGGCGAGCGCACCGGCAGCCCGTACGTCGCTTTCGAGGTGATGCCGAACGGCAGCTACAAGATCACCTATCCCGCCTCGGCGGCCAGCCACTGATCTGGCACGGGTGTTCCGCGCGGCGGCATGACCCGCCGCGCGGCGGGGAGACATGGACATGCTGAGCACGGTGCTTCAGCAGCTCGTCAACGGCCTGACCGTGGGTGGGATCTACGCGCTGATCGCGCTGGGCTACACCATGGTCTACGGCGTGTTGCGGCTGATCAATTTCGCGCACGGGGATCTGTGCATCTTCGGCGCTTACGTCGGTCTCGTGGCGCTCGGGTCCGGCGCCGGCAGCGGGCAGTCGCAGCTGCTGCTGCTCGGCGCGGCGTTCCTGTGCGCGGCGGTGGTCGTCGGGGTGGCGGGCATGGTGCTCGAATTCACCGCCTACCGGCCACTGCGCAAGGCCGACCGCCTGTCAGCGGTGGTTTCCGCGCTTGGCGCGTCGCTGTTCATCGAGAACGGCATCATGCTGATCTGGGGACCGCAGTTGCGGGTGTTCCCGAGCAACCTGCTGCCGTCGTTGCACTGGACGCTCGGCGGCGCGCGCATCGATCTGGTGCAAGTGCTGATCATCGTTGGCTCGGCACTGCTGATGGCGCTGCTCTACTGGTTCGTCCACCACACCCGCTACGGTACGGCGATGCGCGCGACCGCAAGCGACCAGGACGCGGCGCGGCTGATGGGCATCAACGTCAACCGCGTGATCGTCAGCGTCTTCCTCATTGGTCCGGCGATCGGCGCGATCGGCGGGCTGTTCGTCGGTCTGTACTACCGGCAGGTCTATTTCACGATGGGCTGGACCTACGGGTTGAACGCCTTCATCGCCGCGATCATCGGCGGCATCGGCAACATCCCCGGGGCGATGCTTGGCGGCGTGCTGCTGGGGCTGTTCAATGCCTTCGCGGCCGGCTTCATCTCGAGTTCGTGGCAGGAGGCGATCACTTTCGCCCTGCTGATCGGCATCCTGCTCGTGCGCCCGACCGGGCTGCTCGGCGAACGCGTCGCGGAGAAGGTATGAGCAAGATCGTCGCAGCGCTGCGCCATCCCCTGGTCGGGCCGGCGCTCTGGGTGGCCGGACTGGCCATTCCGTTCGCGTTCGACCAGACCTGGGTGTTCATCGCCTCGCTGTTTGCCGTGTATGCCGTCGTCGCGTTGAGCCAGGACGTGGTGCTCGGTCGCGCCGGCATGTTCGACATGGGGCACGCGGTGTACTTCGGCATCGGCGCCTACGTCACGGCGATCCTGAACACCCAGTTCAACTGGCCGGTGTTCGCCACCTGGCCGCTGGCGGTGCTGGCCGCCGCGCTGGTCGGGGCGGTGCTCGCCGCGCCCATCGTCCGGCTGCGTGGCGACTACCTGCTGGTGGCGACCATCGGCTTCAACGCCATCTTCGTGCTGGCGCTGAACAACAACGTCGGACACGTCACCGGCGGTGCCGATGGCATCTTCGGCATCGGCGTGCCCAGCCTGTTCGGCTGGCAGCTCGGCAGCGCATCGGCGCAGTTCTGGCTCGACTGGGTGGCGTTTGCGGCGGCGCTGGTGTTGATCCGCAACCTGGATCGGTCGCACCTGGGCCGGACGCTCTACTACATCAAGCACGACCAGCTTGCGGCAACGACCATGGGGATCGACACCCGGCTGTATCGCGTGCTCGCATTTGCGCTCGGCGCGGCGCTGGCCGGATTCGGCGGCACGCTGTTCGCCACCCTGATGGCCGCAGTCAGCCCGGGCGCGTTCGTGTTTACCGAGTCGGTCACGCTGTTCGCGATCGTGCTGGTCGGCGGGCAGGGTTCGATCCCCGGGGTGTTGCTCGGGACGGCGCTGATGTTCGTCGTGCCGCAGGCCTTCCGCGGCTTCGCGCAGTACCGCTACTTCGTGTTCGGCATCGCCATGGTCCTGGTGATGGTGCTGCGTCCGCAGGGCATCTGGCCGCGGGCGCGGCAATTACGGGAGAAGGCATGAGCGCTCCGGGCACGAACCATGACGAACTGCTGCGCCTGGATGGCGTGGGCATCCGTTTCGGCGGTCTGCAGGCGGTCGGCGACCTGAGCTTCGCCGTCGGGCGTGGCCAGATCGTCGGTCTGATCGGCCCCAACGGCGCCGGAAAGACGACCGCGTTCAACATGATCACCGGGGTCTACAAGCCGACCGAAGGGCGGATCATCTTCGATGGACGCGACATCACCGGCTGGGCGCCGCACCGCATTGCACGCGCCGGCATCTTCCGCACCTTCCAGACCATCCGGCTGTTCTACGGCCAGAGCGTTCTGGTCAACGTGCTCGCCGGCCTGCAC
>JAKAIB010000178.1 GCA_021814605.1 Pseudomonadota bacterium | reverse complement strand
TCGGGTTCTTCCGGGTCGCGCCGGACGTCGCCCGCAACACCCGGGAAACGGCCGCCATGCTGCGCGCGCTGGGCGCCGAGGTCGAGGAGATCGCGCTCGGCTGGGACGCTTCGGCCGGAGACGCGATCAGCCACATCCTCGGCTTCATGATGGGCCCGGGGGTGGCCGAGACGGTCGACCTGCATGGCAACCGCATCTCCGACTACGTCCGCACCTTTGCCGGGCGCACCCGGCACATCACGCAGGCGGACTACCTCGCCGCGCACCACATCGTGGAGCGCATGCATCGCGCGCTGCAGAAGGTCCTCGTCGATTTCGACGCCCTGATCTGCCCCACCATGGCCGCCCTGGACACCCCGGCCGAAGGCGTCGCCGACTCCCACGCCGAACTGCTCGACAAGGCGATGACGTATCCGTTCAACCTGCTGAGCCGGCACCCTGTGCTCAGCGTGCCGAGCGGCTTCGGCGCGAACGGCGTGCCGACCGGCCTGCAGATCGTCGGCCGGACCTTCGACGAGCCGACCGTGTTCCGCATCGGGCTCGGGCTGGAGAAGGCGCTGCGCTGGAACGCGCGCCATCCCCAACTGGCCGCGGACCTGCTCCAGGAGCCGCGGTCATGACTTCCCTGCTGCGGACCGTCGCGCCACCATCTGCCGCCCCCGGCCGGGTGGCTCCGTGTGGCCTTCCGCAGCCGGGCGTTGCAACCGCGCCCGCCGCATCGATTCAAAACCGTCAGGGGCCGAATGCGCGCTCGACCTCTGGCGCAACTTGCACTAGCGTCGCGTCAACTCATGGTGGGCCGAAATGAATCTCAACGCAAACCAAGCCAAGCGGGGACGTCTGTCACGTCTGCTCAGGAACGCCCTGCTTCCGTGCCTTGCAATCTCCCTCGGGTTGCTCGCTCGCAGCAGCTACGCCGGCGACAACACCCTCAGGTTCTACAACTGGGCCGGATACATCGCCCCGACGACCGTTCCGGATTTCGAGAAGGCGACCGGGGTCCACGTCACCTACGACATCTATGAATCCAACTCGACGCTGTTCGCCAAGCTGGTCGCCGGCGACAGCGGATACGACCTCGTCGTGCCGTCCTCGAACTGGGCGGCGATCGACATCAAGGGTGGCCTGCTGCACCCGATCGACAAGTCGAAGATCCCCAACTACAAGAACCTCAATCCGCAGTTGATGAAGGAACTCGCCACCATCGATCCGGGAAACAAGTACCTCGTTCCCTGGATGTGGGGCTACACCACGGTCGGCATCAACGTCGACGAGGTCCGCAAGGCGCTCGGCTCGACGCCGATGCCGGACAACCCGTGGAGCCTGGTGTTCGATCCCAAGTACGCCGACAAGCTCAAGTCCTGCGGGCTCTCCTATCTCGATTCGCCGATGGACCTGATGGAGGCCGCCTTCGTGTACTTGGGCATTCCGCAGAGCACGACCAACCCCGATGATTTCAAGCGTGCGTGGGACATGATGGAGCGCGTTCGCGGCGACGTCCACGAATTCGCCAACATGAACTACGTGGACGACATGGCGCACGGCTCGATCTGCGCCGCGATCGGATGGAACGGCGGCATGGGGATCGGATACAACCGGGCCAACCAGGCGCACAACGGCGTCCACCTGAAGATCTTCCCGCCGACGCATGGCGCGGTGGTGTTCATCGACACGCTGGCAATTCCCAGCGACGCGAAGGACGTCGACAACGCCTACAAGTTCATCAACTACCGTCTGCAGCCGAAGGTGTGCGCGGCCGACACGAACACCACCTTCTACGCCAACCCGGTCCCGGCGTCGCTGCCCTATGTCAACAAGGCCATCCGCGACAACGGCTTCGTCTTCATTGACAGCGCCATGATGGACAAGCTCCGTCCGCCGAAGGTCTACACGACCGAGCAGCGCCGCGTGGTCACCCGCCTGTACACCAAGTTCAAGACCGGACTCTGACCGACTGCGTCCCGCCCGCTTCGGGACGCCCCTTCCTTGTTCATGCAGACCGGCCGATCCACGGCCGGGAGGACCGCTTCAACTCCAGAGGGAGAGCAATCATGGGAAATCATCCGTTCAAGAAGTCGCTGCTGGCCTTGAGCATCGGCGTCGCACCGATGCTGGCGCACGCCGAAACGACGACCGACATCCTCGGCCAGCTCGCGGCGGTACAGGCCAAGGTCCGGCAGCTCGAGGCGCAATTGCACGCCCAGCAGCAGCAGATCAGCGCCAACGAGAAAGCCGCGCACGAAACGGCCAAGGAGGCCGATCACACCGCAGTCCAGATCAGCGGCATCAAGGACGCCGCCGAAAGCGCGGGTCTCAAGGGCCTCAAGATCAGCGGCATGATCGCGCCGGCGTATGTGTACAACCAAGACCAGCAGGCCAGTTCCTTCGTGTTCCTGAACCGCTCGAACGGCAATCCGAGCGCCTTCAGCCTGTACAACTACGACAACTCCTACTTCGGCGACGCCTACATCGACTTCCAGAAGAAGACGCAAGGCGGGACGCTGTGGCACCTCACCCTCGCGCCGGATCGCGGCGCCGGCGTGATGGTGAACGGCAACTCCATCGTCCACGAGGCCTCGGTGGCGATTCCGGTGGCCCACAACACCAAGCTGATCGCCGGTCAGATTCCCGACTGGGAGGGCTACGAAGTCGCGTGGGACAACCAGAACAAGGCCATCACCCACAATCTGCTGTTCGACTTCACCGAAATGGGCACCTACACCGGCGCCGGGATCGACAAGACCGTCGGCCTGTGGGAGTGGAAGACGATGCTCGCCAACATCAACTCGCCGCGCTACTACTACGGCGGACACGGCGGCCGGGCGCCGGCCGTGGTGTTCCGCGCCGATCGCTTCTGGCCGAGCGACGGCTTCGAGGATGTCGGATTCTGGGCCCTGGTCGGCAAGTTGCCGAACATCGACGTCGGCCCGGGCGGCAGCCCGCTGTATCCGTCAGGCACGTCGTCCGCAGCCTTGTTCGAGATCGACGGCAGCCGAGTCGAGGGCGACTGGGGCTACTTCGGGCAGTTCAGTGCCGGGCAGCAGACCGGCGCCGCGTTCAATGGCGGCACGGCGCGCTGGTACGGCCTGTCGGCGATGGTCACCCACAACATCACGCCGCGACTGCTCGGCTTCGCGCGATTCGACTACCTGAACGACTCGAAGAACGGCGGCGGCCTGCCGGGCGGGTATATCGGCGTCTCCGGCACCGGCAACAGTGGCACGCCGGCCGATTCCTTCAATTCCGTCAACGGCTTCGGCCCCGGCTATGTGCAGGACGCGAACGGCAACTGGGTCACCGGCGATCCCAATACCGGCGCCAACCGCTACGCGCTGTCGCTCGGCTGGAATTACGTACTGACGGCATCGACCACGCTCAAGATGGAGTACCGCTATGACCGCGCCAACCTGAACACCTTCTACAACGTGTCGAGCCACAGCTTCGGGAAGTCGAACCAGCTGCTCGCCGGATCGGTGGTCGTGACCTTCTGACCGGGGCGATGATGCCGACACCAGCATCGCAGTCACACCGGCATCTCTTGCGTAGGCGCTGCGACTCACGACAGCGCTGATCAGTTTGCGTCTCCTCCAAGGTGTGGTGAGGCACCTTTGGCTTGCGGGGCCTATCGGCCCCGCTTTTCTTTTCTTCAGGCCGGCGCGTCCGGGCGCGCGGCACCAGCCCGCGGCAGGGCCCCGGTCCTAGGGCGACGCGGGAATCTCGCCGAGCAGGCGCTGCGCGTCGTCCGCGTAGCGCGAACCCGCCGGCGCCAGCCGCTGCAGACGCAGCGCAGCGGCGCGCGCGGCGGCCGCGTCGCCGCTGTGCACCGCGCGGGAGGCGACCATGTAGGCGGCGTCGACCTGCCCCTGCGCGGCCGCCTGTTCGAGATAGCCGTCGGCCTGCGCAGTGCAGTCCGCACCGGCGCGCAGGCACAACAGCCCCATGTGGTACTGCGCCGGTGCGTAGCCGGCCAGCGCCGCCTTGTGCAGCAGCTGCTCGCCACGCTGCAGTTCGGCCGGAACCTTGTCGATTCCCGGATCGTCGAAGTCCGCGTCGGACAACATCACTCCGAGCCGGTACTGGGCATGCACCTCGCCCTGCCCGGCCGCCTTGCCGAGGAAATAGGCGCCCTGCTGCAGATCCTGCGCAATCCCGTCACCTCGCGCATAGAGCAGGCCGAGGAGGTATTGCGCCTCGGCATTGCCCCGCGCATTGGCCTCGGTCAGCCAGCGCACCGCACAATCGCCGTCGTTCTGCGCCAGGCATTGCCGGGCCAGCGCGATCTGGGCCTGCATGTCTCCCGCGCGGGCGCGGCCGCGCAATCCCGGCTGCTCCGACGCCGGCGGCTTGAAGAAGCGGATCGCCGGGTCGGGCCCGATGGCTGCGGCTGCCGGCGCCGGTGCTGCCGCGATCGCCGCCGGGGCGCACAGGCAGGCGATCATCCCGAGCAAGAGTCGCCGCATGGTCAGAAGGTCCTGGTGAGCTGGACACCGACGATGGCATTGCGCCCCGGCGCGGGTTCGAAGTAGCGGCCGTTGGTATCGGCGACGACCACCGCGGCCACGACGTTGCGATCGAGCAGGTTGTCCACCCGCACGAACTCGTCGAGACGCCACGGACCGCGCCGCTGGGCGACGCCGGCAGCCCAGTCCAGCAGGGCGTAGCCGGCGGCGGCGTCGCTGTTGGCGGCGTCGACATAGACGCGGCTGCGTACCAGCGCCGACAGCGTGGTGTAGAAGCCCTGCAGCGCCGCGCCATCCATCGGCGGACGCCACGTCAGCCCGGCATAGAGCTGCTGGCGCGGCACTCCCGGCAGGGTGTTGCCGTTGTTCGGCCCGCCGTTGAAGTGGACGTCGATCAGGCTGTACGCCAGATGGGTGCTCAGGTGCGCCGGCAAGGCGGCATCCAGGTCAAGCTCCAGGCCCTGGCGCCAGGTCTTGCCGGCGTTGGCGTAGGTGGTGCGCCCACCGCTGGAGCTCGCAACGATGATCTGGTTGTCGGTGCTCACCGCATAGACCGCGGCCTGCAGCCGCACTGCGCCCAGGTTGCTGCGCAAGCCGATCTCGGTATTGCGCAGATGCATGGGCTGCAACGCGAAGTTCAGCCCGGGCGCCCCGCCGGGCCGGTAGGCCAGCTGATAGAACGTCGGCGTGACGAAGCCGTGGCCGTAGTCGGCATAGACCTGGGTGCGCGCGTCGAGCCGGTAGAGCACGCCGACCACCGGGTCGGTGCTGCCGTAGCTGGCGGCGCCCGTGCTGCCGGGCTGGAACGGCGTGTCGGCGGCGTTGGCCGAGTCGAACCGGACCTGGTCGTGGCGCACGCCGCCGCTGACCGACCAGCGCGGGCCGAGGGTCCAGTGCGCCTGGACGTACTGCGCGAGATTGTCGACGGTGTTGTACTGGTCGTTGCGCAGCGTACCGGTGACGCCGTGGTCGTTGACGTAGCCCTTGCGGTATTCGTTCTCGCGGCCGTAGTCGACCCCGGCAGCCAGGGTCAGGGGACGTCCGGCCAGCGCCGTCCGGTGGCTGTAGGCACCGGTGACGCCGCCGAAGTGGTCGGCCAGGTCCACCACCCCGCCAGCGGAGGTCCCGAAGCTGCCGGTGAAGGGCAGGTACTGGGTGATGCTGCGGGTGCCGTCGTACACGCTCATGCGCAGGGTGTTGTCGGCGTCGAAGCGGTGCTCCCACACCACGCCGGCCTGGCGGTTGCGCACGCTCTTGCGGGTGTCGAACGCCAGCATCGCCGGATCGACCTGACGCGGATTGCTCTGCAGCTCGGCGCGGGTCAATCCGCCGGGGTCGAGCGCGTCCTGGTTGAGCGCGTTGAGCACCAGGCTGAACCGGTCGTCAGCGTGCGGTGACCAGTGCAGCGTGCCGTTGAACTGCCGGCGCGTGGCACTGCTGTGCGCGCGCCAGCCGTCGGTGCGGAAGTCGGTCAGCCCCACCAGGCCGCTCCAGGCGCCGCTGGTCCCACCACCCACCAGGGTGGTCTGGCGGCTGTTCCAGGCGCCGAACCACGTGCCCACGCTCAGGCTGGGCTGCTGCGGAGCGTCGCGGGTGTAGGCCTGGATGACGCCGCCGGCAGCATTGCCGTACAGCGCGGCGAACGGCCCCTTGATGACCTTGATCGCGCCGATGGTGGGCAGGTCGATGAGCTGCGACTGCCCCTGGCCGTCGGGCATGGTCAGCGGGATGCCGTCCAGGGTCATGTACACGTCCTGCACGCCGAACGGCGCGTCGGCACCGAAGCCGCGCAGCGAGATCTGCATGTCCTGGGCGTAGTCCTGGCGGTTGTTGGCCACCAGACCGGGTACCTCGTTCAGGCTCTCCGACAGGTTGACCTGCGCCTTGCCTTCGGTCAACGTGCGCCGGTCGAGCACCTGCGCCGTGGACGGCAGCTGCACCGCATTGCCGCCATAGCTGATGCCCTGCACCGTCACCGTCGACAGCGTCGACACCGCCGCGGACGCTGCCGGCGCCGGTGCTGCGGGCACGCCGGCGGCATGCGCCGGGACTGCCGCCGCGCACAAGGCGCACGCGGCGGCAGCGGCGATGCAGCCGGGGCCGCGATTCCCTTGCGCCGCCCTCATTTGACGTAGGAGTTGAACGCGGACTGGTCGTTGCTCGCCGAATCCGGCGTCATGACCTTGCCCGACGGCTCGTAGCCGTTGGCGTGCAGCAGGTAGGCCATGATGTCCGCGTACTCCTTCGGCTTGAGCTGACCCGGCTTGTCGGCCGGCATGTTGGTCGTGACGTACTGGTCGATGCCGCCGATGGTCATGGTCGAGTTGGTCGCCGGCGCGAAGCCGGGCCCGCGCAGTGCCGGGGCGGTGCGTCCCTGCATCGCGTCGCCATGGCACTGTGCGCAGTCGGCC
>JAKAIB010000007.1 GCA_021814605.1 Pseudomonadota bacterium | reverse complement strand
ATCCATCCGCATCCCCGCGGCGTATTGCGGCCTGTTCGGCCTCAAGCCGTCGCGCGGCCGGGTGAGCTGCGCGCCGCAGTTCGACGAGCTGTGGGAAGGCGCGGTCGCCACGCACGCCATCTCGCGCAGCGTGCGCGACTCGGCGGCGCTGCTCGACGTGCTCGCCGGCCCCGAACCGGGCGATCCGTACGTTGCCGCTGCGCCGGCACGACCGTACGCCCAGGAAGTCGGTGCCGACCCCGGCCGGCTGCGGATCGCGCTGTGCACGCGTTCGCCGATCGGCGGGGCGGTCGATGCCGACTGGGCGCGCGCAGCCGACGACTGCGCCCGGACCCTCGAATCGCTCGGCCATGCGGTCGAGCCGGTCGAGCCGGCGATCGACGGGCTGCAACTCGCGCGCGACTACCTGACCATGTATTTCGGGCAGGTCGCAGCGCAACTCGCGTGGTGGAAGCAGCGCGGCGTGGCCGAATCGGCCTGCGAGCCCGACACCCGCGCGCTCGGATTGGTCGGCCGGGCGCTGTCCGCGGGCGACTATGCGCTGTCGCGCGCCGGCTGGAACACGCACATGCGGGCCCTGGGCGCATGGTTCGAGCGCTTCGATCTGTATCTCACCCCGACCTGCGCGCAGCCGCCGGCACGGATCGGTGAGCTCGATCCGCCACGCTGGCAGCGGGCGCTGCTCGACGCGGTGCTGACGCTGGGGCTGGGAGGAGTTCTTCGGCGTAGCGGCCTGGTCGAGAAGCTGGCATTCGACAACCTGCACCGCACGCCGTTCACCCAGCTCGCGAATCTCACCGGCACGCCCGCGATGTCGGTGCCATGGGGCCTGGATGCGCGCGGGCTGCCGCTGGGCGTGCAATTCGCCGCGGCGTGGGGGCGCGAGGACCGGCTGTTCCGCCTCGCCGCGCAACTCGAACAGGCGCACCCGTGGAACGCCCTGCGTCCGCCGCTGTTCGCCGGCCGGACCTGAATCGACAACCGGCTCAGCCGAAGAACACCTCGGTCACCCAGAGCGCCTGGCCCGCGAACACGAAGGCGGACCGGCGTGCCCAGAGCGGTCCGGCCACGTCGGGACGTGCCGCAGCGGCGAGCCGGCGCAGGGCGTCGCCGTCGGCCAGGGCCCGCACCCGCAACGCGCTACGCCGGGTCCGCGGACGGGTGAACACCGCGTCGCCGACGGGCTTGACGCCGAGGTGCCGCAGCAGACGCCAGGTGCGGTGCAGCGCCGGCAGCGCGCAGACGCTGTGCCCGAGCACCCGCGGCACGCCGTCGGCGACGAGCAGCACGTCGCGGCACCAGACCTTGCGTCCGGCCGGGACGCCGAGCAGCGGATATTCGTCGCGCAGCGCGCGACTCGGACCCTGGCGCAGCAGCCGCAGCTCGAAACGGTCGCTGGCGCTGCGCAGGCGCCGGGTGAGCGATCCAGGATCGGTCAGCCAGCTCTCGATTCCGCTGCGCCGCGCGGCGGGCAGGCGCGGCGCCCAGCGTTCCGAGAGCGGCGCGCGGATACGGCGGATGCGGTGCAGGGCCATGGCGACGGCGGGCAAAAGCCCACAGTATCGGTCACGGCCCGCGACGGGCGCTCAACCGACGTGCCGCGCGAAGAACGCCAGCGCGCGTTCGCGTGCCTGCCCGGCCGCCGTGGCGTCGTAGCTCGGGCGGACGTCGCAGTTGAAGCCGTGGTCGGCGTCGTAGACGTAGAACTCCGCATCCGGATTGGCGGCGCGCACCGCTTCGCGGTCGGCCTCGGAGATGTGCGCGTCACGCAGCCCGTAGTGGAACTGCAGCGGTCCCTTGGACGGCTCGCCGACGAAGCGCACATTGCTGCCGCCGTAGTAGCTCACCGCCGGCAGGCCGGCGCGGATCGCGGCAAGGTAGGCCACGCTGCCGCCCCAGCAGAACCCGACGACGCCGACCCTGCCGGCCGACTCGACCGCCCGGGCCGCCGCGAGCACCGAGGACAGTGCACGCTCGAAGCCGAGCCGCGACACGAGGTCGATGCCCTTCTGCACGCCCTGGCCGTCATAGGCCAGCTCGACGTTCTTCTCGACCGTGTCGAACACCGCCGGCGCGATCGCCGCGTAGCCCGCGGCGGCATAGCCGTCGACCACGCTGCGGATATGCGGGTTGACGCCGAAAATCTCCTGCACGACCACGATCCCGCCCCGCGGCTTGCCGTCGGGGTTGGCGGTGTAGGCCTGGATCTGCTGGCCGTCGTCGGTCTGCAAGGGGATGGTCTTCTGCTGCATGGGATGGTCTCCTTGGGCGAGTCGCCGCACGGATGTGCCGGCAACGGTTGCGGCGGGATTGTGCGGCGAAGCCGGCGCAGCCGTTGTGACAGCCTGTTCCGCCCCGCCGGCCGGCGGGGCGGGCCGCGCGCCTCAACCCGCCAGCCGCAACGCCTGCCGCGCACAGGCCAGCGCCTGTGACTCGTAGCCACCGAACAGCAGCACGTGGTTGAGCAGGTGGTAGAGCTGATAGGCCGGCCGCCGCCGCGCGTAGCCCGGGTGCAGGCCTGCGGCGTCGCGATACGCCGGCCAGAATCCCGGCGGCAGCCCGCCGAACAGTTCCATCATGGCCAGCTCCGCCTCCGCGTCGCTGCACGACACCGCCGGATCGAAGACCACCGGCGTGCCGTCGCCCAGCATTCCCCAATTGCCGCTCCAGAGGTCGCCGTGGATCAGCGCGGGGCGCGGCTGGTAGCCGTCGTCGAACAACCGTGGCAACGCGGCGATCACCTGCCGGGCTGCATCCACCAGCGCGATCGTGCCGTCCCGCCGGTCAAGGCGAAATGCCAGTTCGGCGAGGCGCTGCTCGCCGAAGAATGCGATCCAGTCGGCGGTTCCGGCGGCGGCGCTGCGCTGATTGGCCTGTTGCGTCGTGCCGAGCCAGTTGTCGCGATGCCAGCCGAATCCCGCCGGGTGCAACGGGCAGTCGGCCCGGTGCACCCGGGCCAGCGCCGCGCCGAAGCGGGCGCCGAAGCCGGCGTCGGCACGGTGCAGGTCGAGCCATTCGAGCGCCAGCGCGGCACCGCCGTCCGGCAGCTCCCAGAGGCCGTCGACGGCCGGCACGCGCAATGCCGTGGCCGCCGCGAGCGCCCGCAGTCCGTCGGCCTCGGCGTGGAGCACCTCGGCCGAGGATGCGGGCTGCGTCTTCACGAACAGGGTGCGACCGGCGCATTCGGCGCGCCAGGTCGCGCAGAAGCCGCTCGCTTGCAGCGGCTGCACCCGCCACGTTCCGGCATCGCGGGCCGCAAGAATCCGGCCGAGCTGGTCCCTGAGTTCGGCTGTCGACAGGGCATCGGGCATCGCGGGGTGGGTCGCTGCGGCGACAATAGGCCGGCCAAAGCGTGCATTTTTGCGCGAAAGCTTGTCCCGTCCGTGCGAGTTCACCGACAATCGGTCGAGACGTCCTTCCGTGCGATCCGGCTCCAGCGGAGCCGATCCCCCGCTTCGATGCTTCCCACCGAAATCTTCCAGCAATGCATCGACGATGCCTTGCAGCGCTCGGACGAGCTGATCCGTTCCGTCGTGCATCAGGTGATCGCGGCGCTTGAACAGCAGGCGGAGCTCGCCGGCAACAGCCGCGACCGTCAGATCTACACGGACATGGGGCTGGCGCTGCGGCAGAGCGAATCGCGCCTGACGCAGGCGTTCGTCGACCGCTTCCAGCAGGTACTGGACGAAGAGATGAGCGGCCCGCCGCCGGTGCCCGCGGCGAGCTACGCGCAACTCGAGACGCTGACCCTGATGGACGACGCCGATCTCGAGGAAGGCGTCGAAGTGTCGCGCCTGACCCACCTGCTCGAAGCGGAGGCGCAATGGGAAGTCCGCGACCTGGGAGCACGCCTGGACAGCCTGCGCGGTGGCACGCAGGCCGCGCCGACGGCCAATCCGCTGCGCCCCGAGGTGTTCAGCCGCTCGCTGCATCACGCGCTGGGCGTGGTCGCCGTCGACGCCGAGGAGCGGACCGCCCTGCTGCGTGCCTTCGGCAAGGGCATGTCGGCAGCCCTCAAGGACACCTACTCGCTCTACAACAAGCGCCTCGCCGAAATGCACGTCGAACCGGCGCAGTACCGCACCGGCCGGCCGCCGCCGCAGGACGCGGCCGGTGGCGAGGGCCATGTGCTGTCGGCCGCGGCGCTCAGTGGCGCGGAGCTGCACCTCGAAGCGCTGCAGCAGCTGCTCGGCGGGCGCGGCATGCCGGGGCAGGCCACGGGCAGCGGCGAAGCCGGCGCGCCCGGGTTCGCGCCGTCGGGATTTCCCCCTTCGGGAATCGCGCCGAGCGGCTTCAGTCCGTCGGTCTTCGGTCAGGCGCTCGGACTGAACCCGCAGCTGCGCGAAGCGCTCGACCGTCTGCTGCTGACCGACCGGCTCGGTCTGCGCGACGTGAACTGGCGCGACGACGCGGGCGCAAGCGCCGCAGTCAATCTGATCGAGCAGCATCGCCAGAGCCTGTACGACGCGGCATCGCGCCCGCTCGAGCGCCTGACCATCGACGTCGTCTCGCTGCTGTTCGACCACATCCTCGCCGATCCCAAGCTGCTGCCTGCGGTCAAGGCGCAACTCGCGCGGCTGCAGATCCCGGTGCTGCGGCTCGGGCTGCGCGACGCCAGCCTGTTCAGCTCCCGCAGTCATCCGACGCGCAAGCTGCTCAACCGCGTGGCCGAGTACAGCGCCGGCTTCTCCAGCGTCGACGAACCCGGGGCACAGCGCTTCCTGCCGTTCCTGTCGCGCATGGTCGAGGCCATCGTCAACGCGGAAGACGACGACGTCGCGATCTACCAGCGCCAGCTCGACGACCTGCAGCGCCACATCGCCGAGGGTGCTGCCGCGGTCGAGCAGCAGCAATCGGACGCGGTCGATGCCCTGCGCCGCGCCGAATTCCGCAGCCTGCTGCACGGCGCGCTGTACCGCCATCTGCAGAACGTGTTCTCGCGGCTGCATACCCATACGCAGCTTCGCGATTTCATGCTCGAGCATTGGTCGACCGTGCTGGCCGAGGCGGTGCTGCGCTTCGGCGAGGACGCCGAACCCACGCAGACCTACAAGGGCGCGGCGAGCGACCTGATCTGGAGCGTGCAGCCGAAGTCGTCCGAGGCCGACCGCAAGGCGCTGCTCAAGCTGCTGCCCGACCTGGTCCGGCATCTCAACGACGGCCTCGACCTGATCTCGCTGCCCGCGGCGAAGCGCCAGGAATTCTTCTCCTGGCTGATGCAGGCGCATGCGCAGGCGATCAAGGGGCAGGGCGAGGGCGAGCGCGCGCTGTCGCGGGAGGATGCCCTGCTGCTGCAGCGCGAGTGGGCGCGACTGCTGCACCCGGCGCAGACGGCGGGCCCGGTTGTCGCGCCGGGCCTGCCCGAGGCCTTGGTACGCAACGAGGAAAAACTCACGAGCGGGCTGATCGAGGCCAGCGACGTGGCCGCCGCCGAGCCGACGCCGGCCGCGGCGAACGGCGAACCGACGGTCGATGCGCCCACGACGGCGCCGCAGGACGCGGCCGTGCTGTCACCGGCCGAGGTCGCCGGGCTGATTGCGTCACTCGACATCGGCAGCTGGGTGCAGCTGCAGGTGCAGGGCCGCTCGACACGTGCGCAGCTCACCTGGCGCAGCCCGCAGGGGCTGTTCTACATGTTCTCCAGCAAGGTCGGCGGCCGGGCGCACTCGATGACGCGGCGCGCGCTCGAACGCATGGCGGCGCGCGGCCTGATCCTGCCGCTGGAATCGCAGGGACTCATGGATCGGGCCATGCAGGGCGTCACCGCGCAGTTGCGGGAACGCCAGGGCGCCGAAACGGCCGCCGCGGCGGCCGCACCGCAATGACGCGGATCCTCGGGCAGCGCGCTCAGCCGCGCAGCAGTCGCTGCAGGATGTCGATCTCCGGCTGGATCGCCCGGATCGCCTTGCGCTCCATGCGGCGGTAGATCGACAGCACCTCCCGCCCGAGCGGCGTGAGCTGCGCGCCGCCACCGCCGGCGCCCCCCTTGGACGCTTCGACCAGCGGCTCCTTGTACGCCTGGTTGACGCTGTGGATCAGCAGCCATGCCCGGCGATAGCTCATTCCGAGATCGCGTCCGGCAGCGGAAATCGAGCCGGTGCGTTCGAGCGCCTCGAGCAGCGCTGCCTTCCCGGGGCCGATCGCGGCGCCCTGCTTGATCTGCAGCCGCACGCGGGGCAACTCGCCGTCGGGCACGGATGGTGTCTTCACGTCGTCCATGGTCACAGCCTAGCGCCGCGATCCGGCCTTGACCATGCGGGCGGACGCGAACCGCTCAGCGCGCCGCGATGCGACCCACGTGCAGTTCGGCCAGTCCGTCCGGAACGCGCGCCAGGGTCTGCACCACGTTCAGTCCGTAGCGCTCGCCCATGCCGAGCTCGATCTGCAGCGGCAGGCCGTCGCTCTTGCGCAGCCAGATGCGCAGCTTCGCGCTGCTGTCGTTGCTGCGCGCGTCGAGCAGGACGCAGGCGACCGGCTGTCCCTGCCATTGCAGTGTCGCCGCGCGCGGCACGACGTCTGCGGTCTGGACGCCGTCGTTGATCAGCAGCGGGAGGGTGAATGGCTGCGTCGGAAGCGGTCGCAGCAGATAGCCCCAGCCCAGGCTGAGCGGGTCGAGCAGCCCGTCCGGCGCCGGCTTGTCGTGCACGGGCTGGTTGCCGTCGCGCAGGGCGAGTCGGCCACCGGAAACGCGTGCCGTCATCGGCGCGGCATCGCCGCGCTGGCTGCTGGCGGTCAGCAGATCGGCCTGGCCGTCCGCCATCCGTCCGCTGGCACTGCGGACCCAGTGCAGCCGTCGCAGCAGCACCGCCAGCGCGCCGCGGGGAGTCAGCGTGCTGTCGACGCGGTAAGGTCCGTCGCCATCCGCCGGGAGGGTGACCGCATCCTGCGCCTGGGCGATCCCGTCGGTCCCGCCGAGGGCACCGAGGAGCACCAGCAACTGTGCCCCGCGCGCGTCCGATCCCTGGCCGTCCGCCTCCAGCCGGACCGCCCAGTCGGCATGCAAGGTCACTTCGGCTGCGGCCGGCGCGGACGCGCCCGGCGCCGCCGCCAGGGCCGGACCGGCGCCGCAAGCCAGCCCGGCCAGCGCCAGAACCAGTCGCCGCGCCCAAAGCAGGCGGGGTCTTTCCAATTTCATCATGCGACTAGAACGCCGGCCGCATCGATCCGGCCGACAGCGTTGCTTGTTCGGGCAGGCTGGCGCCACCAATCTACCGAAATAATGAATGATAAAAACAAAAACAATCTGTTTTACTTGTCACTATACCCCACCTAGCATGGCAACAGCCGCTCTCGATGTCACCCGACACTTGTTCTGCATCCTGCCATGTCCGCCTGGAAACCGCTGAATCGCCTGCACTCGCCCCTCGAACTGGTGCGCCAATTCACCCCCAACTGGTTCACCGTCAACATGGGCACGGGGATCGTGTTCCTGCTGCTGGCGCAGTTTCCCGCGCCGAGCCCGGCGCTGCACGCGCTGGCGCACCGGCTGTTCTTCGCCGATGCCGCGATCTTTGCCGTCTTCGTCGCACTGTTCGTTTCGCGCTGGGTGCTGTTCACCCGCCACGCGATGCCGCTGCTGCATCATCCGGTGCAGTCGATGTTCCTCGGCGCCCTGCCGATGGCGCTGGTGCCGCTGATCAACGGCCTCGTGCTGTTCTACCCCGGCAACGCCGCGACCGCACATTGGGCGCTGCAGCTCTGGTGGCTCGATGTCGTGCTGTCGCTCGCCACCGGATGGATCGTTCCCTGGTACCAGTTCACGACCCAGGAGCACAGCCTGGACCGAATGACCGGAGTCTGGCTGCTGCCGGTGGTACCGGCCGAGGTCGCAGCGTCGAGCGCCGGTTTCCTGGCGCAACACCTGCCCGCAAGCCAGGCGCAGCCGATCGTCGCCGCCGGCTATGCGCTATGGGGCGTTTCGGTGCCGATCGCCCTGGGCATCCTGACGGTGCTCTATCTGCGGCTGGCGCTGCACAAGCTGCCGCCGAAGGAACTGGGCGTGTCGACCTGGCTCAGCCTCGGTCCGATCGGGACCGGTGCCTTCGCACTGCTGACCCTGGGCGCCGCCGCGCCGGGCGCGTTCGCCGCAACGCCGATGGCTGCGGTCGCCGCGCTGGCGGGTCCGCTGGGCATCCTCGGCGCGCTGGTCCTCTGGGGCCTCGGGCTGTGGTGGCTCGTCACCGCCGTCGCGCTCACCGCCATCCAGGTTCGGCGCGGCCTGCCGTTCAACCTCGGCTGGTGGGGTTTCACCTTCCCGCTCGGCGTGTACACCGCGGCCAGCCTGACGCTTGGATTGCGCACCGGGATCCCGTTCTTCACCGCCTTCGCCGCAGCGTTGATCGTTGCGCTGGTGGGGGCGTGGATCGTCGTCGCAGCGCGCAGCGCGCACGGCCTGTGGCACGGCCACCTCGTGCACGCTCCCTGCCTGCATGCGGCGCGAACCGGATCGGGCCCCGCGGCGTTGCAGCCAGGTTCCGCGTCCGGCTGATCGCGGCGACGAACTGCCGGCCAGCGAACCGCCGCCGCACACGGCGTCTTCGGTGGCCGGCGCATCGCCGGCGATCGGCCCGCCAAAAAGACAAAAGGACGCCCGCACATGGCGGGCGTCGAATCAGCGCCGCCACCGATGGCGGCGGAGGCGTTCCGTTCAGTCGTGCGCGTAGATGTCGCGCGACCGGGTCTCGGGCAGGAACAACAGGCCGATGACGAAGGTCGCCGCGGCGATGATCACCGGGTACCACAGTCCGTAGTAGATGTTTCCGTTCTGTGCGACCAGCGCGAACGCGATGGTCGGCAGCAGACCGCCGAACCAGCCGTTGCCGATGTGGTAGGGCAGGCTCATCGACGTGTAGCGGATGCGGGTCGGGAACAGTTCGACCAACGCTGCGGCGATCGGCCCGTAGACCATGGTCACGTAGATCACCAGCAGGGTCAGGATGGCGACGACCATCACCGTGTTCATCTGGCCCGGATCGGCCTTGGACGGATAGCCTGCCGCCTTCAGCGCGGCGCCGATGTCCTTCTTCAGCGCGGCCTCCCGGGCCTTGAATTCCTCGGGCGGCAGATCCTTGGCGCCAACCACCTGGATGGTCGTGTCGCCGATCCGGATCACCGCCGGACCCGATCCGGCCTTGGTTTCGTAGTTGGCCGAATTCGCCGCCAGCATCTGCTTGGCAATGTCGCACGACGAGGTGAACTTGGCCGTTCCGGTCGGGTTGAACTGGAAGGTGCACTGCGACGGATCGGCGGTCAGCGTCACCGGCGAGTTCTGCACCGCCTTGTACAGCGCCGGGTTGGCGTAGTGGGTCAGTGCCTGGAACAGCGGGAAGTAGGTCAGCGCGGCGATCAGGCAACCGGCGAGGATGACGGGCTTGCGGCCGATCCGGTCCGACAGCGCGCCGAAGACGATGAAGAAGGGCGTGCCGATCAGCAGCGCCGCGGCGATCAGCAGATTGGCGGTGACCGCGTCGACCTTCAGCGTCTGGGTGAGGAAGAACAGGGCGTAGAACTGTCCCGTGTACCAGACCACCGCCTGGCCGGCGACGAGGCCCAGCAGCGCGAGCACCACGTACTTCAGGTTGCCCCAGCGCGCGAACGCCTCGGTCAGCGGCGCCTTGGACGCCTTGCCCTCGGCCTTCATCTTGACGAAGGCCGGCGATTCGTTGAGCTTCAGGCGGATCCACACCGAGACGGCCAGCAGCAGGATGGACACCAGGAACGGCACGCGCCAGCCCCAGTCGTTGAACGCCGTCTCGCCGAGGAAGGTCCGGGTGCCGAGGATGACCAGCAGCGACAGGAACAGCCCTAGCGTCGCGGTGGTCTGGATCCACGAGGTGTAGGCGCCACGCTTGCCGTGCGGCGCATGCTCGGCGACATAGGTCGCCGCACCGCCGTATTCGCCGCCGAGCGCCAGGCCCTGGAGCAGCCGCAGCGCGATCAGGATGACCGGTGCGGCCGCGCCGATCGCCGCGTAGCTGGGCAGCACGCCGACGATGAAGGTCGACATGCCCATGATCAGGATGGTGACCAGGAAGGTGTACTTGCGTCCGATCATGTCGCCCAGTCGCCCGAACACCAGCGCCCCGAACGGGCGGACGATGAAGCCGGCGGCAAACGCCAGCAGCGCGAAGATGAACGCGGAGCCGGGGTCCAGGCCGGCGAAGAACTTCTTGGCGATGATGGCCGCAAGCGAGCCGTAGAGGTAGAAGTCGTACCACTCGAAAACCGTTCCGAGCGACGAGGCGAAGATCACCTTTCGCTCGGACCCGGACATCGGGCGCGACGCCGCGCCCAAGGTGATGGAAGCCATGCTCAGTCTCCTGGTTGTGTAATCCGCCCCGAACCGCGGCATGGACCGGCGGAACGACGCCTGAGGCAGGACGATCGGCCGGGCTTGTCTTGCCTTTTGTTACCGAACGTCACTTGGATGACGGATTGTTTTTTCCATTGCTGACCGCGTGCTGACGTACCGGCGATGATTTGGTCAGGGTAAGCACTGAGCTGCAATGCAACAGGAAAGGCTGGGGACGCCCCTGTGATGGCATGTGAATCCAGCCTGTCCGCGGCACGTAACGCTATTGCACCGCAAAAGGCGGAAAGAAAAAAGCCGGCTGCGCGAGCCGGCTTGGACTGCAGCGACGGACGCGATCAGCCGGGCAGGCCGACGGTCGGATTGCCCAGGTTGGTCCACTCGTTCATCGAGTTGGCGTACAGCTTGGAATCGCGGTTGCCGAGGATTTCGTGCACGACGAACCACGCACCCGAAGCCAGGTGACCGGTGTTGCAGTAGGTCGTCGTCGGCATGCTGTGGCTGATGCCGTAGGCCTTGAAGATCGCCTTGTAGTCCGGCGCGCTCATGAACTCGGTCACACCGTCCTTGGTGCTGACGATCGAGTCGGTCGGGAACGACTTGGCGCCCGGCAGATGACCCGCGGACTTGTCGATCGGCTTGCGCACGATTCCCAGGTATTGCGGGGTCGGACGGGCGTCGATGAACTGGCGGCTGCCGTCGTGGACGGCGTGTTGCACCTCGGCGAGGGTCGCCAGGATCGCGCCATCCTCCTTGCCGGCCTTCCAGCTGCCCGCGGCGCCCGGCGCGGCGCCGGTGTCGACCTGGTAGCCGGCGTGCAGCCAGGCGGCCGTTCCGCCGTTGAGCAGCGCGACCTGCGAGGCCGGTTCGCCGAAGTAGCGCAGCTGGAAGTACAGCCGGGTCCCCATGTCCATCGGCGCCAGGCCTTCGCCTTCGGGCACGATCACGATGGGCTTGCCGCTGTCGAGCCCGGCCTTGTCCATCGCCGCGGTGAAGAACTCCGCAGTCGGCAGCAGCGCCTTGAGCTTGACCCCGTTCTCGACCCGCGCCTGGCGGATGTCGCCGAAGTCGACCATCAGCGATCCCGGAACGTGGCCGCCGACCTTCACCACCGTGCTGCCCTTCATCTGCGGCTGCGCGCTGAACATCTTGGCCACGCCATCGCCGATGGTGACGACCTGCACCTCGTTCATGTGGGCCTTGAGCCACTGCGGCGTGACCAGCGGGCCGGGAAGGTTCGCCGCGAAGGCGGCGTGCGCCGCGCCGATACCGACGGCGACGGCCAGGAGGGTTTTGACGGATTTCAAGGTTTGCTCCTCACAAGGTTGGGAAATCCGCCGGTCTGGATTCGCCGGCGAATCGATGCAACCGCGCCGCCGGTTCGTGCCGGCCGCGCGGGATGCCACGCACACGCAAGGGACGTGCGCGCTATGGCATTCGGGGGAAGTTCTGCGCCGATCGAGCGGCGGTATCACGTCCCATGGGACCTGTCTCCTGCTGGTTGTTGTTTTTCCGGTGCCACGGATCGCCATCGGCAACCGCGGCACGCTCCCTGCTCAACGGGGCGGCACGACCCGGGGTACAGCCGCATCGTGCCTGGCCAAGCTTCACGCCCACGAGGAGCAAAACCTGGGTATGGCGAATTTATGCAAGGGCGGAATGCCGAAACTAGGGGCAGTATGTATCAGCTGTGTCGGAGCGTTTCCCGCGGTCGGGGGATGTCGCCGGCCGGGCGACGACGCGGCTTTGCCCGCAAAATGTATCCTGCGTCCGGCACCCGGCGCGATTCATCCACCCCGAAAGGAGTTCGCAATGTCCCTGCTCAAGGACTTCAAGGAGTTCGCCGTCAAGGGCAACGTCGTCGACCTGGCTGTGGCGGTGATCATCGGCGGCGCATTCGGCAAGATCGTCGAATCGCTGGTGGGCGACGTGATCATGCCCGTCGTCGGCGCGATCATCGGCAGGCTCGATTTCTCCAACCTGTTCATCACCCTGGGCAAGGTTCCGCCGGGCACCGAACCGACACTGGCGGCACTGAAAAAGGCTGGCGTCCCGGTGCTGGCCTACGGCAACTTCCTGACGGTCACGGTCAATTTCATCCTGCTGGCCTTCGTCATCTTCCTGATGGTGCGGATGATCTCCAAGCTCAAGCACGCCGCCCCGCCGCCCCCGCCCGCGCCGACCCCCGAGGACACGCTGCTGCTGCGCGAGATCCGCGATTCGCTGAAGAAGTGACGCCGCGCGCCGGGCGCGCGGGCCGTTGGCCATAATTGCCGCATGGCCGAGATCGCCCCCGCCCGCCGCCCGGTCCGTCGGCTGCGCCGCGCAGCGGCTGCGCTCGGCGCCTGGCTGGCGCTGGCGCAGCCCGCTGCAGCGGCGACGGCATCACCGCCGGACGTCGCGCCGGCGGCGCAGGCCGCCGCCCACTATCGCATCGAGCTCGACGCACCGGACGCATTTCGCCCGCTGCTCGCCGGCCATCTCGACCTTTACCGCTGGCGCACCTTCCCGGGACTGCAGCACGACCAGATCGCCCGGCTGGCCGCCGAAGCGCCGGCGCAGGCCGGGCGGCTGCTCGAGACGCAGGGGTATTTCTCGCCGCGGATCACCGTGCGCGTCGAGCAGCCCGACGCGCCGATGCCGACCGTGGTGCTCGACGTCGTCCCGGGCGAGCCGGCGCGGGTGCACAGCGTGGACATCCGCGTCGTCGGCCCCGACGGCGCTGCCGACACCGACCTCGGGGCGCGGCTGACGCGCAGCTGGACGCTCCGGCCCGGCGCCATCTTCCAGGACGCCGGCTGGGAGACCGCCAAGACCGCGGCGCTGTCGGCGCTGCTGGCGGGCCGCTGGCCGGCGGCGCGGATCGCCGACAGCCGTGCCACGGTCGACCCGGCGACGCGCCAGGTCGCGTTGCGGGTGGTGCTCGACACCGGCCCGGCGTACCGCTTCGGCGGACTGAAGATCACCGGGCTACAGCGCTATCCGGCGAGCATCGTCGAACGCCTCGCGCCGATCACGCCCGGCAGCCGGTATTCGCAGTCCAGCCTGCTCGACTACCAGGCCGCGCTGCAGAACAGCCCGTATTTCCGCAACGCCGTGGTCGACGCCGACCTGCAGCAGGCCCGCGACGGCCGCGTCCCGGTCGACGTCCAGGTGAGCGAGAACCGCGCCCGCAAGCTCGGATTCGGCGTCGGCGTGAGCAGCGACACCGGCCAGCGCGTGCAGATGGACTACCAGGATCTGGACGTGCTCGACCGCGCCTGGCGCCTCAAGGGGGAGGTGAAGCTGCAGACCCGCGAGCAGAGCGGCAGCCTGCAGCTCGCGCTGCCGCGCACGGCCGCCGGATACGACGACAGCGTCACGCTGTCGCAGGACCGGACCGACATCTCGGGACTGGTGACGCGCAACTCCAGCATCGCGGCGCAGCGTGAGCGGATCCGCGGGCGCATCGACACCGTGGCGACGCTGCAGTACCAGGCCGAGAGCCTGCAGCCGGCCGGCGCGGCGTCGAGCGAAGTCCACGCGCTCAGCCTGAATCTCGGCTGGACGCGGCGCGACATCGACAGCCTGCTCTACCCGACGCGAGGAACGATCGTCAACCTGCAGCTCGGCGGCGCCAGCCGGGCCCTGCTGTCGAGCGCCAATTTCGTCCGGCTGTACGCCCGCGGCATCGGCTACCTGCCGCTCGACCGGCGCAACCAGCTCATCTTCCGCGGCGAGATCGGCGCAGTGCTGGCCAACGGCGCCAGCGGCGTGCCGCAGAACTTCCTGTTCCGCGCCGGCGGCGCGCAGTCGGTGCGCGGCTATGCCTACCAGAGCCTGGGCTTGGTGCAATCGGGCGCCATCGTCGGCGGACGCTACCTGCTGGTGGGCAGCGCCGAATACGACCACTGGTTCTCGCGGCAATGGGGCGGCGCCGTGTTCTACGACGCCGGCAATGCCGCCGACACCTGGAGCGCGCTCAAGCCGGTGCGCGGCTATGGCGCCGGTGTGCGCTGGCGCAGCCCGGTCGGGCTGGTCTCGGTCGACGTCGCCTACGGTCAGGCGGTGCACGCCTTCCGGCTCGACTTCAACGCGGGAATCTCGTTCTGATGGCTGCGGCGCCCGCTCCCTCCGCGCGCCGTCGCGCGCTGTTCCGCCTGCTGGCGTGGCTGGCCGCGGCGTCGCTCGGGCTCGCGCTCGGCGCGGCTGCGGGGCTGGCCTGGCTGGGCAGTGCAGGCGGCTTGCGCTGGCTGGCGGCGCAAACCCCGGTGCAACTCGGCACGGTGCGGATCGCCGCCGTCGGCGTCCGCGGCAGCCTGTGGCACGCCCTGCGCGTCGGCCGGCTGCGCATCGACACGCCGGGCACGGTGGTGACGCTGCAGGACGCCACCCTGCGCTGGCGCCCGGCCGCGCTGCTGCAGCGGCGCATCGCCGTCGAATCGCTGGCGGCGCGGCAGGTCGACATCGAATCGCGCGGCAACCGTCCGTCGGGCGCGACGCCGCACGCGCCAGCCACGCTGCAGCTGCCATTCGCGATCGCCATCGATCGGCTGGCCGTGGCCGACTTGCGCCTCGGCGCGCCCGGGGCGCTGCGCCGCTACGGCGCGATCGGCGGACGTCTGACCTACGCTGCAGGACATTACACCGTGCACGCCGCGGCGACCACGCCCTGGGCCCGGGCGAGCCTCACCGGCACACTGGCCGACCGCGCACCGTTCGGGCTCGACGCCCGCCTCGCCGTCGACCGCGCCGGGGCGTCGCCGGTCGCCGTCGCGCTCGCGGCGCACGGCACGCTGGCGGATTTCCGGCTGCGCGGCACGCTCCAGGCCCGCGAGGGGCAGGCGCGGGTCGATGCCCGGTTGACCCCGTTTGCGCCGACGCCGATCGCCCAGGCCCGGCTCGATGCCACCCGGATCGACCCGGCACGGTTCGACGCGGCGCTGCCGCACGCGACGCTCGACGTCACGCTCGCGCTCGGGCCGTCGACTGCCGACCGGCTGCAGGGGCGGCTGCGGCTCCACAATGCCACGCCGGGACCGATCGACCGGCAACGCCTGCCGCTGGTCGCGCTCGATGCCGAGCTGTCGGGCAACGCCGGTCGGGCGGTGGCGCGCGACCTGACCATCGACCTCGGCGCGGCCGGACGCATCGACGGCACGCTCGACTGGCACCGCCCGCAGCTGCAGGCCCGGCTGCAGGCACGCGACCTCGACGCCCGCGCGCTGGACGGCCGGTTCACTGCGACCCGCCTGTCCGGACCGCTCGACCTCGACGCCTCGGCCGGGCAGCAGACGCTGCACGCGGCGCTCACCCAGCCCGGCTGGGCGCTGCGGCTCGATGCCCGCCACAGCGGCGCGGCGCTGCAGGTCGACCGCCTGCAGCTGTCCGCGCCCGGCGGCACGCTCGACGCCAGCGGCACGCTGTCCACGGTCGCGCCGCAACCGTTCACCTTGCAGGCCACGCTGCGCAACTTCGATCCGGCGCGGTTCGGCACCTATCCGCCGGCGTCGCTGAACGGCCGCATCGCCGCGCAGGGCGCCGTCGCCGGGCGCAGCGCGAGGCTTGCGCTGCAGCTCGATCCCAGCGTGTGGCGCGGACGGCGGTTCACCGGCCATGCCACGCTGCAGGCCGACGCACAGCGGCTCTGGGACGTCGACGCCGCGCTGCGCCTCGGCAGCAATCGGCTGCAGGCGCACGGGGCCTTCGGCCGTCCGGCGGATCGGCTGACCTGGGCGGTCGATGCCCCGGCGCTGGCGCAACTCGATCCGCGGCTGCACGGCAGCGTCCAGGGCCGGGGCGTGCTGTCCGGCGGGCTGCAGGCGCCGGCCGGAACGTTGACCCTCGCAGCACGCCACCTCGGCTGGGGCCGGCAGCTCAAGCTCGACCGCGCCGATGCACACGCCGATTTCGCCTCGCACGGCGCGACAGCCGGAGTCGACGCCCTGCTGGCGCGACTATCCGGCCGGATGTCCCTCGACATCGACGGACTGGACTGGAGCGCGGCCCCGCAGGCCGCGGGACTGCGCATCGCGCAGCTGCGGCTCAGCGCGGCCGCCGGCGCCGGCCTCGCCGGCCCAGTGCGGCTCGACGCCACGCTGCAGGACGCGCAATCGCCCGCCGCATCGCTGCGCACCGCCGAACTGCGCGTCGACGGCACCCGCGCACACCATGCCCTGGCGCTTCGGGCGCAGGGTGCGATCGGACGCGACGGCGCGACCGGCGACCGCGTTCCGCTGGACCTCGCGCTGCAGGCCACCGGCGGCTGGCTGGGCGGGACGCGCGGATGGAGCGGGCAGATCGTCGCGCTCGACAACCGCGGCAGCTGGCCGGTCCACCTGCGGTCGCCGGCGGACTTCGCGTTCGCGCCGACGCCGCTGCGGCTGCACCTCGCCCACGCGGTCGTCGACCTGCGCGGCGGGACGATCGACGTCGCCGACCTCGACTACGCGACCGGGAGGCTGCGCAGCGCGGGCCGGATCGAGCGGATCGACACCGGCGACTGGCTGAAGCTGTTCGGGCCGCCGGCCCGAACCGTCCGCAGCACGCTGGTGCTCTCCGGCGACTGGAACGTCGACGTCGGCAGCCGGGTCGACGGCCGGCTGCACCTGGCGCGCGATGGCGGCGACGTCACGCTGCTGGCGCCGGGCGGACCGCTGGCACTGGGCATCGGCCAGGCGACGATCGATCTCGCGGCGCAGGACGACCGCATCTCCGGCCGGATGGTGCTGCAGTCGGCCCAGGGCACGGTCCAGGCCAGCGGCAGCACGTCCCTGGCGCAGCACGGCGGCGCCTGGGGAATCGCCGGCAGCGCTCCGCTGCAGCTCGATGCCGGGGTCGACATTCCCAGCCTGGCGTGGGCGGCGCCATTGCTCGGCCCCGACTATCGCGCCGCAGGCCGCGTGCAGCTCGCGCTGCAGGGACGCGGCACGGTCGCGGCGCCCGAATTCGGCGGTCGCCTCGACGCGACGCGGCTGCACTTCGCCTGGCCGGCGCAGGGGCTGGACCTGAAGGACGGCGTGTTGCAGGCGCACTTCACCGGCGACCGGCTCGCCCTCGACCGCCTCGCCATCCACGGCGGCAGCGGGATGCTGACCGGCAGCGGCGAGGCGCGGCTGCGCGACGGCCTGCCGGCGGCCACGCTGGCGCTGCGCGCCGACAAGCTGCAGGTGCTCGACCGCCCGGACCGCCAGCTGGTGGTCAGCGGGACGGCCAACGCCGACCTCGCCGACCGGCTGCTCACCGTCACCGCCGCGCTCACCGCCGATCGTGCCGACATCGCCCTGCAGCGCAGCGCCGGCCCGACGCTGAGCAGCGACGTGGTCGTGCTCGGGCGCAAGCCGCAGCAGCCGTCGCAGCCGGCGGCCGTGCCGCGCGCCATCCGGTTCGACGGCAGCTTCGACCTGGGATCGGACTTCCATGTCCACGGCATGGGTCTGGACGCCATGCTCGGCGGCAGCATCCGGGTACGGGCCGGCGACGCGGCGCCGCCGACCGCGACCGGCAGCATCGAGGTGGTCAAGGGCCAGTACGCGGCCTACGGCCAGCAGCTGCAGGTGACGCACGGGCGCATCAACTTCGCCGGCCCGATCGACAACCCCGGTCTCAACATCACCGCGACCCGGCCCGACCTGCCGACCGGAATCGAAGCCGGGGTGACCATCGGCGGCAGCGCCCGCCGGCCGCTGGTCAAGCTCACGTCGAACCCGGCGATGCCCGATTCGCAGATCCTGTCGTGGCTGGTGCTCGGCCAGCCGCTCGATCAGGTGGGGCCGACCGATTTCGGCGTGCTGCAGACCGCCGCCGCGGCGCTGTTCGGCAGCAGCGATTCCGCGCCGCTGCAGAACCGCATCGCCAGCGCGCTCGGCCTGGAAAGCATCAACGTGCAGACCACGCCGGCCACGACGACGGGAACCGAGGCCGCCGGCAGCTCCACGACCGGGCTGCCGGGAACCGTCGTCACCTTGAGCAAGCGGCTGTCGGCGACGACCCTGGTGAGCTTCTCCCGCGGGCTCTACGGCCTGTCGAGCATCTTCTCCATCCGCCACGCGCTGACGCGCCACCTGTCGATCCAGACCCGCACCGGAACGGAGAACGCGGTCGACCTGTTCTACACCTTCGAGTTCGACTAGCGGTTCAGTTGAACTGCGCCGGGCGCCACTTGAGCAGGTGGTTCTCCAGCAGCGAGATCAGGTATTCGGCGAGCAGCGCGACCACCGCGAGCACGATCATCGCGGCGAACACCCCGCTGGCGTTGAATGCCCCCTGCGCCGTCGAGATCAGCAGGCCGATGCCCTGGCGCGCGCCGAGGAACTCGCCGACCACTGCGCCGACCAGCGCGAAGCCGAAGCTGACGTGCAGGCTCGCCAGGATCCAGCTCAGCGCCGACGGCACGACCACGCTCATCGTCACCTGGCGCGGCGACGCGCCGAGGATCTGGGCGTTGGCGATCATGTAGCGATCGGCTTCGCGCACGCCCTGGAAGGCGTTGCCGAACACGACGAAGAACACCATCACCACGGCGAGCGCGACCTTGGACGCCATGCCCAGCCCGAGGGCGATGACGAAGATCGAACCGAGGACGACGCGCGGAATCGAGTTCGCCACCTTGATGTAGACGCTGAAGATGTCGGCCAGCAGCTTGTTGCGGCCGAGCAGGATGCCGCAGATCACGCCGCCCACGGCGCCGATCAGGAAGCCCAGCACGGTCTCCTCCAGCGTCACCGCCACCTGCAGCCACAGCGGCCCCTGCGAGGTGCCGTGCCGCAGCCATTCCCAGATCTGCGCGGCGATGGCCGACGGCATCGAATAGAAGAACGGATCGATCCAGTGCAGCCGGGCCGCGACCTCCCAGCCGCCCAGGATCAGCACGAGGATGGCGATGCGCCAGAACACCACTGCGGCGCTGCGCCGGCGCATCAGCCGCATCGCGGCGGCCTCGGCCTCGCGCTGGATGCGGTCGGCGTCGCGCGACGCGGCCGCGTCGGTGCCGCCGAGTTGAATCGAGGTTGCCATGACTGTTCCCGTCTCAGATGTGGACTTCGTCGCGCAGCTCGTTCCAGATCGCCCGCCCGTAGTCCATGAATTGCTTTTCATACCGGATCTGCGACATCACCCGCGGACGCGGCAGCTCGATCTCGAACACCCGCTTGACCGTCGCCGGGCGCGCGGTGAGGACCAGCACCTTGTCCGCCAGCGCGACCGCCTCCTCCAGATCGTGGGTGACGAACACCACCGAGCCGCCGCTGGCCGACCACAGCTGCAGCAGCTCGTCCTGCATCAGCGTGCGCGTCTGCATGTCGAGCGCGCTGAACGGTTCGTCCATCAGCAGGATCTCGGGCTTGTTGATGAAGGTCTGCGCCAGCGCGACGCGCTTGCGCATGCCGCCGGAGAGCTGATGCGGATAGTGCTTCTCGAACCCGGCCAGACCGACGCGGCGCAGCCAGTCGCGTGCCAGCTCGTGCGCCTGCGCCTTGGGCTGGCCGCGGAACATCGGGCCGGCGGCGACGTTGTCGAGCACGTTGCGCCACGGAAACACCGCGTCGCTCTGGAACACGAAACCCAGCCGCGGGTCGATGCCCTCGACCGGCTGCCCCATCACCCGCACCGTGCCGGCGGTCGGCTTGAGCAGGCCGGTGATCAGCCCCAGCGTGGTCGACTTGCCGCAGCCGGTCGGGCCGACGACGGCGCAGAACTCGCCGCGGTTGACCGTCAGGTTGAAATCGCGCAGCGCGATCGTCGCCTTGCCGTCGGGCGAGAGAAAGCGCAGCGTCACGTCCTCCAGCGCGATCGCCGGAGCCGAAGCGGGTTTGGACTGCATGAAACGCCTCCCGGGCGCGGGCGGGGGCGGCGAAGCGGTCGCGCGCCCGGCCTCGCAGATCACTTGGCTGCCGCGTCGACGAATGCCGTCGTGTAGGTCTTCGACAGGTCGATGTGGGCCGCCTTCACCGCGGGCTTGAAGGTCGACAGCACCTTCAGCACCGTCTCCGGGCCGCCCTCGGGCATGCGTCCGTCGGCAGTGAACATCGGCAGCGACGCCTTCAGCGCCTGGATGTACAGCGCCTTGTTGCCGGCGTAGTAGTCGCGCGGCATCTGGTCGGCGATCTGCTCGGCGGTGTGGGTGTGGATGTACCGCAGCGTCTTGACGAAGGCACGCGCCAGCTTGGTCACCTCGGCCTTGTGGCCGTTCACCCAGGCATTGGGCATGTACAGGCAGGCCGCCGGGTAGACGCCGCCGAGCGCGGCGCGCGCTCCGGCCTCGGTCCGCAGGTCGACCAGCACCTTGGCCTGGCCGGTCGACAGCAGCCGCGCCGCGGTCGGGTCCGAGGTCATGCCGGCGGCGATCCGGCCCTGCTGCATCGCGGCGATGAAGGTCGTGCCGGCACCGACGGCAAGCAGCGAATAGTCATCCTGCTTCAGCCCGCTCTTGGCGGCCATGTAGCGGGTGAGGAAGTCGGTCGACGAGCCGAGTCCGGTCACGCCGAGCACCTTGCCCTTGAAGTCGGCAGGCGACTTGATCGTCGCCGCGTCCTTGGCCGAGACCAGCTCGGCCTCACCCGGCACCTTGGCGAACTGCACCACCGACTCGATGTCCTTGCCCTTGCTCTGCAGGTCGATGCTGTGGTCGTAGAAGCCCACCACCCCCTGCACCGCGCCGGCGAGCATCTCGTTCTCGGCGTTGACCCCGGCCGGCTCGGACTGCAGCTGCACGTCGAGGCCTTCCTGCTTGAAGTAGCCCAGGCGCTCGGTCAGTTCGGCGGGCAGGTAGATGATCTTGTTGATGCCCCCGACCATGATGGTGATCTTGTCGGCCGCCTGCGCCGACGCCCCCATGGCGGCGACCCCCAGTGTCACCGCGACTGCACTTGCGATACGCTTGATTGTGTTCATGTTCCGTCTCCAGTCGATCGTTGCTCCGGCGACCGCCCCGATGCCGATCGGGCGTCGCGGACTGCATCGTAGGAAGCGCCAGCCTTCAGTTCGCTTTCAGCCCGCCGCCGCGAAACTCGGGACTATCCCGCAGTCCGCCGGCGGGCGCGCCGCTTCCCGTCGGCGCGCGCTTGCGTCCGTCGCCCGATGAAGCTTCTCCTGGTCGAAGACAACCACGAACTCGCGCTGTGGCTCGGCAAGGTGCTGCGCGAGGAGCAGTTCGACCTGGACTGCGTCGCCGACGGCGAGTCCGCGGTCCGCCGGCTGGCGCAGTCGCGCTACGACCTGCTGCTGCTCGACCTCAAGCTGCCCGGCATCGACGGCCGCAGCGTGCTGCGCCGGATGCGCCGCGAGGGCGACGACACCCCGGTGCTGGTGCTCACCGCCAGCGGCTCGCTCGACATCAAGGTCGAGAGCCTGGAGATCGGCGCCGACGACTATCTGGTCAAGCCGTTCGAGGTCCGCGAGCTCGTCGCGCGCATCAAGGCGCTGATCCGGCGACGCGGCGGCAGCAGCCAGTCGACCCTGCAATGCGCCGACCTGCGCTACGACCTCGACACCCGCGAATTCACCGTCGCCGGCGCGCCATTGGCACTGACGCCGCGCGAACACCGCGTGCTCGAAACCCTGATGCTGCGGCCGGGGCGGACGGTGAGCAAGGCGCAGCTCGCGCAGGCCGTGTTCGGCCCGGGCGAAGAGGCCGGCGAGGACGCGATCGAGATCTACGTCCACCGCCTGCGCCGCAAGCTCGAAGGATCGCAGGCGCGCATCGTCACCCTGCGCGGGCTCGGCTACCTGCTGCGCGAACCGGCGGCGGAATGAACAGCCTGCGCATCCGGCTGCTGCTCTGGGTGCTGGTGCCGATGACCGTGGCGCTCGGGCTGATCGTCGGCATCTCGTGGAACAGCGCGCGCGACATGGCGCAGCTGGTGCAGGACCGGCAGCTGCTGGCGTCGGCGCAGGTGATGGCCGAGCAGGTCGGCTGGCAGGACGGCGTGCTGCGCGCGTCGACGCCGCCGGCAGCCCTCGAGATCTTCGCCTCGCAGGCGCGCGACAGCGTGTACTTCCAGGTCCGCAGCGCCGACGGTCGGCTGCTCGCCGGCTGGCCCGACCTCGATGCCGCGGCGGCGTCCGACGCCGCGCCGGGCTATGCGCTGGCGCGGTTCCGCGGCGAGCCGGTGCGCACCGTGACCCTGACGCGCACGCTGTACGAGAACGGCCGGCCGGTGCCGGTGCGGATCAGCGTCGCCGAGACCCGCCGCGCCTACCACGCCCTGGTGCGCACGCTGTGGTGGCCGACCGTGCTTCACGAGTCGGGGCTGCTGGCGCTGGCGCTGGTGCTGATGCTGCTCGGGCTGACGCTGGAACTGCGGCCGCTGCTGCGGCTGCGCACCGAACTGCTCGCTCGCGCCGAGGACGATCTCGCGCCGCTGCAGGCGGCGGAGCTGCAGCGCGAGCTGCGACCGGTGGTCGAAACCATCAACCAGTACGCGGCACGGCTGACGCGGCAGGTCGAGCTGCAGAAGCGCTTCATCGCCGATGCCGCGCACCAACTGCGGACCCCGGTGACGCTGATCGCCACCCAGCTGAACTACGCCGGCCGCCTGCCGGCCAGCGCCGAGCTGCTCGACACGCTGCAGGCACTGCGTGGCGGTGCGCGCCATCTCACCCAGCTGATCAACCAGCTGCTGAGCCTGTCGCAGGCCGAGGCCTACCGCGGCGGCATCGAGGAACCCGGCCCGGTCGACCTCGCTGCACAGGCGCGCGACGTCGTCATCGAACTGGCCGCGCTTGCCGATGCGCGCGGCATCGACCTGGGCATCGCCGCGGCGCGGGAACCGGCGATGGTGCTCGGCCATGCACCGCTGGTGCACGCCATCGTGTTCAACCTGGTCGACAACGCGATCCGGTACACGCCGCGCGACGGCAGCGTCACCGTCCGCATCGACCCGGCCGACGGCCGCGTCGTGCTGCGCGTCGAGGATACCGGCCCGGGGATACCCGCGGAACTGCGGCCGCGGGTGTTCGAGCGCTTCAACCGCGGCAGCGCCGCCGGAGTCGAGGGAACCGGACTGGGGCTGGCGATCGTGCGCGAGGCCGCGACGGCCTGCCGCGCCACGGTCGACCTGCGCAATCGCGCCGAGGGCGCCGGGCTGATCGTCGACATCGGCTTCGTCCCGGCATCCGGCGCCGGCTGACCGGGACATCGGGCGACCGGCCCGCGCGCTGCGGCGCTGACCAGGACGGCAGGCGGTCTGCCGCGGCCTCAGTCGAATGGCACAGGACGCCGCGTGGCGTCGGCCGACGGCGGCAGGATCGGCAGGGTGATCCGCGGCTGCTCGCCGGTGAGCGTCTTGAGGAAGGCGACGATGTCGGCGTTCTCCTTCGCGGTATAGGTGCGCCCCAGTTGCAGCCGCCCCATGACGTCGACCGCCTCCGTCAGCGTGTCGGCGCCGCCGTCGTGGAAGTACGGATAGGTCAGCTCGACGTTGCGCAGCGTCGGCACCTTGAAGTTGAAGCGATCGGCGTCCTTGCCGGTGACGGCGGCGCGGCCGATCTCCTTGTTCGCCGTCTTGTACGGCTCGCGCACGCCCATCTTCTGGAACGAGGTCCCGCCCATGATGGTGCCGTAATGGCAGGCGACGCAGCCGCTTTCCTTGAACAGCTTGTAGCCGGCCCGTTCCTGCGCCGTCAGCGCGGCGTTGTCGCCGCGCAGCCAGCGATCGAAGCGCGAATTGGGCGTGACCAGCGTGGCCTCGAACGCAGCGATCGCGGCGGTGATTTCGTCGATGCTGACCTTGTCCGAGCCGAACGCGGCCTTGAATTCGGCGCGATATTGCGGGATCGACCCGACCACGTCAGCGGCGAGCGCGTGGGTGAAGCCCATCTCTCCCGGATTCGCGATCGGGCCGCCGGCCTGCTCTTTCAGGTCCTTCGCGCGGCCGTCCCAGAACTGCGCCATGTTCATTCCAGCATTCAGCACGGTCGGCGCATTGATCGGCCCCTGATGCCACTTGTGCCCGACCGAGGTCCTGATGTTGTCGGTGCCGCCCATGCTGAGGTTGTGGCAGGTGTTGCACGACAGTACCCCGGACTTGGACAGCCGTGGATCGAAGTAGAGCTTCTTGCCCAGTTCGACCATGGCCGGGTTGGTGGCCTTGAACGGCTCGATGGGCTGGATCGGCTCGCCATTCCGGGCGCTGGCCGCCCCGCCAAAGGCCAGTGTGACGGCGATCGCGACGGGCGCGAGGCTCCAGCGAAAACGCTTGATGCACGACATGAGATCTCCTTGAATTCGGCAAGACTCCCTGGCATTCCGGGCGGCACATCGCAGTTGCGATTGGTTACAAGACCACCAGGAACAGCGCACGGTATTCGGGTTCTCCCCGAGAAGATTTGCGTTTCGGCAATTTCTCCCACCGCGGAACCGCGGCATGGAGCCGCCTTTCGGCCAGCCTCGGCCGGCGCATGGACATCGTCCGTCTCGCCGCGGTCTGACCCCCGCGGTCGTTACCATCGGCGTCCCGCCTCCTCGCCGCCAATGCCCTCGACAACCCGCCCGCTGTCGCGCCTCTGGGTCGCCGCCCAGTTCGGGCTGGTCGCGCTGATGCTCGCCTGGCCGGCGCCGGCATGGCGGCTGCATTGGCCAGCGCTGGCCGCGCTCGGCGGCGGCGTGGCGCTCGCCCTGTGGACGCTGCTGCACAACCGGCCCGGCAATTTCAACGTCGTCCCGGAACCTCGAGCCGGCGGCCATCTGGTCACCTCGGGGCCGTATCGTCACGTCCGTCATCCGATGTACCTGTCGCTGGCGCTGTGCATGGCCGGCGTCGCCGCAGCGGCGCATGCCCCGGTCCAATGGGCGGCGTGGATTGCACTGTGCCTGGTGCTCAATGCCAAGGCCGCGATGGAAGAGCGGCTGCTGTGCGCCGCCTGGCCGGCGTATGCCGGCTACATGCGCCGGACGCGGCGTTTCGTCCCCGGCCTGTGGTGAGCCGGCGGGGGTCAGTTGCCCCCGGCGGCCGGCATCGCCGGGGAGACGCGCGCACGGCGACCTCGCTGCCACCGGCACCACGCCGCGAGCAACAGCGCTGCCGCGGCAGCGAGCTGCACGCGGTCCGGTGGCGAGGCCAGTCCGGCCATCCCGGCGGCGAGGGCGAGGCCGACGATCCAGAGCGGCGCCGCGAGCAGGCCGAGCCCGGCCGCCCCGGCTGCGGCCTCGCCCGGATCGTCGCTCCGGCGCAGCGCGACCGCGCGCAGCACCGGCAGGGCCAGTCCTCCGCACAGCGCCTGGAGCGCGATGGCACCGAGGCCGCCGGGCCCGGGCGCGAAATTCCAGGTCGGGCTGAACATCACCGCGACCATCGGCAGCAGCAGCGCCGCGACGCAGAGCTGGTAGAAGCGCCAGCGCAGGGTGTCCTCGCCCTGCATGCCGCCCTGCCGGATCAACCCGGCATCGAGCGCGAAGCTCACCGCCGCGGCCAGGGTGAGCAGCGACGCGCTGATGTTGCCGCGATCCGCACCGCGCCAGGCGAGCAGGGCCGCCGCAGCCAGTGCCGGCGACAGGCAGCCCAGCCGCCGACCCCAGGATGGGCGGACGATCCGCGAAAGGCGCGCGCCGCGCGCCGACGGCAGCAAGCCGAGCGTGAGGTAGGCCACCGCACCGTAGTCGACGGCCACGTCGAGCGCCGGCGCGCGGGCGACCGCGAGATAGAGGCAGCCCCACTGCACCGCGAACAGCATCCCGCCCCACAAGGCCACCGGCAGCGAGGCACCCTGGGCGAACAGGGCGATGCCCCGCAGCCGGGTCCAGAACCAGAGCGCCAGCATCGCCGTCGCGGCGGCGACCGTCGCCTGGAACAGCGGCGCGACCTGCGGAGCAACCGTCTCGACGCTGAAGAACTGCGCGACCCAGCACAGCCCGGCCATGGCGGTGAACAACGACCGGATGCGTGCGGCAGGAACGGGGGCGGGCGTCGCGGACATGGGCCGATTGTGGCAAATTCCGCGGCCCGCGGCGGCGCTGCGTCCGGTCAATGCCGCGGCCTGCCGGATCTGCTGCAATGCGGATGCCGAATCCCGATCACCACCCGCAGCGATCGCCCATGAACTGGAACACCCTCGCGCAGTTTCTCCACATCCTCGCCGTCGTGGTCTGGATCGGCGGCATCCTGTTCCTCGACTGGATCCTGGTGCCCGCGCTGCGCCGCGCGCTCGACGACGAAGCGCAGCGCATCCGGCTGCTGTACCGCTTGTTCCGCGACTTCTTCGCGCTGGTGTGGGGCGCCGGCGCGACGCTCGTGCTGACCGGGTATGGCATGGTGTTCCTGTACGGCGGCTTCGGCGCGCTGCGTCCGGCGATGTGGATCATGGTCGGGCTGGGCAGCACCATGGTGCTGCTCGCGCTGGCCATCTTCTTCCTGCCGTTCCTGCGCATGCGCGCCGCCGTGCTGCGGCAGGACTGGCCCGCGGCCGCGGCGGCGGCGGCACGCATCCGGCTGCTGTCGAGCCTGAACATCGTGCTCGCCGTGCCCACCATCCTGTCGGGCGTGTGGGCGATGTTCGGCGGCTGAGCCGCCGCGCCCGTCAGGACTTCTTCGCCTCGCGCTCGGCGGCGAGGGTCGCCGCCACGCCCGGGCGCGCTTCGACGCGGGTCTTGTAGCGCGCCAGCGCCGGCCAGGGCGACAGGTCGACGGCCACCGCAGGCGCCCAGGTCATCACCGTGTAGAGATAGGCGTCGGCGACGCTGAAACCTTCGGGCAGCAGGTAGTCCTGCCGGTCCAGCGTCTGGGCGACGAGGGCGAAGCGGTCGGCCAGCCGCGCCTTCTGCATCGCGGCGACTTCGGTCGGCGTGGCCGGGTTGAACAGCGGGCTGAACTGCTTGTGCAGTTCGGTCGAGATGAAATTGAGCCATTCCTGCAGCCGGTAGCGCGGCAGCGTGCCGTTCGCCGGCGCCAGTCCCGCCTCGGGCTTGCGGTCGGCCAGGTACTGGACGATCGCCGGCCCTTCGGTCAGCACCGTCCCGTCGTCGAGTTCCAGGACCGGCACGTAACCCTTGGGGTTGACGGTGCGGAAATCGCGCCCGTCGGCCGTGCGCTTGCCGCGCAGATCGACCTGCACCAGGTCGTGCGGCAGGCCGAGTTCGTTCAGGACGATGTGCGGCGACAGCGAGCAGGCGCCGGGGCTGAAATACAGCTTCATGTGAAATCTCCAGGGAATGGGGATGCCGCAGCCTGGGCGGCGCGGCGCGTCCCGATCGGGACCCGGTCCATGCTAAATCGGCCGCCCGCGGCTTGCACGGCGGCCCCGGCGGCGCCCCGTGGCCGCCCGAGGCTTCAGGCGTCGGCGCCGGCGCGGACCCGCCGCGCCAGTTCGACCAGCGCGGCACGCGCCGCCTGGGCGTCGAGCACCGGCGCGTCGAAATCGAACCGCAGCGCGTGACCGTCGGCGCGCACGTCGAAGCCGTCGCAGTCGATGCCGATCATCACCGCCTCGGCGGGCTCGACGCCGTGGACATGGCGGCAGTAGTCGCGCAGGCTGGCGGCGTGGTCGGCGTTCATGTGCGCGAGGATGGCCTCTTCGGCTTCGGCCAGCGCCGGCGACGGCGGCGGCGCGTAGCGCTCGGGGCGGACCCAGTGGATCTTGCCGAACCCGCCGATGTAGCGCACGTCCTCGACCACGATGCGATGGAAGTGGAAATCGTGCATCGCGAAATATCCGGCGGCCTGCGGCAGGTAGCGCAGGTAGCGTTCGCCGAACGCCTGCTTGTCGGGCAGCCGCTCGGCGCGCCCGACCAGGGTCACCCGGCCCGCGGCCTGCATGTCCTCCGCGCAGGGGTGGACGATCAGGCTCACCCGCGGGTCGGCGAGGATGTTCTTGGTGTGTTCGGCGATGGTCGAGATCAGGATCACCGGGTTGCCGTCGTGGTCGAGCACGAACGGCGCGACCGAGCCGAACGGATGGCCGTCGAGCCGCTTCGACAGGGTGCAGAGCACGCCGTTGCGGTGAGCGCGGACGAAGCGCCGCGCTTCGGCGCCGGGGGCGATGACAGGGTCGGGAGTGGACATGGTGACGGTCTCGGGAAATCGTTGGACGCGGTGCGGGTTGGAACCGGACGGGCGCCGGCGGTTCACTCCGGCGATATCTGCTCGCGCGCCATGATCGGCCGGCGCAGCAGCGCGATCAGCGCGACCCCCGGCACCGCCGCAGCGACGGTGAACAGGTAGAACGCCGGCCAGCCCATGGCGTCGACCAGGTAGCCGGTGGCCGGGCCGACGTAGACCCGGCCCACCGCCGACAACGCGGACAACAGCGCGAACTGGGTTGCGGAATAGCGCACGTCGCACAGCGCCGACAGCAGCGCGACGAACGCCGCGGTGCCCATGCCCGAGGTCAGGTTCTCCACCCCGACGGCCAGCGCCATCAGCGGCAGGCTCTTCGCCGACACCGCGAGCAGCCAGTAGGCCAGGTTGGAGCCGCCCTGCAGCACGCCGAACAGCAGCAGCGAGCGCCACAGCCCGAGCCGCGCCTGCAGCGCCCCGCCGAGCAGCGCGCCGAAGATGGTCGCCGCGAGTCCCATCGTCTTGTTGACCAGCCCGACCTGCGCCGGATCGAACCCGACGCCGCGGATCAGGAAGGTGGTCGACAGCGCACCGGCGAAGGCATCGCCCAGCTTGTAGAACACGATCGCCAGCAGCAGCGCCCAGGCGCCACGGCGGCCGAAGAACTCGCGCAGCGGCTCGACCACCGCTTCGCGCAGGGTCCGCATCGCCGCCGTGCCGTGCTGCGCCGCATCGACATCGGAATGCGGCCGCGGCGCCCACAGCGTGACCAGCGTCAGCGCCGCCATCACCGCCGCCATCAGCGCGTACAGGCCGCGCCAGCCGGTGACGTCGGTCGCCAGCCATAGCGCCAGCCCGCCGGAGACGATCATCGCGACGCGGTACCCGAGCACCATGACCGCCGCCCCGGCGCTGCGCTCCGGCGCCGGCAGCAGGTCGGTGCGGTAGGCGTCGATGACGATATCCTGCGACGCCGAGAAGAACGCCACCGCCACGGCCAGCAGCAGCAGCGGCACCGCCCGCGCGCTCGAGGCATCGACGCCGAGCGCCTGCGCGGCATGTGCCAGCGCGGGCCAGGCGGTGCCCGCATCGGCACCCGGGACGCCGACCGCGGCCATCGCGCCCAGCGCCGCCGCCAGGCAGAGCTGCGCCAGCAGCAGCCAGCCGCGGCGCCGGCCGAGCCAGCGGCCCCACACCGGAACCGCCCACCGGTCCATCGGCGGCGACCACAGGAACTTGAACACATACGCCTGCCCGACCAGGGTGGCGAAGCCGATGGCCTTGAGGCTCAGCCCCTCGACGGTGAGCCACGCCTGCAGCGTGCCCGCGGTCAGCGCCAGCGGCAGGCCCGACGAGAAGCCGAGCAGCAGGATCGCCGCGATGCGCCGGTTGCCGAACACCGCCCACGCGGACACCTGCGGCACGGACAGCGGAGAAGCGGAAGCGGACGAATTCACGGCGAGTCGGGCGGCCACGGCGAAGCGATCGGATCGGAGCCGGTTCACGCCGTGTTCGCTCCCGCGCCGGGCGGGTTGCCCGCAGGCAGGGCGTGGCGGCGTTGCCGGACTCCAGGGCAGAGGATAGCCAAAGCGTGCCGCCCGCCGCAGTACCGCTCGCGCGGGCTGCCGCGGCGCCCGCCACGGTCCCGGGCCGTCGGCCAGAAGCGACAAAAGTGATGTGAAGAATCAGTGACTTGGCCCTCGGCGCGGGAACCGTCGCCGCTGCCCGACACAAATCGCCCCGATTCCGCGGCAGCGCCCGAGATGGCTGCGCCACGGACGCCTGCACACGCACCAGGTGATTGATTTCCCGGAACATTTCCGCGATGGCACAGGCTTTGCACAACACCGTGCCAGGAGCCGCTCCCGGTTTCCGGCTTTGTTCCACACCATTTCAAGGAGTCCTCATGACCTCTGCTGCCATCCGCAACCGCTTCCTCGCCGTCTCCGCCGCCGCCCTGCTGCTGGGTCCGGCCGGCGCGCTGCCCGCCAGCGCGGCAACCACAACCACCTCGCCGACGACCGGCCGGCAGACGGATCCGACCACCCCGATGAACCGGGCCGAAGGCGCGCAGCTGCCGCCGGGCCATCACACCCGCGCCGAATGCCAGGGCGAAGCCCGCTCGCAAGGCCTGATGGGCGCCGAGGCGAAGGCCTTCGTCGCCCGCTGCACCAAGGCCTGATCGCTGCGGCATCCGGGCGCCGCGACACGTCGGCGTCCGGATGCCGCGCCGGGTCGATGCGTTCCGCCAACCTCGAAGGAGACACCGCAATGACCAGACCCCATCGTTTCCTGTTCAAACTCGGCCTCGCCGTGGTCGCCATCGTCCTGCTCGGCGTGTTTTCCAACGGCGCGACCGCGGCGAGCCGCCAGGACCTCGACCGCGACGCGCGGCAGGCGCTCGACACCCTGGTCCGCGCCAATCCGGCCGCGGCCGATCTGTCGCACAGCGCCAAGGCCGTGCTCGTCTTCCCCAAGATCGTCAAGGCCGGGCTGGTGTTCGGCGGCGCCTACGGCGAAGGCGTGCTGCTCGAGCACGGCGCGGTCGCCGGCTACTACAACTCGGTGTCGGCGTCCTGGGGACTGCAGGCCGGCGCGCAGGCCTACCGCTACGCGGTGTTCCTGATGGACGACAAGGCCGTGCGGTATCTGCACCGGTCGGACGGATGGGAGATCGGTGTCGGCCCGACCGTGGTGGCGCTGGATGAAGGCGCCGCGCGCAACCTGTCGACGACCACGGCCCGCGCCGACGCCTATGCGTTCATCTTCGACCAGCAGGGCCTGATGGCCAGCCTGAGCATCGAAGGCACGAAGATCTCGCAAATCGCGAAATGATCGTCCCGGCGCGGACGGCCGGGCGGTACG
>JAKAIB010000177.1 GCA_021814605.1 Pseudomonadota bacterium | reverse complement strand
GTCGGGCCCGGCAGAGCCAGTCGCTCGCCGATCGCGCCGGCGTGGATGCCTTCCGGGCCGGCTTCGACCAGCAGGCGGAAGATCGACAGCCGGGTTTCGTGCCCGAGGGCGGCGAGCAGTTCGGCAGCGTTCAGGGTTTCCATATTTCAATAATTCTCGAAATATTGGCCGGTGTCAAGTCGACGCCCGACCGGCACTGACCTGGTGGCCACCCGGCAGCGCGCCGCGTCGGCGGACCGGACAGCCGTCGCAGCGACGGCGGCAGTTACTCGCGCAGCAGTCCCCAGACCGTGCTGCCGCAGAGGCTGCCGAGCAGCGCACCGGCCAGCACGTCGCTCAAGAAGTGGTAGTCCATCCCGAGCAGGCCGACCGCGACGGCCACGCCGACCCCCACGCCGAGCCAGCGCCACGCCGGCAGCGCCAGCCAGAGCACCGAGACGACCGCGAAGGTCAACGTCGTATGGCCCGACGGAAAGGAGTGGAAGCCATTGTCGAAACGCCACCAGAAGAAGCCGTAGACGTGGTCCCGGATCAGCGACGGGTTGCCGTGCGTCCACGTCTCCGGCCAAGCGCGTCCGAACACGATCTTCAACTGGTCTTTCAGGAAGAACGCGATGGCCAGGCTGGCCGCCATGGCCAGCAGCACGCGTTCGGCCCTGCTGGCGCCGCCCCGCCGCGCCAGCACGAACGGCGCCGCGAGCAGCACCACGACGCTGCCGATGACCAGCAGATCCGGGATGTGCGTCAGCGCCGCGAGCCATGCCCAGCGGCGGAAATCGTGATCGTGGACGAAGTAGGCGACCGGCTGGTCGAACCAGAGGTAGGACGCCACGATCATCGCCACGGTCAGCCCGGGCGCGGCGGCGCGGCGCCACCCAGGCGTGCCACGGCCTCGGGAGAGATCGGTTTCGGGACTCATCGTTCGGATCCGGCGGGTCGATGCGGAGCGGGCCATTGTGCCGGGCGGCAGAGCCGCCTCCTGCGGTTCCCGGTCGGAGCCACCGCCCGCCGCGCGATTCGAACACCCGCGCGTGACGCGCGCATGGCAGGACGCCGCCGGAACTCCGCTCCGGCGGCGAGGCCGATGCGGCACGCGGCGCTGCCGCGCCATCCGGCGATGCCCCGGCGCCGGTCGGTACGGCGCCGGGGCGGTCAGCCGATCACCGCGCCAGGTCGAACCGGTCGGCGTTCATCACCTTGCACCAGGCGGCGACGAAGTCGCGGACGAACTTCTCGCGGTTGTCGTCCTGGGCGTAGACCTCGGCGTAGGCGCGCAGGATGGCGTTCGATCCGAACACGAGGTCGACGCGGGTGGCGGTCCACCGGGTCACGCCGGTCGCGCGGTCGCGGATCTGGTACAGGCCGTTGCCGACCGGCACCCAGGTGTTGCCCATGTCGGTCAGGTTGACGAAGAAGTCGTTGCTCAAGGTGCCGACGCGGTCGGTCAGCATGCCGTGCAGGCTGCCGCCGTGATTGGCGCCGAGCACGCGCAAGCCGCCGACCAGCACCGTCATCTCCGGCGCCGTCAGCCCCATGAGCTGGGTCCGGTCGAGCATCAGTTCCTCGGCGCTGACGGCGTAGTCCTGCTTCAGCCAGTTGCGATAGCCGTCATGGAGGGGTTCGAGCACGGCGAAGGACTCGGCGTCGGTCATGTCCGGACTCGCATCGCCCCGGCCGGGAGCGAACGGGACCTCGACGTCGAATCCCGCCGCCCGCGCCGCCTGCTCGACGGCGAGATTGCCGGCCAGCACGATCACGTCGGCGAGACTGGTGCCGGTCTCGGCAGCGATGGGCGCGAGCACGTCGAGCACCCGGGCGAGGCGCTCCGGCTCGTTGCCCTCCCAGCGGTTCTGCGGCTCCAGCCGGATGCGCGCCCCGTTCGCGCCGCCGCGCAGGTCGGAGCGACGGAAGGTGCGCGCGCTGTCCCACGCCGTCGCCACCCGGTCGGCGATGGACAGGCCCGCCGCGGCGATCCGGGCCTTCACTGCGGCGACGTCGTAGTCGGTGCGCCCCGGCGGAACCGGATCCTGCCAGATCAGGTCTTCCGCCGGAACGTCCGGGCCGATATAGCGCGACTTCGGCCCCATGTCGCGATGGGTCAGCTTGAACCAGGCACGGGCGAAGGTCTCGGAGAAATAGGCCGGATCGCGGTGGAAGCGTTCGGCGATCGCGCGGTACGCCGGATCCATCTTCATCGCCATGTCGGCATCGGTCATGATCGGGTTGTGGCGGACAGACGGATCCTCGACGTCGACCGGCCGGTCCGCGTCGGCAATGCCGACCGGCTCCCACTGCCAGGCGCCGGCCGGGCTCTTGCGGAGTTCCCAGTCATACTTGAACAGCAGGTCGAAGTAGCCGTTGTCCCACCGGGTCGGGTGCGCGGTCCAGGCGCCTTCGAGCCCGCTGGTCACCGCGTCGCGGCCGATGCCGCGGCTCGTCTTGTTGAGCCACCCCAGCCCCTGGTCCTCGATCCCCGCGCCCTCGGGCGCCGGCCCCAGCCGCCTGGCGTCGCCGTTGCCGTGGCACTTGCCGACGGTATGGCCGCCGGCGGTGAGCGCAACGGTCTCCTCGTCGTTCATCGCCATGCGGGCGAACGTCTCGCGCACCTGCGCCGCCGTCTTCAGCGGATCGGGCTTGCCGTTGACGCCTTCCGGGTTGACGTAGATGAGCCCCATCTGCACTGCCGCGAGCGGATTCTCCATGGTCGCCGGGTCGTCGACGCTGGCGTAGCGGTTCTCGCTCGGCGCGAGCCACTCCTTCTCCGCGCCCCAGTACGTGTCCTTTTCCGGATGCCAGATGTCCTCGCGGCCGAAGCCGAAGCCGAAGGTCTTCAGCCCCATGGATTCGTAGGCGACGGTCCCCGCCAGCACGATGAGGTCGGCCCAGCTGATCCGGTTGCCGTACTTCTTCTTGACCGGCCAGAGCAGCCGCCGCGCCTTGTCGAGATTGGCGTTGTCGGGCCAGGAATTGATCGGCGCGAACCGCTGGTTGCCGGTACCGGCACCGCCGCGGCCGTCGGCGATGCGGTAGGTGCCGGCGGCGTGCCATGCCATGCGGATCATTAACCCGCCATAGTGGCCCCAGTCGGCCGGCCACCACGGCTGGCTGTCGGTCATCAACGCGTGGAGATCCCGCTTCAGCGCCGCGACGTCGAGCGTCCTGACGGCCGCGCGGTAGTCGAAGCCCGTGCTCATCGGATCGGTCTTGCGGTCGTGCTGGTGCAGGGTGTCCAGGTTCAGCGCCCGGGGCCACCAGTCCAGGTTCGACATCCCGGCCTGCGTCGCGCCGCCGTGCATCACCGGGCATTTGCCCGTCGCTCCACTCCTTTGCTCACCCATGTCGATCTCCTTGGCTCGATGCGTTCCGGATGCGTGTGAACGGACGTCCGCCGCCGGTTGCCCGGCGTGTCCGCAACCATCCGTTCACTGCCCGACCAGCCTAGCAATCAATCGCCCGCCGCATGATTGATTGTTCGCATCACGGCGATAGCCGATCCGACGCGCCTGTCCGTCGTCGCCGGTGCGTCGGGCGGGCTGCGGCATCAGGCTCGCGCCGCGCGGGCCGCGGCCAGGCCATGCAGCCCGAGCTTGCTCCGCCGCCACAGCACGTCGTCGGCGCAGCGCGCCCATTCGACAGTCTGCAGGTAGCGCAGTTCGGCCGCGTGCAGGCCCGGCGCGACCTCGGCGCCGAGGTCGGCAAGCGCCGCGGCGGGTCGGCCGTCGGCGGCAACGAGGACGCGGTCGATCCGGCTGCCGTAGGCGCGGCACAGACGCAGCGCCAGCGCCGGCGGCAGCCACGGATGGCGCGACCGCACGGCCACGACGAACCGGTCGAAATCGACGTCGGGCCGCTGGGGCGGACCGATCCAACCCGACAGGTCGCCACCCGGCAGGACGGCGCTGCGCGTCCAGCCGCCGCGCCGTTCGCCGAGCGCGGCGCAGAGCCGATCGCCCGCCTCCTCGGCGAGGCGGCGGAAGGTGGTGATCTTGCCGCCCAGCACGGTGAGCAGCGGAGCGGCCGCGGCATCGAGATCGAGCCGGTAGTCGCGCGTCGCCGAGGTCGCGGTGCCGGCGCCGTCGTCGAGCAGCGGACGCACGCCGGCATAGCGCCACACCACCTGCTCCGGCCGCAGCGGCACGCGGAAGTAGCGTCCCGCCTGCGCGCAGAGGTAGGTCACTTCGGCGTCGCTGCAGCGTTCCGCGCCGTCCGGTTCCGCCACCTCGACCTCGGTGGTGCCGATCAGCGTGAAGTCGCCTTCGTAGGCGATCGCGAACACCACCCGGCCGTCGTCCGCCTGGAGCAGGTAGGCGGCGTCGTGGTCGAACAGCCGCGGCACGACGATGTGACTGCCGCGGACCAGCCGCAGCCGGCCGCCGTCGTGCAACGGCCGGCCGTCGGCGGCGCACAGGACCGTGCCGAGCACCTGTTGCGCCCAAGGGCCGGCCGCGTTGACCAGCGCGCGCGCGACCAGCCGGTGATCGGCCGCATCGGCGCCGCGCAGCGTGGCCGTCCAGCTTGCCGCGCCCCGCACCGCACGCACGCAGGCGGTGCGGGTGCGCACGGTCGCTCCGCGCTCGGCCGCGTCGACCGCGCACAGTGCGACCAGCCGGGCGTCGTCGACCCAGCCGTCGGAATAGGCGAAGCCGCGCCGGTAGCGGGAGTCGAGCGGCGCGCCCAGCGGGTCGTGCGCCAGGTCCACCACGCCCGAGCCGGGCAGCCATTCGCGCCGCGCGAGATGGTCGTAGGCGAACAGCCCGAGGCGGATCATCCAGGCGGGACGCATCCCGGCGGCATGCGGCATCACGAAGCGCAGCGGCCGCATGATGTGCGGCGCCGAGCGCAGCAGCACCTCGCGCTCCTGCAACGCCTTGCGCACCAGTCCGATGGCGCCGTACTCGAGATAGCGCAACCCGCCGTGGATCAGCTTGGTCGATGCCGAAGAGGTATGCGCGGCAAGGTCGTCGCGCTCGCACAGCACCACGCGCAGCCCGCGCCCGGCGAGATCCCGCGCGATCCCCGCGCCGTTGATGCCGCCGCCGACGACCAGCACGTCGCACTCGGTGGGCACCGTGACCGATCCGTCCGGGGGCATTCCCCGCGCGAACTCCGGCAAGTCCATCGTCGACTCCGTTTCGCCCTCAGCCCGGCAGGCGACGCCCGGATGCCCGGTCGAACAGGTGCAGCGCCGAGGGCGGCGCGTGCAATGCAACGCGCTGACCTTCGCGCCACGCGGCGTCGCCGCCGACCCGCACCACGCAGGCCTGCCGGCCGATGCGGCCGTGCAGCAGGGTCTCCGCGCCGAGTTCCTCGCGCAGCGCGATGTCGAACGCCCACTCGCCGTCCGGCGATGGCACCAGCGCCTCGGGGCGCAGGCCGAGCACGACCTTCCGGGTCCCGCCGGCGAACGGGCGGTCCAGCCGGAGCGTGACGTCGCCGTCGATTGCGACAGACCGGCCATCGTCGGCGACCTCGGCGTCGAACAGGTTCATGCCGGGCGCGCCGAGGAAGCCGGCGACGAACACGCTCGCCGGCCGCGCGTAGACCTCGCCGGGCGTGCCGACCTGCTCGATGCGCCCCTTGTTCATCACGACCATGCGCTGCGCCAGGGTCATCGCCTCCACCTGGTCGTGGGTGACGTAGACCGTGGTGGTCCGCAGGCGCTGGTGCAACTGCTTGATCTCCACGCGCATGTGGTTGCGCAGCCGGGCATCGAGGTTGGACAGCGGCTCGTCGAACAGGAAGACCTGCGGTTCGCGCACGATCGCGCGGCCCATCGCGACGCGCTGGCGCTGACCGCCCGACAACGCCGACGGTTTGCGGTCGAGCAACTCGTCCAGTCCGAGCAGCTGCGCGGCCCAGCGCACCCGCCGCTCAATCTCTTCGCGCGGGGTGTGCCGCAGGCGCAGGCCGTAGGTGAGGTTCTCGCGCACCCGCATGTGGGGATACAGCGCGTAGTTCTGGAACACCATCGCGATGTCGCGCTGCTGGGGCTCCAGGTCGTTGACGCGGCGGTCGCCGATGCGGATGTCACCGCCGCTCGGCGACTCGAGCCCGGCAATCATCCGCAGCAGCGTGGTCTTGCCGCAGCCGGACGGGCCGACCAGCACGACGAATTCGCCGTCGTCGACGTGCAGCGAAGTTTCCTCGAGCGCGACGCTCTTGCCGAAACTCTTGGTGACGCCTTGCAGGATCAGTTGGGCCATCGGGTGCTATTTCTCGGAATCGGTCAGTCCCTTGACGAACCAGCGCTGCATCAGCAGGACCACGCTCACCGGCGGCAGCAGCGCCAGCAGCGCCGTCGCCATCACCAGATCCCAGCGCGGCACGCCGAACTTCTCGCCAGCCTGGATCATGCCCTGCATCCCCATCACCACGGTGGTATAGCCGGCATCGGTGGTGGTCAGCAGCGGCCACAGGTACTGGTTCCAGCCGTAGACGAACACCAGCACGAACAGCGCCGCGATGTTGGTCCTGGACAGCGGCAGGACGATGTCGAAGAAGAAGCGCATCGGCCCGGCGCCGTCGATGCGCGCGGCTTCGGCCAGGCTGCGCGGCAGGGTCATGAAGAACTGCCGGAACAGGAAGGTCGCGGTCGCCGAGGCGACGAGCGGGACGATCAGTCCGCCGTAGCTGTTGAGCAGGTGCAGGCTCGCGGTGACCTGGTAGGTGGGGAAGAAGCGCACCTCGATCGGCATCATCAGGGTGAAGAAGATCAGCCAGTAGGCGGTCATGCGCAGCGGAAAGCGGAAATACACCACCGCGTACGCCGACAGGATGGAGATGACCAGCTTGCCCGCGGTGATGCCCAGCGCCATGACCAGGCTGTTGAGCAGCATCCGCCAGACCGGGATGGTTCCGGGCAGGCCGGCCGTCAGCACCCCGCGCAGGCTGTGCAGCAGCAGGTCGCCGGGCAGCAGCGGAAAGCGCCCGAGCAGGTCG
>JAKAIB010000176.1 GCA_021814605.1 Pseudomonadota bacterium | reverse complement strand
TGGGGTCGACCTGGAACAGCAGCTGCCCGGCCTTGACCGTCTGCCCTTCCTTCACATCGATGGAGCGGATGTACCCCATCAGCCGCGACGCGACCTGCACCTGGTTGGTGGACATCACGGTGCCCGAGACCAGCGTCTGGTTCTGCTGTTCGCTGGACGCCAGCTTGAGCATCTGCGCGGCGACGACGCGCGGCGCCGGCGGCTGCGCCGTCTCGTTCTTGTGGCCGCAGGCCGCAAGCAGCGCGGCCGAAAGCGCGAGCGCCAGCGGAGCACGGCGCAACGCAGACAGGGATCGGACAGTCACGGTGGTCATGGGATGTACGCCAATGGAAGATCGAGCGGAGAAATGGGGAAAATTCGACCGGGCGTCGGACAGGAGCCGGGTTCGGTTGCAGCGCGTCGGCGCGGACGGCGGGATCGCGTCAAGGCGCGGCCGTGGCGGCCACGGTCGCAGCGGGCGCCGAGGCCGTCGCCGCCACGACCGGGGATGCGCCGGCCGCGGGCACCGGCTGCGTCGCATCGAGCGTCAGCTCGCCCAGGGCGAGGCGCAGCGCGGCCCGCTCCATCGTGACCTGCTGCCGTGCCAGAATGAGGTCGGCGCGCGCCTTGTCGAGCTGGGCCTGTGCGCCCTGCACTTCGACCAGCGTGCCGACGCCATCGGCATAGCGCCGCGTGACGATGCGCGCGGCCTCCTCGGCCTGCCTGACCGCAAGCTCGCGGGTGCGGACCTGGTTGGCCGCGTCCACCGCCTTGCGATACGCGTCCTGGACCTGCATGCCGAGCTGGTTCTGTGCGCTCTGCAGCTTGGCCTGCAGTTCCATCCGCTGGGCGACCGCCTGGTCGACCGCGTCACGCGTCACGCCGCCATCGAACACCGTCCAGTTCAACTGGGCGCCGATGGTGTAGCTGTGCGCTGAAAAGCCGAGATTGGGGTCGTTGGTATCGAACCGCGCCATCGCCCCGACCTGCGGATAGCGGTCGGCGCGGGCCACGTCGATGCGAGCGCCGGCGGCGGCAAGCTGGTGCTGCAGCGCCTGGATCTGCGGATTGCGCTCCATCGCCTGCCCCACCCAGGCATCCGGATTGCCCGGCGGCATCGCGACTTCGACTGCCGGGCCGAGGACGATGGGTTGCGCCAGCGGCACGCCGAGCACGACGTGCAACGCGTCCATCGCCCTCGCCTCCATGTTGGCCGCCTGATCCTGCTGCAGCTTGACGTCCTCGAGCCGCACCTGCGCCGACAGCAGGTCGCTCTTGATCACGACGCCCTGCTTGAACAGGCTGTCGACCGTCTTGACCTGACTCTGCGCGGCCTCGAGCGCCTTGCCGGCCACGCCCTTGAACGCCCGCGCCGTGTAGACGCCGTCGTACGCCTCCAGCGCGTGATACATGATCTGTTGCTTCGCGGCCTGGTCGCCCGACTGCGCCGCGAGCAGCATCGAACGGGCCTGCTGCAGGTAGCCCTGCAGCTTGCCGCCGGTGTACAGCGGCAACTGTGCCTCGATACGGGTGTTGAAGTTGTCGACCGCGGCGGGGTTGTTCAGGTTGTCCGGCGCGATCGGCAGCGGATTGCCGCCGGTGTTCAGTGCATTGAGGAAGTCGCCGGCGCCGAAATCGTTGAACGTCGCCCGCCGCTGGGACAGCTTGAGTCCGAAGGCGTTGAGCGCATCGTTGGTGCGGGTCACTCCGGCCGACACCGTGACCTTCGGCAGATGCGCGCCTTCGGCCTGCGCAATACCCGCCTGCGCCTGACGCATCTGCGCCTGCACCGCGATCAGATCGGGGTTCTGCCGGAGCGCCACGCCCACCGCCTGCCGGAAGTCGAGCGTCTCGGCGTGCAGCAGCACCAGGCCGCCCAGACCATAAATGCACGCGCCGGCCAACAGCCTGGCACGTCCGCGCCGGGTCAAAAACTGCGTCATCGTCCAGCTCCGCCAGAAAGAAGTTCGTCAGGATCGGTACGGACCGGGCCGCAGGCACATCTGCCCGGGAAACAGCTCCGATCGGAGGATAATCGCCGATCGGCGGCCCAGCCATGATTCTGATACCTGGGTGAGTATAGCAATACTCACTGGGGTATCGACCACACCCCAGGGCGGACGGTGCTTTTCCCCTGCTCGGGGTTCAGACGGGCGGGCCGGCATGCGGCCCTGCCAGCGCCGCGCTGCTCTCCTTGATTGCGCGCTGGATGAACGCCCCGTAGAAGTCCTCGGTCATCGCGCCGACGATCCGCTCGCCGATCTCCCGGCCGCCGGGACCGAAGAAGAGCACGGTGGGCGCCAGCTTGATCCCGTATTTCCGCGCCAGTTCGGCGCCCGAGGTCGGGCGGCCATCGAAGCCGGTGACCGGCCGGCGATCGCTGATTTCGACCTGCTGCACCAGATAGCCGTCGCGCGCGAGGAACTGATACTGCGTGCGGCGCAGCTTTTCGCAATACGGGCAATCCGGCAGGGAGAACATCACGATCAACGGCTGATGCCGGCTCGCCGCCAGTTCGACGCTCTGCTGGAGGTTGCGCACCGGCGGCAGCGCCGTATCCGCCTGCGCCGGCAACGCCGCAGCCGCGAGAACGGCGACCGGCAACGCGGCCATGACACGGCGGAAACGTCGCGTCAATGCGACGAACATGCCAGAAAACGGGAACAGCGAAATCGTGCCAGCCGAAACCATTCGAACGCTCCGGATCGAAGGACAGGAGATAATGCAAACATGTTATCCACAACGCGATTTCGGACTGCGGCGCGGGTGATTCGGGGTCCGGTGCTGCTGTCGCTGTCCATCGCCGCGCTGTCCGCGTGTTCGCCCGCGCTCAACTGGCGCGATGTCCAGCCCAAGGGGCTGAACGTCCTGCTGACGTTCCCGTGCAAGACCCAGCAGATCGCCCAGGGCGTGCAACTCGCCGGCGAATCGGTACGAATGAGCATGACCGGCTGCGTCGCCGACGACATGACCTTCGCACTCGCCCATGCCCGGCTCCCGACCCCGGCCAAGGCGGCGCTCGCGCTGGCGCAGATGCACCAAGCTGCACTCGCCAACGTCCACGGCCGGGTGACTGCGTCGACGCCGGTCGCGCTGACGAACGCCACGCCCGGCCTGGCCGACGCGCGCGACCTGCAGATCGACGGCCAAGCCCCCGACGGCAAGGCGATCCGCGAACGCGTGCTGCTGTTCGACCAGGGGGGCGACGTCTACCAGCTCACCGCGCTCGGACCCGTGGCGAAATTCAAATCCGACGCCGCGCAGACTTTTGCCGAATCCGTGAAATTGTCGCCTTCCCGGTGACGGAATGCGACCTATCATGCACTGCAACATTCCCTGTTTCTGACGCTGCATGCCCGGTCTGCTCATCATCGCTCACGCCCCGCTCGCAACCGCGCTCCGCGATTGCGCGAGCCACGTGTACGCCGGCTGCCCGCAGAAACTGCTCGCGTTCGACGTCGCACCCGACGCGCCGGTCGATGACGCGGCCACGGCCGCGCTGGCACTGCTGCGCGACGCGGCGAGCGACGGCAGCGCCCTGCTGCTGGTGGACGTCTTCGGGGCCACGCCAAGCAACATCGCGCAGAGGCTCGCCGAGCGCGCCAGCGATCTCAAGCTCAAGATCGTCGCCGGCGTCAACCTGCCGATGCTGCTGCGCGCCGTGTGTTATCAGAACGAATCGCTCGACGCCCTCGCCGCCCGGGCCACTGCCGGTGCGATCCAGGGCGTGATGCAGGTCGCGATCAATCCCCCGCAGCAGCAGACGCTGCGCGGTCCCTCCCATGCCGCAGCGCTCAATTCCGGTCAGCAATAAGCTCGGTTTGCATGCCCGCGCCTCGGCCAAGCTGACCAAGCTGGCCGGGCAGTACGCCAGCGACATCTTCATCTCCAAGGGAGCGCGGCGGGTCAACGCGAAGAGCATCATGGGCGTGATGATGCTTGCCGCAGGGCTCGGCTCGACCGTCACCATCGAGGCCGAAGGCAGCGACGCCGATGCGGCGCTCGATGCCATCCAGGCGCTGTTCGACGACAAGTTCGGCGAAGGCGAATAGCGGCAGCGGGCACGCGCGGCGCGATCGTGCCCGCAAGCGGCGGTGGGCGACACAAAACTTCACCGGGGCGACGATTGACGGCAATCCGGGCTGCGCAGAATGCCCTCATCGTCCACTTTCGCCGAAGGACTGCAAATGCAACCGCAATCCGCCTCCCCTCGTTCCCCAGCCGCCGGATCGCGACTGCGCCGCGGCATCAGCCTGGCCAGCCTGACCCTGGCCGTCACGCTGGCGACCCATGCGGCGCTCGCCAGCGCACAGACGCCCCCGCCTCCGCCGGCGCCCATGCAGCAGGGCGGCCCGGGATTCGGCGGGCCTGCCGGCAAGCCCTCGGGGCCGCGCCGGGAGGCGGATCGCCTGTTCGCACGGATCGGCGCGACCGCCCAACAGCGCGACCAGATCCGCACCATCCGGCGCGAGTCGTGGGACAAGGCCCGTCCCACGCTCGACCAGATGCGCCAGTTGCGCGAACAGCAGTTGCGGCTGCTGGCGCAACCGCAGATCGATCGCGGCGCACTCGAATCGCTGCGCGTCAAGCAGATGAACCTGGCCGACCAGATGTCACGCCAGCGAACCGAGACCGAATACCGGATCGCCGAAGTCCTCAGCCCCGAGCAGCGTGCCCGTTTCTACACCATGATCGAACGCCGCTTCCAGCGGATGCACGACCGGTCCGGGTGGCACCGCGGACCGGGGCCGCGCTGACCCCGAACGCCCCGGAGCGGGACGACCCGGATCGTGATCGGGGTCGTCCCGCCGGTGGGCGATGACCATGACCTGAACCATGACGCCACAGCCACGACAGTCCCAGAATCAGTTGCTGCTGGTCGAGGACGACCAGCGGCTCGCCCACCAGGTCGCCGACTTCCTCGAGGGTGCCGGGTGGCAGGTGACCCATGCACCCAATGCCACCCAGGCCGAGGTGGAACTCAATCCACGGCGCGGCGCCGGCCCCGACTTCGACGCCGTGGTCCTCGACCTGATGCTGCCGGACGGCGATGGCCTCGACATCTGCCGCCGGCTGCGCGCGCACAGCGACCTCCCGGTGCTGATGCTCACGGCCCGCGGCGATCCGTTCGACCGCATCCTCGGCCTGGAGATCGGCGCGGACGACTACCTGCCCAAACCGTTCGAACCACGCGAACTGCTGGCGCGGTTGCGCGCCATCACCCGGCGGCGCGCCGGCAGCCTGTCGGCCCATGATCCGGAGGCATCGCGGCCGTTGTGCTTCGGCCGGCTGGAAATCGACCCTGCGGCGCGGCAGGCGCGGGTCGACGGCGAAGACCGGCAGATGACGGCATACCAGTTCGACCTGCTCCAGGTGTTCGCCCGCCATCCTGGCCGCGTGCTCACGCGCGAGTTCCTGCTCAATGCGGTCAAGGGCGAGTCGCTCGAGGCGTTCGACCGCTCGATCGACGTGCACATCAGCCGCATTCGCGCCGCGATCGAGGACGATCCGCGCCATCCCCGTCGCATCCTGACGCTGCGCGGCGCCGGCTACGTGTTCGCGAAATCGCAGGATGGCACCTGACCCGCAACATTCCGCCACAGCGCTGCCGGCTGCGCGCAATCCGCGCTCGATGCGGCTGTGGACCCGGCTGTGGATCGCGCTGATCCTGGCCGTCGTCGCCCAGGCGCTGGTCACCGGACTGGTGTTCCACTGGCTGTTCTTCAGCGATCCGGTCGAGGCGGAAATCCGTCACGCCGTGTTCCGTGCACTGATGGCCGCTCACGGCATCCAGCCATCGCCATGGCGGCATCTGCTGCTGTCGCCGTACACGCCCGCGGCGCTGACCGCGGTCGTCGTCAGCGCGGCGACCTACCCCATCGTGCGGCAGCTCACCCGCCGGCTCGAGCGCCTGCAACAGGGCGTGCAGGCGCTCGGCGAGGGCGATCTGCACGCCCGCGTTCCGGTCCAGGGCGACGACGAGGTCGCCCAGCTGGCGCGCAGTTTCAACACCGCGGCGGCGCGGATCGAAGCGCTGATGCAGAGCCACAAGTCGCTGCTGGCCTACACCTCGCACGAACTGCGCACTCCGCTGACGCGGCTGCGGATGACCCTCGAGGCGCTGGCCGGCAATCGCGAGCCGACAGCGGTCGACGCCGCGCTGCGCGACGCCCGGCGCGACCTCGCCGAGCTCGACGGCCTGATCGACGACATCCTGCTCGCCAGCCGCCTCGACGCTGCGCCCGGCCAGACGCTGCATCTCGACGATGTCGACCTGCTCGCCCTCGCCGCCGAAGAAGCCGCGCATGTCGATGCCGAGGTGGAAGGGGACTGGGTGACGCTGCGCGGCGACGAACGGCTGCTGCGCCGGGCGATCCGCAACCTGCTCGACAACGCCGTTCGGCACGCCCCGGGATCGACGCCCCAGGTGACGCTGCAGGCGGCCGGCACCGGTGCCGTGTTGCGTGTGTGCGACAAAGGGCCGGGCGTCCCCGCCGCGGACACGGAACGCATCTTCGAGCCGTTCGTGCGCCTGCCCGGCCGTGGCGACGGCACCGGCCTCGGCCTGGCGCTGGTGCGGCGCATCGCGCGCCAGCACGGCGGCGACGCCCGCTGCGTACCGCAGCCCGGCGCCGGCGCGTGCTTTGAAATCTGGCTGGGGCGCAAACCCTGACCCGCGCGGCGCGCAGAGCGCCGCCGCTTTTCACTACCATCCACCCCGCAATCGGCCGCGCCGGAGCCGCGGTTCGGGCCGCGCCTGGCCCGGCGCGGCCGATCGGCCCCCGGCACCGCCGGCGGGGCCAAGTCGTTGTCTGTTCCGCATCCACACCAAGGAGAAGATCATGCCGTTCACTCAGCGCCACACCCTAGCCTGGATATTTCATGAGTGGCCGCGCCGACCAGGTTTGTGGCCGGGAGCGGCCGTGGTGAGGCGATCGAGACGGGTGAGAGGGCTCACGGCGGGGCC
>JAKAIB010000006.1 GCA_021814605.1 Pseudomonadota bacterium | reverse complement strand
GTCGAGATCGAGGGTGATTTCGGTGAACGACGGCCCTTCCTCCTCGGCCGGTTCGGCCGGCGGGGGCGCCGCGCGCAGGGTGGCGTCGTTCTGCAGGCGCCAGAGCAGGTTGGTCGGCGAATCGGCATAGGCGAGCGCTTCCTCGCGGCTGACGATTCCGTCGACCACCATGGTCGCCAGCGCCTGCTCGAAGGTCTGCGAGCCTTCGGCCATCGACTTTTCCATCGCCTCCTTGACTCCGGAAAAATCGCCCTTCTCGACGAGTTCGCGCACCAGCTGGGTGTTGAGCATGACCTCGACGGCCGGAACGAGTCCGCCGGAATTGGCGCGCAGCAGCCGTTGCGAGATGATGCCGCGCAGGCCCGATGCCAGGTCGTTGAGCAGCGCGGGGCGCACATCCAGCGGGAAGAAGCCGACGATCCGGTTCAGCGCCTGATAGCTGTTGTTGGCGTGCAGCGTGGCCAGGCACAGGTGGCCGGCGAGCGCGTATTGCAGCGCCGCGCTCATCGTCTGCTGATCGCGGATCTCGCCGATCATGATGCAGTCGGGCGCCTGCCGCAGCGCGTTCTTCAGGCCGACGGTGAGCGACTCGGTGTCGATGCCGACCTCGCGCTGGTTGACGATCGACTTGCGGTTGACGAACAGGTATTCGATCGGCTCCTCGAGCGTCAGGATGTGGCCGGTGCGATTGGTGTTGCGATGATCGAGCATCGCGGCCAGCGTCGTGCTCTTGCCCGAACCCGTCGCCCCGACCATGAGCAGCAGGCCGTGCTTCTCCATCACCAGGTCGGCCAGCACGCCGGGGAGATTGAGCGACTCGAGCGCCGGGATCTCCCCGGGAATGAAGCGGACCACCATCGCGACGCTGCCGCGCTGGCGGAAGGCGCTGATCCGGAAGCTGCCGAGACCCGGGCGCGGCAGGCCGAGATTGAGTTCGCCGGTCCGGGTCACTTCGGCGGCCTTCTCGCGGCCGACCGCCTCCTCGAGCAGCCGGTACGGCTCGTCGGGCGTGAGCACCTGACGATTGATCGCGACCGCGTGGCCGTTGATCCGGATGAGAATGGGGGCGTGGGGACTGATGTAGATGTCGGACGCCTTTTTCTCCGCCATCAGCCTGAACAGACGTTCCATTGCCGACATCACATCCCCCCTTTCCATTCGATCGTCCGCTGCGGCCCCACGGCGCGCCCGTCAGGTGCGCAGCAGTTCGTTGATGCTCGTCTTCGCCCGCGTCTGCGCATCGACCCGCTTGACGATGACCGCGCAGTACAGGCTGTACTTGCCGTCGGCGCTCGGCAGGCTGCCGCTGACCACCACCGATCCGGCGGGGATGCGGCCATAGCTCACCTCGCCGGTGGCGCGGTCGTAGATCTTGGTCGACTTGCCGATGTAGACGCCCATCGAGATCACGCTGTTGTCCTCGACGATCACGCCCTCGACCACCTCGGAGCGGGCACCGATGAAGCAGTTGTCACCGATGATGGTCGGGTTGGCCTGGATCGGCTCGAGCACCCCGCCGATACCGACGCCGCCCGACAGGTGGACGTTCTTGCCGATCTGCGCGCAGGAGCCCACCGTTGCCCAGGTGTCGACCATCGTGCCCTCGTCGACGTAGGCCCCGATGTTGACGTACGACGGCATCAGCACCACATTGGGGGCGATGTAGGCGCCGTGCCGCGCGACCGCCGGCGGCACCACCCGCACGCCGGTGGCGCGCATCTGCTCCTCGTCGAGATGGCTGAACTTGGTCGGCACCTTGTCGAAGAAGTGCAGGTCGCCGGCGCGCATCGCGACGTTGTCGTGCAGCCTGAAGCTGAGCAGCACCGCCTTCTTCAGCCACTGGTGCGTCACCCAGTCGCCGTCGACCCGCTCGGCGACGCGCAGCCGGCCGGAGTTGAGCTCGTCGATGACGTGGCCGACGGCGTCGCGCAGTTCGGCCGGGGCGTTCGCGGGGCTGAACCCGGCGCGCTCCTCCCAGGCCTGGTCGATGAGGGTCTGCAGTTGTTGGCTCATGGTGTACGGTGGATAGGGTTCATCGGTGGTCGGGTTGCTCGGCACAGTATGCGGCGATGCGCTGCGCCGCCTCGACGCATTCGTCCACGGGCGCAACCAGCGCCATGCGAACGCGCCCGCGGCCGGGATTGACGCCGTCCTGCTCGCGCGCCAGATAGCTTCCCGGAAGGACGGTGACATTGTATTTTTCGAGCAGACCGCGGGCGAACGCGGCGTCGTCCCCGGGCGTCGGCGCCCAGAGATAGAAGCCGGCATCGGGCAGCCGGACGTCCATCACCGGCCGCAGGATCGGCAGCACGGCGGCGAACTTCTCCCGGTAGAGCGCACGATTGGCCGCGACATGCGCCTCGTCCGACCAGGCGGCGACGCTGGCCGCCTGCACCGCCGGCCCCATTGCGCTGCCGTGGTAGGTCCGGTAGCGGGCGAAGGCCGCGAGCAGCTGCGCGTCGCCGGCGACGAAGCCCGAGCGCAGTCCCGGAACATTGGATCGCTTCGACAGCGAGGTGAACATCACCAGCCGGCGGAAGTCGCCCCGGTCGAGCCGCGCCGCCGCTTCGAGTCCGCCCAGCGGGGCGGCGTCGCCGAACCAGATCTCCGAGTAGCACTCGTCGCTCGCGATCACGAAACCGTGGCGGTCGGACAGCTCGAACAGCCGGGCCCATTCGTCCAGCGGCATGACCGCGCCGGTCGGATTGCCGGGCGAGCAGACATAGACCAGCTGGGTGCGACGCCAGACCGACTCGGGCACTCCATCCCAGTCGACCGCGAAATTGCGCGCCGGATCGACCGCGGCGAAATGCGTCCGCGCCCCGGCCAGCAGCGCGGCGCCCTCGTAGATCTGGTAGAAGGGATTCGGGCAGACCACCGTGGCCTCGCCGCGTGCGGCATCGACGACCGTCTGTGCGATCGCGAACAGCGCCTCGCGCGAGCCGTTCACCGGCAGCACCTGGGTCTGCGGGTCCAGCGCGATGCCGTAGCGCCGCCCGGCCCAGTCGGCGCAGGCCCGGCGCAGTTCGGGCGTCCCCAGCGTCGCCGGATAGACCGCCAGCCCGTCGAGATGGTCGATGAGGGCCTGCCGAATGAACGGCGGCGTCGGATGGCGCGGCTCGCCGATGCCGAGACTGATCGGCGCCAGTCCCTCCGGCGGCCGCACTCCGTGCGTGAGCTCCCGCAGCTTTTCGAACGGATACGTGTGGAGCAGGTCGAGGCGCGGATTCACGGTGGCGGCAAATCGATCGGGCGAGAGCAAGGCGGCGATTCTAGGGCGCGCGGCCCGGCGGGCGACTTGGCGCGGCGGTGTCATCACCACGGCGCGTTCCGCGTTATTGCCATCATTACCGGACACGCTCGCAACCCTGCCGGAGCCAACGTCGACGCGATGCCGCAGCCGCCCGTTTCACCCCCCGACGCTCCAACCCGGCCCGTTATGCTATGGAACATGTCTACGTATTCAATTCAGCGCACGTGAGCGATCGCGCTGCCCTCGACCGCTTCTGCGCGACGGTCCGTCCCCGCGCGACGCGGATGGCACTGATCGAACTCCGCGACGCTGCGCTGGCCGGCGACGTCGTCCAGGACAGCCTGCTCAAGCTGGTCAGCAACTACAGCGAGCGCCCCGATAGCGAATGGGCGCCACTGTTCTACAGCATCCTGCGCAACCGCATCACCGACATGCACCGCCGCCGCAAGGTCGAGCGGCTGTTCGAATTCTTCTTCTCGAGCGACGACGACGAGGACCAACCGCCGGCCTGGGAGTCGATCGCCGACGCGGCGCTCGGCCCCGAGCAGGAGGTGGCCAACGCGCAGCTCGCCGGCCGCATCGCCGACGCGATCTCGAACCTCAGCGCCCGGCAACGGGAGGCGTTCCTGCTGCGCGAAATGGAAGGCCTGTCGATCGCCGACACCGCAACGGCGATGAAAGTCAGCGAAGGCAGCGTCAAGACCCACCATCTGCGCGCGCTAACGCGTTTGCGGGAATTGCTCGAAGCCGACCGGCCCGTGTAAAGTTGTCCAGCCTGCATCAGGTGCTGCCATGACCACCCAGATCCATCCCTCTCCGGCGCAGATCGACCGCTATCGCAGCGGTCTGGCGTCGGCCGAACAGGCCGCGCAAGTCGAGTCGCACCTCAAGTCCTGCACGCAATGCCAGCTGCAGCTGCGCTTCGGCAGCCGGCTGTGCGCCGACCTTGCCCTGCTGCCGCGGCTCGCCGGACGGCTGCCGGCACGGCATCGGCGCACGCTGCGCTGGCCGCGGGTGTTCGGTGCGGGACTGGCGACCGTCTCGCTCGCGGTGGCGGTGTTCGTCACGGTGCCGCGGCTGCTCGCGCCCGCCGGGGTTGCCGGCTTTCCGACGGGGGTGACCCCGCAGGTCGCCGATGCGGTGCAGAACATGGATTTCTACCAATGGCTGTCCAACCACCCGCAGATGCTGCAAGGCGGATTGCAAAATGAAAATCCGGCGTGACGCATGGCAGGCCGCCGCGGTCGCCGCGGCCCTGCTGACTCTGGGACTCCCGCCCGCTCTGGCCGGCCAGGGTGGCGGGCGCCAATATCAGCAGTGGGAGCGCCTGCAGCCGCAGCAGCGTGAGCGCATCCTGCAGGAACAGCAGCGCTTCCGGCAGCTGCCGCCGCAGCAGCAGCAACGGCTGCGCCAGGAATACGAGCAGCGCAATCGGCGCTGACCGCACCCGGCCCTCAGTGGCCCGGATGCGGAAAGAACAGGAATACCTCGGCGCCGTCGCGGATCACCCGGCAGCGCAGACCGTGCGGCAGCGTGAGCTTGGTGCGCACGTGGCCGAAGGGCAGCCCGGTCAATACCGGGACGCCGTGCGGCTTGAGTTGCCCCCGCAGCCAATCGACTGCCGCCGGCAGGTCGTAGCCGGCATCGTGCGGACTGAGCCGGTAGCCGGTGAAATGCCCGAGCAGCACGGCCTTCTGCCGCTGCAGCACCCCGGCCTGGAGCAACTGGATCCACATCCGCTCGATGGCGTAGGGATGGACATTCACGTCCTCGAGGAACAGCACTCCGCGCACCCGCGGCAGGTAGGGCGTGCCGACCGCTGCCGCGACCAGCGCCAGGTTTCCGCCCCAGAGCACACCCTGCGCGTCGAGTCCGCGAGGCGCGTCATCGCAGGCAAAGCCTACGGCTTCAAGGGTGCCGTCCACGGCGTCGAGGAAGCTGTCGACCGTGATCTCGTCCGGCCGCTCCTCGCCGAAGTCGTACGAGGCCATCGGCCCGCTCAGGGTCACCGTTCCGGTGCGGGCGAGCAGCGCGAGCTGCAGCGCGGTGAAGTCGCTGTGCCCCACCCACAGTTGCCCGCGGGCGCGGACCGCGTCGTCGATCAGCGCGTAATCGATGCCCGGCAGCAGGCGGCTGAGACCGTAGCCACCGCGCGTCGCCATCACCACCCGCGCCTTGCTGCGGGCGGCGGCGTGGATCGCACGCAGCCGCTGGGCGTCGGTGCCGGCGAAGCGCTGCACGCGGGCACGCACCTGTGCCCCGGACTGGACGCGGAATCCCAACCCGCCGAGGTGCGACTCGGCCCGATCGAGCCGGGCGCCGTCCTGCACTGCACCGGCGGGTGACAGCAGGCGCAGGATGCCGCGCGACGGTGTCGCGGGCGACGAAGCAACGGCGGATGTGGTCATGGCAGCGGCGGCAGATCGTCGAGCTCGACGACTTCGATTCCGGACATCCCGTCGGCCGGTGTCGGCGCGACGGCCCGTTGCTGCCGCCGACGCTCGCGGAAGAAGTCCTGCAGCAGCGCGCCGCAGGCGTCGCGCTCGACATTCGCGGCGATCTCGCAATGATGGTTGAGCCGGGGATCGGCAAACAGGTCGATCACGCCGCCGGCGGCCCCGGTCTTCGGGTCCGGTGCGCCGAACACCACCCGCCGGAAACGGGCGTGCAGCAACGCCATCGCGCACATCGCGCAGGGCTCGAGGGTGACGTAGAGGGTGCAGTCGGGCAGGCGGTAGTTGCCGAGCAGGCTGGCCGCCTGCCGGAGGGCGACGATCTCGGCGTGCGCGGTCGGGTCGTTGTCGCCGATCGGCCGGTTGTATCCGGTGGCGATCACCTGGCCGTCACGCACGATGACTGCACCCACCGGAACCTCGCCCAGCAGCCAGGCGTTCTGCGCCTGGTCGAGCGCCAGCCGCATGAATGCCCGATCCGCCCCCTCGTCGATCCGGGCCGCCGGGCTCATCGGCTCTCCTGGACGGTCGGATGCGAGGCGCTCATCGCGCGGTCGAGCTGCTGCTTGTACTGCTGCGGCGTGACCAACCCGGTCTCTCCGCCGGGCTGGGCCGAGGCCGAGCCGGCGGCTGCAGGCGCCGACGCCAGCGGGCGCAGCTCGGTCCGGACCAGCCAGACCACGACCAGCAGCGCCAGCAACAGTCCCACCAGGCTGAACAGCATCCGCATGGCGCATCACTCCCACTCGATCGTTCCCGGCGGCTTGCCGGTGATGTCGTAGGTCACGCGGTTGATCCCGCGCACCTCGTTGATGATCCGGTTGCTCACCTTCTTGAGCAGGGCGTAGGGCAGTTCGGCCCAGTCGGCGGTCATGAAGTCGCTGGTCTGCACGGCGCGCAGCGCAACCACGTAGTCGTAGGTCCGGCCGTCGCCCATCACCCCGACGCTCTTGACCGGCAGGAACACGGCGAACGCCTGGCTGGTAAGGTCGTACCAGCTCTTGCCCGAATGCGGCTCCACCGTCGAGCGCAGCTCGTCGATGAAGACGGCGTCGGCACGGCGCAGCAGTTCGGCGTATTCCGCCTTGACCTCGCCGAGGATGCGCACCCCCAGCCCCGGCCCGGGGAACGGGTGGCGGTACACCATGTCGTGCGGCAGCCCCAGCGCGACGCCGAGTTCGCGGACCTCGTCCTTGAACAGGTCGCGCAGCGGCTCGAGCAGCTTCAGGCCGAGGGTTTCAGGCAGCCCGCCGACGTTGTGGTGACTCTTGATCGTGACCGCCTTCTTGGTCTTGGCGCCGCCGGATTCGATGACGTCCGGATAGATCGTGCCCTGCGCCAGCCAGCGGGCGTTGGCCCGCTTCGCCGCCTCGGCCTGGAACACCTCGACGAACTCGCGACCGATGATCTTGCGCTTGGCCTCGGGATCGGACTGCCCGGCCAGCGCCTGCATGAAGCGGCTGCTCGCGTCGACATGGACGACACGGGCGTGAAGCCGTCCGGCAAACATTTCCATCACGGCGCCCGCCTCGCCGAGCCGCAGCAGGCCGTGGTCGACGAAGACGCAGGTGAGCTGGTCGCCGATGGCGCGGTGAATCAGCGCCGCGGCGACGCTCGAATCGACCCCGCCGGACAGGCCGAGGATCACCTCGTCGCCGCCAACCTGCGCGCGGATGCGCTCGACCGCCTCCGCGATGTGGTCGCGCATGATCCAGTCGGGCCTGGCGCCGCAGATCTCGAGCACGAAGCGCTCGAGCATCTCCCGGCCCCTGGCGGTGTGCGTGACCTCGGGGTGGAACTGCACCGCGTAGTAGCCGCGCGCCTCGTCGGCCATCCCGGCGATCGGGCAGCTCGGCGTGCTGGCCATCAGCTTGAATCCGGGCGGCATCGCGGTGACCTTGTCGCCGTGGCTCATCCAGACCTTGAGCATGCCGTGTCCTTCCGGCGTGCTGAAGTCCTGCAGGCCGTCGAACAGCCGGGTATGGCCGCGCGCCCGGACCTCGGCGTAGCCGAACTCGCGCTGGTCGCTCCATTCCACCTGCCCGCCGAGCTGCGCCGCCATGGTCTGCATGCCGTAGCAGATGCCCAGCACCGGCACCCCGAGGTCCCAGACCGCCTGCGGCGCCCGCAGTGCATGGTCCTCGTAGGTGCTGCCGTGGCTGCCGGACAGGATGACCCCCTTGGGTGCGAATTCGCGGACGAAGGCGTCGCTCACGTCGCAGGGATGGATCTCGCAATAGACGTGCGCCTCGCGCACCCGCCGGGCGATGAGCTGGGTGACCTGCGAGCCGAAATCGAGAATCAGGATCTTGTCGTGCATATAGAAAGAACCACGCCGGCTCGGGGCCGGCGTGCTCGGGAGGGTTGGCGTTCAGTCGAGGTGGTAGTTCGGCGCTTCCTGCGTGATCTGCACGTCGTGCACGTGGCTCTCGCGCATTCCCGCCGCGGTGATCTCGACGAATTCGGCACGCTGTCGCATTTCGTCGATGCTGCTGCAGCCGCAATACCCCATCGAAGAGCGCACGCCCCCGACCAGCTGATAAATGATCGCCTGCAACGGCCCCTTGTGCGGAACGCGGCCTTCGATGCCTTCGGGAACGAACTTCTCGGCGCCACTGCTGGGTGCCTCGGCCCCGTCCTGGAAGTAGCGGTCGGCCGAACCGGCCTTCATCGCGCCGATCGACCCCATGCCGCGGTACGCCTTGTACGCCCGCCCCTGATAGAGGATCGCCTCGCCGGGCGCTTCCTCGGTGCCGGCGAACATGCTGCCCATCATCACGGTCGACGCTCCGGCGGCGATCGCCTTGGCGACGTCGCCCGAATAGCGGATGCCGCCATCGGCGATCAGCGGAACCCCGGTGGCTTCGAGCGCCTTCGCGACATTGGCGATCGCGGTGATCTGCGGCACGCCGACGCCGGCGACGATGCGGGTGGTGCAGATCGAACCCGGGCCGATCCCGACCTTGACGCCGTCGGCACCGGCATCGACCAGCGCCAGCGCCGCCGCCGCGGTGGCGATGTTGCCGCCGACGACCTCGACCGACGGGAAGTTGCGCTTGACCCAACGCACGCGGTCGAGAACGCCCTGGCTGTGGCCGTGCGCGGTGTCGACCACGATGACGTCGACCCCGGCGTTGGCCAGCGCCTCGATCCGCTCCTCGGTTCCCTCGCCGACACCGACCGCGGCACCGACGCGCAGCTTGCCCTGCGGATCGCGCGCGGCATTGGGGCGCTCGGTCGCCTTCTGGATGTCCTTCACGGTCATCAGGCCGCGCAGCTCGAAATCGGGGGTGACGACCAGCACGCGCTCGAGGCGGTGGCGCTGCATCAGCGCCTTCGCTTCGTCGAGCGGAGCGCCCTCCGGAACGGTGACCAGCCGGTCGCGCGGGGTCATGATGTCGCGCACCGGCACGTCCAGGCGGGTTTCGAAGCGAAGGTCACGGTTGGTGACGATGCCGACGACCTTGCCGTTCTCGATCACCGGGAAGCCCGAAATGCCATGCTGCCGCGTGAGCTGCTGCACGTCGCGCACCTTGACGATCGGCGAGATGGTGATCGGGTCACGCAGCACGCCGGACTCGAAGCGCTTGACGCGGACGACCTCGGTGGCCTGCGCCTTGGCGCTCAGGTTCTTGTGGATGATGCCGATGCCCCCTTCCTGCGCGATCGCGATCGCGAGTCGCGATTCGGTCACGGTGTCCATCGCGGCCGAGACCAGGGGGATGTTCAGCGCAATCTTGCGGGTCAGTCGGGTCGCAAGGCTGGTGTCTTTGGGCAAGACGCTGGAATATGCGGGGACCAACAACACATCGTCGAAAGTCAGCGCTTTTCCTACAAGACGCATGGATGCCTCCGGGCAAAATGCGATTATAGAGTTCGGCGCGTCGCGAAGATGTCCCGGCGCAACATCGAACGCGGCCGCGACCTTCCGGAGCCTGGGCGACCGCGTTAAGCTCGCATCCGGAGATCGTTCCGCCTGCCCCGCCATGCCCCCGCAATCCAGAAGCCTGTCCCCTCTCCTCGCGACGACAGCGCTCGCGCTCGCATTCTGCCTGCCATGCGCCAACGCGGCGCAGTGGAAATGGATCGGCCCCGGCGGCGTGATTCAGTACAGCGATCAGCCGCCGCCCGCGGGAATCGCGGCGCACGACATCCTGCAGCGGCCGGCCGCGCAGAGCGTGGCGGCGCCGCCGCCACCCGCGGCCAGCACGGCATCCGGGGGGCCGTCCGCGGCCGCATCGCAGGCCCAGACCGCGCTGGAGCGCAAGATCGCCGAAAAGAAGCAGGCCGAGCGGAAGTCGAAGGAAGACGCGCAGCGGCTGCAGCAGGCCATCCAGGCACAACAGATGCAGCAGAACTGCCTGCAGGCGCAGCGCCAGTTGCAGTTGATCGACAGCGGTCAACGCATCGCGCAACTCGACGCGCAGGGGAACCGCTACTTTCTTAGCGATAGCCAGCGCGCCGCCCAGCGAGCGCAGGCGCTGGCGCTGATCGCCCAATATTGCCGCTGATCCGCGCCGCCCCGCGGGGCGGCAGGCCGGTCAGATCTTCCAGCGTTCGGCCAGTCTGGACGGGCGCAGGTTGTCGTATTCCTCGAACGGCTGGTGGATCCAGGGGCTGGTCGGCAGCATCTCGACGTAGTAGTGCGGCAGGTAGGTCGAGATGCCCTTGACCCAGATGACCGCGCTGCGCAGATCGCTGATCCCCGGGCGGCCTGCCCGAAGGTGCGTCTCGACGCTCTTGAGCGTTTCCCCCGAGTCGGCAAGATCGTCGACCAGCAGGATGCGTCCTTCGAGTTCGCCACGCGCCATGGTGATGTAGCGGGCAATGTCGAGCCGACCCTGGATGGTGCCGGCATTGTCGCGATACGAACTCGTCGACATGATCGCCAGCGGCTTGTCGAAGATGCGCGACAGGATGTCCCCCGGCCGCACGCCGCCGCGCGCCAGGCAGAGGATCTGGTCGAACTCCCAGCCCGAGGCATGCACCTTGAGCGCGAGCCGTTCGATCAGGGCGTGGTATTCGTCCCAGGACACGTACAGATGCTTGCCGTCCTCGCTGAGCATGGCGGAACCTTTGTGAACGTCGTGAATGAAATCGATGAGGCGAATGGTCGGGGCGCCGTCTCAGCCGTGGAACGGATGCCGCAGCAGGATGGTGTGGTCGCGGTCCGGCCCGGTCGACACCATGTCGATCGGCGCACCGATCAGCTCGCCGATGCGCTCGAGGTAGCTGCGGGCATTGGCCGGGAGCTGGTCCCACGCCGTCAGGGCCTTGGTGCTCTGCGACCAGCCGGGGAAGTCTTCGTAGATCGGCTCGCAGTGCTCGATCTCGTCGGCGTCCAGCGGCAGGACGTCGCGGCGCTCGCCGTGCAGCTTGTAGCCGACACAGGCGCGCACCGTCTCCAGACCATCGAGGACGTCGAGCTTGGTGATGCACAGTCCCGACACGCCGTTGATGATCACCGCTCGCTTGAGCGCCGCGACGTCGAGCCAGCCGCAGCGCCGCGCCCGGCCGGTGACCGTGCCGAACTCCTGTCCGACGCTCGACAGATGCTGGCCGACGCTGCCCGGCTCGCTGGTCGGCAGTTCCGTCGGGAACGGTCCGCTGCCCACCCGGGTGGTGTACGCCTTGGTGATGCCCAGCACGTAGTGGAGCATTCCCGGGCCGATGCCCGATCCCGCGGCCGCGGTGCCGGCGACGCAATTGCTCGATGTGACGAACGGGTAGGTGCCGTGGTCGATGTCGAGCAGCGACCCCTGCGCGCCCTCGAACAACAGCCGGTCGCCGCGGGCATGCGCCTGGTGGATGCGGTAGCCGACGTCGGCAAGCAGCGGAAGCACCTGCTCGGCCGCGGCGAGCAGCTGCTCCTGCACCGCGATGCGGTCCACCGGCGCGGTGCCCAGATAGTTCGCGAGCACGAAGTTGTGCAGGTCCAGCACCTCGGCCAGCTTGGCCTCCAGCCGGGCGGGATGCTTCAGGTCCTGCAGCCGGATGGCGCGCCGCGCCACCTTGTCCTCGTAGGCCGGACCGATGCCCTTGCCGGTGGTCCCGATCTTGCCGCTGCCTTCGGTTTCACGCCGCGCCTCGCGCGCCTTGTCGAGTGCGACGTGGGTCGGCAGCACCACCGGGCAGGATTCGCTGATGTGCAGCCGTGAGCGAACGTCCACGCCGGCCGCCTCGAGCCGGGCGATTTCCTGCAGCAGATGCTGCGGATCGACGACCACGCCGTTGCCCACGTAGCAGGCGACGCCCGCCCGCATCACGCCCGACGGGATGAGCTGCAGCGCCGTCTTCTGGCCGTTGATGACCAGGGTATGACCGGCATTGTGGCCACCCTGGAAGCGCACCACCCCCTGGGCGTGCTCGGTCAGCCAGTCGACCACCTTGCCCTTGCCTTCGTCACCCCACTGGGTGCCGACCACGACGACATGCCGTCCTGTATTCACGCGTTGACTCTTTCAGAATTCGTTTGGAATGGTCGCCCGAGCGCCGTCCGGCCTCAGCCCAGCCGGCGCACCAGCCAGGCACCGTCGACCTGCACCAGTTCCCGATCGAACTGATCCGCCTCCGGCGCGGCCGAAACCGGTAATTGCACCACGATTTCGCCACGGCTCCGCAAATCGGCCACTGCCGCCGCCAGACCGGGGGCGTCGGACCAGTCCGCCCGGATCGCGCGACGCGCCACCGAAGTCGGCGCCAGCGCCGCCACCTCGCGCAGATCCATCGAGAAGCCGGTCGCCGCACGCGGCCGGCCGAAGCTCGCGCCGACCTCGTCGTAGCGCCCGCCGCGTGCCACGGCATTGGCGTAGCCGGGTGCATACAGACTGAAGATCGCTCCGCTGTGATACCGGTAGCCACGCATGTCGGCGAGGTCGATCTGCACCTGCGTCCCCTGTCCTGCATGGTGCGCCGCGAGCCGCTGCAGGTCGTCCAGCGCGCGATGAATCAGCGCATGAGCCGGCAGCACCCGCCGCGCCTCGGCGAGCACGTCGGCGTCGCCATACAGTTCGGGCAGCACCAGGATGGCCGCACGCTGGTCGGCGCTGCATGCCCGGGTCAGCAGCCGCAGTTCGCCGGCGTCCTTGCTCGCGATGGCGTCAAGCAGCGCCTCCATCTCCTGCGGTCCGAGCAGCAGCCCCGCCAGCACGCCGCGGACGATCCGGTTGTCCGCCAGGTCCAGGGCCGCCCGGTCGATCCCCGCCAGCTTCAGACAGTCGATCGCGAGCTGCTGCACTTCCAGGTCGGCCTCGAGACCGGCATGCCCGTACAGCTCGGCACCGAGTTGCAGCGGTTCCCGACTGGCATGGACGCCCTCCGGACGGGTGCGCACCACGCTGCCGCAATAGCACACTCGCGTCGCACCTTCGCGATTGAGCAGATGGGCATCGATCCGCGCCGCCTGCGGCGTGATATCGGCGCGCAAGCCGAGGGCACGCCCCGAGACTGGATCGGACAGCTTGAACGTCTGCAGATCGAGATCCTGTCCGGTTCCCGACAGCAGGGAATCGACAAACTCGAGCATCGGCGGCATCACGAGTTCGTAGCCGTAGCGCTGCGCCGTGTCCAGGCAGTCGCGCCGCAGGCGCTCGATCACCGCCGCCTGCCGCGGCAGCACGTCGGAAAAATATTCGGGAAGACGCCAGTTGCTCATGAGTCGAAGAATGGTCGGCCGGCTGCCGCACTGCCCGCCGGCAATGCAGCTTAACCGAGCAGCAGAAGCAGCATCAGCAGGGATCCGGTCGTCACCGCCGCCAGGCCGAGGAAGCGCAATTGGCCATCGGTGAGCGCGGTGACCTGCCGGAACAGTGCACGCCAGCGCCGCGGCGCCAACAGAGGCATCAGTCCCTCGATCACCAGCATCAGCGCGACGGCCAGGAACAAGGTCTCGATCACCATCCGTCTCCGGAGCAGCGCCGGTGTCGAAGCGTCGATGGCCGCGTCTGCGCAACCGCGCCGCTATTTCGCCGGGCTGGCCTTGCCGCCTCCCGGATTGCGGAAATACTGGAAGAACTGGCTGCTCGGATCGAGCACCAGCACGTCGGACTTGCTGTTGAAGCTGGCGCGATAGGCCTCGAGGCTGCGATAGAACTCGGCGAACGCCGGATTCTGGCCGAACGACTTGGCGTAGATCGCCGACGCCTCGGCATCGCCCTGCCCCTTGATCGTCTGCGCCTTGCTGTAGGCCTGCGAGATCGCGATCTCGCGCTGCTTGTCGGCCTCGGCGCGGATCTTTTCGGCCTCGGCATAACCGGTCGAGCGGAGTTCGTTGGCGACACGCTGGCGCTCCGCCTCCATCCGCCGGTAGACCGACTGGGTGATGGATGCCACGAAATCGACCCGGGTGAGCCGCATGTCGACGATGCGGATGCCGGTGCCGGCGATGTCCTTGGAGATTCCGGCCTGGACGTCGCGCATCACCTGGTCGCGCTGCGACGACAGCACCTGGCGGACCGTGCGCTTGGTGATCTGCTCGTTCAGCGCCGCCTTGACGATCTGCGTCAGCCGGTCGCCGGCGCGACGCTGGTCACCACCGTAGCTGCGGATGAATTCGGTCGGATTGGTGATGCGCCACTTCAGATACCAGTCGACGACGACGTTCTTCTTCTCCGCGGTGATGAAGCGGTCGATGTCCGGGCTCTGCAGCGTCAGGATGCGCTTGTCCAGGAACACCACGTTCTCGAACGGCGCCGGCACCTTGAAATACAGCCCGGGCTGGCTGATCACCCGCTTGATTTCGCCGAGCCCGAACACGGCGGCGAACTGCCGCTGGTCGACGACGAACAGGCTGGACGACAGCGCCACGATGGCGACGAGGACGGCGACGAGCGCCAGGAAGAGTCGATTCATGTTCCGGCCCTCACTGGAAGTTGCGCTCGCGCAGGGAGTCGCGCGAACCGCGGCCTGCGCCGGAAGTCGCCTGGTCGGGCGACGACGAGGACGCACCGCTGTCGGCCGCGGCCGGGGCTACGCCGGCCGCTGGCGCCGGCGTAGCCGGTGCCGGCGCCGGAACGACGGGCGCAGCCGCCGGCTTCGCCGCCGACTGCTGCAGCAGCTTGTCGAGCGGCAGGTACAGCAGATTGTTGTGGCTGCGCGAATCGACCAGCACCTTCGATACGTTCGACAGGATGTCCTGCATGGTCTGGAGGTACATCCGTTCGCGCGTCACCTGCGGCGCCTTGTCGTACTGCTGCAGGACCTGGTTGAAGCGCGACGTGTCGCCCTGCGCCTGCGCGACAACCTGCGCCTTGTACGCCTCGGCGTCCTGGATCAGTCGCGACGCCGTTCCCTGCGCCCGCGGAATCACGTTGTTGGCATAGGCCTGCGCCTCGTTCTTCAACCGCTCGCGATCCTGCCCCGCCTTGATTGCGTCGTCGAACGCGGCCTGGACCGGCTCGGGCGGCTGCACGTTCTGCAGCGTCACCGTGGTGATGATGATGCCCGTCCGGTAGCGATCGAGGATCTTCTGCGTCAGCATCTGGACGTCGCTCGCGACCTGCTCGCGCCCTTCATACAGCACGTAGTCCAGGGTCTTGTTGCCGACCACTTCGCGTACGGCGGTTTCGGCCGCCTGAGACACCGCATCATCCGGGCTGCGGTTGTTGTAGAGGTAGTCGACGACGTTATCGATGCGGTATTGCACCGCGAACCGCACGTCGACGATGTTCTCGTCCTCGGTCAGCATCGCCGACTCGGGAAGCCCGGTCGCCTTGACGTCGCCGCCGCGGCCGATCTCGACCGAGCGCACCTGCGAGACGTTGACGATGTCGTCCGCCTCGAACGGATACGGCAGGCGCCAGTGGAATCCGGCGTTGGTGACATAGGCCATCTTGCCGAACCGGGTCACCGCCGCCTGCTGGCCTTCCTGGACGATGAAGAACCCGGACGCGAGCCAGCCCAGCACGCCGACGACCACGACCACGATCAGCGCCAGGCTGAGCCCCCGGGCCGACGGGTACAGATCGGGGCGCTGCGGCGGCGTCCCCATTCCGCCGTTGCCACCGCGGCGGCGGCCGAACATGCCGTTGAGCTTGCGGTTGAAGTCGCGCCAGAGCTCGTCCAGGTCCGGCGGACCGCCATCCCCTCCCGGGCGCCGGTTGTTCGGATCGGGGGTGTTGTTGCTGTTGTTCCCGCCACGATCTCCGCTGCCCCAGCGCGGATCGTTGAGATTGAACATCCGGGCAAGCCACCGGCGCGGTCGCGCGCCGGTCGATGGACGCGTGGATCGGAAGGGAATCATGCGGAAAACGACGTGGAGTCCGGCAGCGCCGCGCTCGAGGCGACCCTGTCGTACCGGGGAGCGGAACGCGCCGCCTCGAGAATCGCCGCCTTGAGTGCGACAAGCCCGGTGCCCTTCAGCGCGCTGACGGCAAACCGGGAAATGCTAGCACGCGAGCCGTCCGCCGCGACGTCGTCCCGGCCGTTCGGCAACTCGATGTCGACAGGAAGCAGATCGGCCTTGTTCAGGATCAGAAATTGCGGGATGTCATCGGCTCCGATCTCGTGCAGCACCGCCTGCACATCGTCCATCTGCTCGCGCAGGGCGGGTGAACTCGAATCGACCACATGCAGCAGCAGGTCGGCCTGCAGCGTGTCCTCGAGCGTCGCCTTGAACGCCTCGATCAGGGTATGCGGCAGGTCCCGGATGAAGCCGACCGTATCGGACAGCACGACATTGACGTCCGGCGCGAGAAACAGCTTGCGCGTCGTCGTGTCCAGGGTTGCGAACAGCTGGTTTGCGGCGTAGCTGCGCGCGCCGGTCAGCGCGTTGAACAGCGTGCTCTTGCCGGCGTTGGTATAGCCGACCAGCGCGACGCGGAACGCGCCGGTGCGCCCGCGCGATCGGCGCTGGGTGGACCGCTGCCGGCCGAGCTTGCCCAGCCGGGTGCGCAGCATCTTGATCTTGTCGTCGAGCATGCGCCGGTCGAGTTCGATCTGCTTCTCGCCCGGGCCGCCGCGCAGGCCGATCCCGCCCTTCTGCCTTTCCAGGTGGGTCCAGCCCCGGACCAGCCGGGTGGCCAGGTGTTCCAGCCGCGCCAGTTCGACCTGCATCTTGCCTTCGGCGCTCTGCGCGCGACGCGCGAAGATCTCGAGAATGAGGCCGGTGCGGTCGATCACCGGGCGTCCCAGCGCCTTCTCGAGATTGCGCTGCTGGATCGGGCTGAGCGCGTTGTCGAAGATGATGGCGTCGGCCTGCGTGGTCGTCACCAGATCCTCGAGTTCGCCGAGCTTGCCCGAGCCGATGAAGGTCGCCGCATCCGGTCGGGCGCGCACGCAGGACAACTCTCCTGCAAGCTGGTAGCCGGCGGATGTGCTGAGTTGTTCGAGTTCGGCCAGTGAATCATTTGCGCTGGTCCGGCGTTGCTGCACGCTGACCAGCGCGGCGCGATCCGGCGCCTCAGGCTGCGGGGTTCTCTTGCTCACCGACTTGGAAGCTGACCGGACGGGCGGGAACGACAGTGGAAATGGCGTGCTTGTAGACCATCTGGGTCACCGTATTGCGCAGCAGCACGACGTATTGATCGAACGATTCGATATGGCCCTGCAGCTTGATGCCGTTGACCAGGTAGATCGACACCTGCACATGCTCTTTGCGCAGCAGGTTCAGGAACGGGTCTTGTAGCAATTGCCCTTTGTTGCTCATCTAGTTCTCCGTATGGCGTGAGAAATGCAGATATGGCATCCGCTCCGGCGAATGCAAGAGGCCGCAAAAATAACACAAAGCCGGCGATCGCCGGCCTGCGGGGGCCACGTCATTCCGCCTTGATGTACGGATTGCGCGCGCTGCGATACTCGACGCGCAGCGGCGTCCCGGCAAGGTCGAAGGTCTCGCGCAGCCGGGCTTCCAGATACCGCGTGTAGCTGGCCGGAACCCGGTCGAGCGCGCTGCCGTGGATCACGATCACCGGGGGATTGGTCCCGCCCTGGTGCGCGTACCGCAGCTTGGGGCGGACGGTGCCGGCACGCGGCGGCTGCTGCCGGGCCACGGCATCCAGGATCGCCCGGGTGAGCTTGGGGGTCGGGAGCTTGCGATACGCCGCGGCGTGCGCCGCGACCACCGAACGCATCAGCCCGGCCAGCCCGGCGCCGGTGCGCGCCGAGATGTTGTGAAACCGTGCGAACGCGACGAACGGCAGCCGCTGGCGCAGCGCCACCATCATCCGTTCTCGGCCGTACGCATCGACCGCATCCCATTTGTTGGCCGCAACCACCAGCGCGCGACCGGCCTCGACGGCGAAACTGGCGATATGCGCGTCCTGGTCGGAAACGCCTTCCGTGGCGTCGAGCAGCAGGACGACGACGTTCGCCTGCTCGATCGCCTGCAGCGTCTTGATGACAGAGAACTTCTCGACTGCCTCGAACACCTTGCCCTTGCGCCGCAGCCCGGCGGTGTCGACCAGCGTGAACTTGCGGCCGTCGCGTTCGAACGGGACCTCAATGGCATCGCGCGTCGTCCCCGGCTGATCAAAGGCGATCACGCGTTCCTCGCCGACCAGCGCGTTGACCAGCGTGGACTTGCCGACGTTGGGTCGGCCGGCGATCGCCAGCCGCAGCCGGTGCTCCCGCGGCGGCGGCGTACCGACATCCGGGCCGGCGGCGGGCGCGATCACCGCCTCGGGTTCTTGCTCGTCCTCCAGTGGCGGGAGTGCAGCGACGATGGCGTCCAGCAGGTCACTGATCGCGTCGCCGTGGGCAGCACTCAGCGGCAGCGGATCGCCCAGGGCGAGTTCATGGAATTCGGCCAGGCTGGGATGGGCCAGGCGCCCCTCGGCCTTGTTGACCGCAAGAATGATCGGCTTGCCGGTCTTGCGCAGCTCGGCGGCGATGTGCAGATCCTGCGGACTCAGCCCGGTGCGCAGATCGACGAGGAACACCACCACGTCGGACTCGGCGATCGCCTGCCGCGTCTGCCGGGCCATCTCGTGGACGATGCCGGTATCGACCACCGGTTCGAATCCACCGGTATCGACCACGATCACCGGGCGATCCGCCAGGCGCAGCATGCCGTAATGCCGGTCACGCGTCAGGCCGGGCATGTCGGCGACGATGGCGTCGCGCGAGCGCGTCAGGCGGTTGAACAGGGTGGACTTGCCGACGTTCGGCCGCCCCACCAGCGAGACGATGGGTGTCATGCGGCTGGATCAGTCGGGAACAAACGCGAAGACCCCACCCTTGACGGTGACGACCACCATGGTCTTGCCGACCACCACCGGTGCGGTGGCGATCGCGCTGCCGTCGGTCGACGCCCGGCCGACGATGCTTCCGTCCTTCGTCGACAGGAAGCTGACGTAGCCCCGGTAGTCGCCGACCGCGACGGTGCGGCCCACCAGCAGCGGTGCGCTCAGGTTTCGGTACTTCATCTGGGAATTGGTCCAGAGCGGCACGCCATCCGTCGCCGAATACGCCTGGACCTCGCCGTCGGCCTGGGTCCCGACGACTTCCTGGTCGCCCATGCCAACCGCGGTATAGCCGTCCGCCTCGCGCGTCCACAGCACCCGGCCGGTGTCGGCGTCGACGCAACCGACGGCGGACTGGTAGGCCCGGGCGCAGACCATCGATCCGAGCAACGCCGGCTCACCGGTGATGCCGACCACCCGCTCGACCTCGGTCACGCCTCGGGAGCGCGCCAGGGTCGCCTGCCAGCGCGGCAGACCGTCGGCCAGGTTGTAGGCGTCGATCCGGCCCAGCGCGGTGCCGACCATCAGCGTGTCGCCGCGCACGGCCATGCCGCCGGACTGCTGCACGAGCAGCGATGCCGCCCGATTGTCGGCGCGCCACAGCAGCTTGCCGTCCGCGGCGTCGAATGCCCACAACCGCTGGTCGGCACCCTGTACCACGATGCGTCCGCCAACCACCGTCGGCGGCGTCAGCACGCTGGTCGGCAGCTGGTAGCGCCACAGCAACTGGCCCGACGGCCCGATGGACACCACGCCGTTGCCCTTGTCCACGACGGCGGTGAAGGTGCCGTCGCTGCCGGCCGCGGCACTGATGCCGCCGGCCACACGCACGCTCCACGCGGTGCTTCCGGTGCGCGCGTCGATGCGCTGCACCGTGCCGTCGGCCGATGCCACCACGACGGCATCCGGAAGCGTCGCGGTGCGGAACCACGCCGGCACCGGGCCGATCTGGTGCGACCAGGTCTGCTTGACGGTCAGGATGTTGACCACAGGGGTGAGCGGCATCGGCTCCGGCGGCTTGGAGCCGGATGCACAGGCGCCGAGCTGCAGCGCGGCCGCGAGGGCAGGCAGGAAGCGCAGGGCCCGCCGGACAGCGTCCGCACGCAGCGAGATCGACCGGTCGCGGGCGCTCATGCCGCGGCTCCACCGACGGCCTGCAACCGCTGCTGCAGCGCCTGGCGCTCGGGCGCGCCGGGAGGCAGCGCCTTCAGCGCCGCGTCGTAGGCCTTGCGTGCGGCAGCGCGCTGCCCTTGCAGCGCGGCCAGGTCGCCGCGCCGCAAGTCGAACAGCGGCGCGAAACTCGGCTCGGGATTGTCCGCCAGGGTCGATGCGGCCTCGGCGTACTGCTTGGCATCGATCTGCAGCGCCGACAGGTTCAGGCGGGCGACGGCGCGCTCGCTGTTGCCCTCGGCGTTCTTCGCGGCCCATTGCAGCGCGGAGATCGCCGCGTCGTTCTGGCCGGCGTCGTGCAGTGCCTTGGCCGTCGCGAGTGCGGCCATCCCGGCGTAGGCGCTCGACGGCGCCTTGGCCTGCATCGCCGCCCAGGCCTGCTTGATCCGCTCGGCGTTGTTGCTCTGGATCGCCGCCTGCACCTGCTCGAACGCCACCGCCGCGTCGGACGCCCGGCTGCGCTGCCACCACTGCCAGCCGAAATAGCCGGCAAACCCGAGCGCGACGACCAGCGCCGCCATCGAGATGTGATTGCCCCAGCGCGACCAGAAATAGCGCAGCTGGGCGAGTTGCTCTTGTTCTTCGAGGTTGTAGCTCATGGAAGCTGGACCGGGCGGAAAGCCGGCGATTTTAGGCGTCTTGCGGCGGCGTCTCGGCAAGCGCACCCGCCAATGACTCGATCGGATCCAGCGCAATCACGCGCTGCTGTGCGCCGTCGCCGGCGCGAAGGTCCTTGACGCCGACGGCGCCCGACTCCAGTTCCTGCTCGCCGAACACCAGCGCCCAGCGCGCACCGCTGGCATCGGCCTTCTTCATCTGCGACTTCATGCTGCCGCCGCCGACGTGAAGCTGCACACGCACGCCGGTGCCGCGCAGTGCCTCGCAGACCGTCATCGCCCTGGGCATCAGCGCCGGGTTGCTCAACACCGCGTAAGCCTGCGGCGCGCCCTCCGGCGGCTGCCGGCCGGTCTCGGCGATCAGTTCGATCACCCGTTCCATGCCGAGCGCCCAGCCGCAGGCCGGCGCCGGCTTGCCGCCAATCTGCTCGATCAGTCCGTCGTAGCGTCCGCCGGCGCAGACCGTGGCCTGCGCGCCGAGTCGGTCGGTCACCCACTCGAACACCGTGAGGTTGTAGTAGTCGAGTCCGCGCACCAGCCGGGGATTGATGCGGAACGGCTGCCCGGCGGCGCGCAGCAGGTCCTGCACGCCGTTGAAATGCGCCAGCGATTCCTCGCCGAGGTAGTCGATCAGCCGCGGCGCCTGCTCGACCAGCGACTGCATCTGGGGATTCTTGGTGTCGAGCACCCGCAGCGGATTGGTGTGCAGGCGGCGGCGCGCATCGTCGTCAAGCTGGTCGGCATGCCCCTGCAGATAGGCGATCAGATCGGTGCGATGGCGCGCCCGCTCCGCCGGCTGGCCGAGGCAGTTGATCTCCAGGGCGACGCACTCGGCGAGTCCGAGCCGGTTCCAGAGCTGCCGCGCCATCAGGATGAGCTCGGCATCGACGTCCGGGCCGGAAAACCCGAGGGCCTCGGCACCGACCTGATGGAACTGCCGGTAGCGCCCGCGCTGGGGACGCTCGTGGCGGAACATCGGCCCCGTGTACCACAACCGCTTGCCGCCGTCGTAGAGGAGCGAATGCTCGATGCACGCGCGCACCACCGCGGCGGTGTTCTCCGGACGCAGCGTCAGCTCCTCGCCGTTGAGCGCATCGGTGAAGCTGTACATCTCCTTTTCGACGATGTCGGTCACCTCGCCGATGCTGCGCACGAACAGCGGGGTGTACTCGACGATCGGCGTGCGGATGTTGCGGTAGCCGTAGCTGTGCATCAGTTCGCGGACCTGCGCCTCGAACCATTCCCATACCGCCGATTTCGGCGGCACGATGTCGTTCATGCCTTTGACGGCACCGAGTCTTTCTGCCATGGAGATTCAGGCCGCCCGGTCGGGGCGGCGGGTTGTCGCGCCGTAGCGCTGGTCGACGTACTGCTCGACGATGCTCTGGAATTCGGCGGCGATGTTGTCGCCGCGCAGGGTGACGCGCTTCTCGCCGTCGATGAACACCGGCGCCGCCGGGGCTTCGCCGGTGCCGGGAAGGCTGATCCCGATGTCGGCATGCTTGCTCTCGCCGGGACCGTTGACGATGCACCCCATCACCGCGACACGCAACTGCTCGACGCCGGGATAGCGGGTGCGCCAGACCGGCATCTTGGCCCGCAGGAAGGCGTCGATGGTCTGCGTCAGTTCCTGGAAGAAGGTACTGGTGGTGCGACCGCAGCCGGGGCAGGCGGTGACGCTCGGTGTGAAGGCGCGCAGTCCCAGCGCCTGCAGGATCTCCAGCGCGACCACCACTTCCTGGCTGCGCGGCGCGCCGGGTTCCGGGGTGAGCGAGACGCGGATGGTGTCGCCGATCCCTTCCTGCAGCAAGATCGCCAGCGCCGCGGTCGAGGCCACCGCACCCTTGGTCCCCATCCCGGCCTCGGTCAGCCCGAGGTGCAGCGGGTGATCGCAGCGCGCGGCCAGCGCACGATAGACGGTGACCAGATCCTGCACGTTCGACACCTTGCACGACAGCAGGATCTGCCCCGGATCCATCCCGAGGCCCTGCGCGCGCCCCGCCGATTCAAGCGCCGACATCACCAGCGCCTGGACCATGATCTGGCGAGCGTCGTACGGCTGCGCCCGACGGGCGTTGCCGTCCATCAGCGCGGCCAGCAGTTCCTGGTCGAGGCTGCCCCAGTTGACGCCGATGCGCACCGGCTTGTCGTGGCGCAGCGCGATGTCGATCATCTGGCCGAACTGACGGTCCTTCTTGTCGCCCTTGCCGACGTTGCCGGGGTTGATGCGGTACTTGGACAGCGCCTGCGCACAATCGGGAAAGTCGGCGAGCAGCCGGTGGCCGTTGTAGTGGAAATCGCCGATCAGCGGCACGGTCACGCCCATGCGGTCGAGCTGCTCGCGGATCGCCGGCACGGCGGCAGCGGCCTCCGGCGTGTTGACGGTGATGCGCACCAGCTCGGACCCGGCCTGCGCCAGCTCCTTGACCTGGATCGCCGTCGCGATGGCGTCGGCGGTGTCGGTGTTGGTCATCGACTGCACCCGCACCGGCGCGTCGCCGCCGACGGTGACGATGGTGTCGCGCCAGGCGACGCGCGCCTGGCGGGTGCGATGCCGCGCCGGCACCGCCTCGGGAATCGGGGGATCGAGCAACTGCATGTCTGGATCAAAGGCCATCTGTCCGCGGGCCTAGGGCACGGTCAGCCGGGCGACGTTGGCATGGGTCTTCGCCGCCAGATCGACGGTCTTGCCGGCATAGACCAGCGTGGTCTGCGGCGCATTGCCGACAACCACGGTCAGCGGCGCGCTCGCCGCCGGCACCGACAGCGTCTGCGGCGCGCCCGGCTGCACGGTCTGCGAGAACACGACCTTGCCATCCTTCGATCTGACCTCGACCCAGCTCGGCGCGCTGGACTGCAGCTGCAGCGCCGCAGCGGCTCCGCTCGCCGGCGCCGCGGGCGCCGATGCAGGCGACTGCGGTGCGGAGGCTGCCGGTGCCGCAGCGGATGCCGGCACCGCCGAGGCCGGTGGCGTCGGGGTCGACGCCGCCGAGGCCGCGGCCGGTGGCGCGACCACCGAAGCCGGTTCGACTGCCGCCCCGGCCCCCGCCGGATTGGCGCCGCCGCGAAGAGCGCCGAGCAGCGGCGCATACGCCGGCCAGAAATAGATCGCCGCAGCGACCGCCACCAACAGCAGCGCCAGCCACCAGAGGCCGCGCGGGCGCCCGCCTGCGGAGCCGCCGCGCGGGAGCGGCCGCTGCGGCACCATGGTGACCGCGGAGTCCCCCGTCTGCGCCGCCTCGACCGGATTGACCACGGCCGGTACGCCAGGCAGCAGCGTGAGCAGCGGCGCCGCGTCGATCCGGAGCACCTTGCAGCAGCTGCGCAGCAGGGCTCGGGCGAAGGTCTCGTCGGGAAGCGCCGACCAGTCGCCGGACTCGAGCGCGGCGATCTTGGCGGGCGACACCTTCAACTGCGCCGCGAGTTCTTCGACACTGCGCCCCGCCGCCTCGCGCGCAGCGCGCAACGCCTCGCCCGCCTGGCGCCGCGCGGCGAGAACCTCATCTGGGATTACGCCGGGCATCGGGGTGTCAGTAGTTGAGAAGCGCCGAGTCGTCGAACCGGCCCTGCTGGGCGGCGATCGCCTCGGTCGAGTCGGGGAATTTCTGCTCGAGCTGATTGGTCCACTGCGCCGTGTCGTCCGGATTGCCTGCCCTGCGGGCGATCAGGATCCCCACCCAGAGCGACTGCGCGCTGGCGTATTGTCCGGAATTGACCCGGGCGATGTAGAACAGCGCGTCGTTGTACTTGCCCAGCCGATCGAGCACCACGGCGAGGTTCGTCCCCAATGCGGGATTGGCCGGATCGAGCGCGAATCCCTTGCGCAGGGTCTGCTCGGCGGCAGTCCATTTCCCGGCGCGGTACTGGCAGACGCCGAGCGCCAGGTAGGTCCGCACCGGATAACGGTAGTCCGGTATGGCCAGCGCCTTCTCGAACTGCGCGAACGACTCGGCGTAGCGCTTCTGCTGGCACAGGAACCACCCGTAGTTGTGCAGGGTATCGGGATTGCCCGGCGCGATGCGCAGCGCCTCGCGGTAGCTGGCATCGGCCTTGCCCGGGTTGTTCATCGCCATGTAGATCAGCGCCTGCATGGTGTACGCCGGAGCGAAATCGGATTTCTCGGCCAGCGCCTTGTTCGTTTCGGACAGCGCCACGTCGAGTTGCCCGCGCTGGTAATAGCCTTCGGCCAGTTCCAACCGGATCTGCGCCCGCTTGGCAGCCGACGATTCGGATCCGGTGGCGGCGACACCCCCGCCTCCGCCACCGGCAGTCGACGTTGCCGCGCAGCCGCCGAGCAACACCGCGCCGACCAGCGCGAAGCAGGCGAATGCGCGGCGCAGCGTGCCGGTCGATGCGAAGGCGTGGGGGCGAAGCGGAGCAGACACGGCAGGATCCTCAATGCGGTGGCGAAAGCGCCGGCTCCCGCGCCATGCGGATGACGCGGCGCGTCCGGTCGCGGACTTCTCCGGCAAGCTGGCCGCAGGCGGCGTCGATGTCGTCGCCGCGGGTCTTTCGAACCGTGGTGACGATGCCGGCGTCCAGCAGCACCTGGGCGAATGCCTCCACCCGGCCCGCCGGCGAGCGCCGGAGCCCGGACTCGGGAAAGGGATTGAACGGAATCAGGTTGAACTTGCATGCGACGTGGTGGCGCTGCACCAGGTCGACCAGTTCGCGCGCCAGCTCCGGTGTGTCGTTCACCCGGTCGAGCATGCAGTATTCGAAGGTGATGAAGTCGCGCGGGGCGAAGTCGAGATAGCGCTTGCACGCGGCCATCAGTTCGTCCAGCGGATACTTGCGGTTGAGTGGAACGAGCCGGTCGCGCAACGCATCATCGGGTGCATGCAGCGACACTGCCAGCGCCACCGGGCAGTCGTGCGCGAGCCGGTCGATCATCGGCACGACGCCGGAGGTCGACACGGTCACGCGGCGGCGCGACAACCCGTAGCCGTCGTCGTCGAGCATGGTGCGCAGGGCGGGAATGAGCGCGGCGTAGTTCTGCAGCGGCTCGCCCATCCCCATCATCACCACGTTGGAAATCGCCCGCTCGCCCGCGGCAAGCCCGAGCTCGCGGCGCATGGTGAACTCGGCGTGCCAGAGCTGGGCGAGGATCTCCCAGGTCTGCAGGTTGCGACTGAACCCCTGGTGCCCGGTGGAGCAGAACGCGCAGTTCACCGCGCAACCTGCCTGCGACGACACGCACAGCGTGTTGCGCTGCGCCTCCGGGATGAACACCGCCTCGACCGCATTGCCCTGCCCGACGTCGAACAGCCATTTGACCGTGCCGTCGGCCGACCGCGATTCGGCGATGACCGGCAGGCCCGACACCTGCGCGTGCGCGGCCAGGACCTGCCGCAGCGGCTTGGCCAGGTCGGTCATCGCATCGAAGTCGGCGACGCCCTTCTGGTGGATCCAGCGGAACACCTGGCGCGCACGGAACGCAGCCTGGCCGTGGCCGGCGAACCAGTCCACCAGGCCGGCGCGGTCGAACTGCAGCAGGTTGGTGGTGGTCATGGCCGTCGATTCGGGCGCTGTCGCGCTACCGGGGATCCGCGCCAGGGATCAGCGCGAATAAATCGCCATCGCCGGGAAGAAGAACGCGATTTCGGTGGCTGCGGTCTCCGCGCCGTCCGAGCCGTGAACGGCATTGGCGTCGATGCTGTCGGCGAAGTCGGCGCGGATGGTTCCAGGCGCGGCCTTCTTCGGGTCGGTCGCACCCATCAGGTCGCGGTTCTTCAGGATCGCGCCCTCGCCTTCGAGCACCTGGATCATCACCGGGCCGGACACCATGAAGTCGACCAGATCCTTGAAGAACGGACGCTCCTTGTGCACCGCGTAGAACGCCTCGGCCTCGGCGCGCGACAGTTGCGCCATGCGCGCCGCGACGATCTTCAGCCCGGCCGATTCGAACCGTGCGTAGATCTGGCCGATGACGTTCTTCGCGACGGCGTCGGGTTTGATGATCGAGAGCGTCCGCTCCAAAGCCATGTTTTTCTCCTGAAATCAAGGGGTTAATCGATTATTGTATTGCACGCCGATGTCGCGGCGGAGCGCTTCGCGCCGACTCAGCGGCCACCGCGGCGGCGCCCGCCCGATCCGCCTCCGCGACCGCCACCGCTTTCCTTGTGCACGTAGCCGAAGCTGGTGCGCATCGGGTCGGGCTGGCCGCCCTGCTGCGGCTTGCCGCCGGGCTTGCGCCGCCGCGACGGACCGGACTTCTGACCGGTCCCGCCGCCTGCGCCGCCCCAGCCCGAACCGCGGGCCACCGGGCTCTTGCCGAACAGCGCCTCGACCGTGGTCCGGGCGTAGCTGTCCGGCCCCGGCTGCTGGTGCTCGCCATCCTGACCGTTGCCGCGCTTGCCGCGGCGATCGCCGCGGCGCTGCCCACCGCCGCCATGACGTTCTTCCTGCCGTTCGCCACCGGTCTTGCCTTCGAGTGCCTGCACCACCGGCCTGTCGAGTTCGACGAAATCGCCACGCCGCAGACCGGCGGGCAGGACGACGCTGGCGTAGCGCACCCGGATCAGCCGGCTGACGGTCAGCCCCACCGCTTCGAACATGCGCCGCACTTCGCGGTTTCGCCCCTCGCCGATCACGACCCGCCACCAGCGGTTCGCGCCTTCCCCGCCGGCTTCCTCGAGGCTGAGGAAGCGCGCCGGGCCGTCGGAGAGTTCGACACCCTTGAGCAGCTGCTCACGGGCGGCATCGTCGAGTTCGCCAAGCACCCGCACGGCGTACTCGCGTTCGGCGCCGTAGCTCGGATGCATCAGCCGGTTCGCCAGATCGCCGGAATTGGTGAACAGCAGCAGGCCCTCGGTGTTGATGTCGAGCCGCCCCACGGCGGTCCACTTGGCACCCTGCAGCCGTGGCAGATGCTGGAACACCGTCGGCCGGCCCTCCGGATCCTTGAACGACACGACCTCGCCGACCGGCTTGTGATACGCCAGCACCCGCGCGCGCTGCGGCGCGACGCGGCGCTTGAGCAGCTTGCCGTTGACCCGGATCTGGTCGGTCGGCAGGATGCGCTGCCCCAGGTGCGCCGGTTCGCCATTGACCGACACCCGGCCCGCCATGATCAGGTCTTCCATCTCGCGGCGCGAGCCCACGCCGGATTGCGCCAGCACCTTGTGCAGCTTGGGCGCGTCGGCCGCCGGCGCGAGCACGCGGCGGACCAGCGGCGCATTCTCGGCGGCCTGGTCGTAGCTGCCGGAGATCACATCCTGGATCTGCACGCCGCTCAACGGCGCGGGAGCTGCCGGCTCCGCGGTCTGGCCAGGTTCGTCCGGCCGCGGCGCGGCGATCGCGTCGGCCGGCGACTTGCGGCCGCGACCGCGACGTCGGCCGCTTCGACCCGGTGGGGTCTCGCCGGACGCGGGGTCGGCGGGCATGTCGTCGCCGGACGGCGGCAAATCCCCGTCGGTTGATTGCACCGGCATCGGCGCCTCGGCTGTGGCTGCGGCAGAGGCGCCGCTACCCATGCCGTCATCCGCGGGCGCAGCCGCGACCTCGGGCTGCTGCGCCACGTCGTCTGGCGCGGCGACCTTGGGCGCTGCCGCCTTGCGCGGCGCGCGGCGCCGTGCCGGAGCCGGCTTGGCTGTATCCGGCGCAGGCTGTGCCTGCGGCACGGCCTCGGTCGGACCGTCCGGCACATGCTGCTCGGCGGCGTCGGGAATGTCGGATGCGCTCATGATGCGTTGGTGTCTCCGTTATCGCTCAGGTCCGGCCGCGATCACGCGGTGCCGGTGCTGGGGTTGTCTGGTGTGGCCGTGCCCGGCGCTGCGCCGGGATCGGAATCCGGTTGCGTGCCCGGTTCGGCATCGGGCGCCGACGCGGCGGCTCCGTCAGCATCGACCCGGCCGGATGCCTCCGCGCCGCCTGGGACATCGAGTTCGGGCAGCCGTTGCTGCAGGCCGTCGAATCCCTGCGGGACGTCGCCGCGCTCGCCCAGTGGCGGAAGCTGGTCGAGCGACTGCAAGCCGAGATCGTCGAGGAACTGGCGGGTGGTGGCGAGCAGTGCCGGTCGGCCCGGGGCCTCGCGATGCCCGATCGCCTCGATCCAGCCGCGCTCCTCGAGCTGGCGAATGATCTGCGTGTTGACGACGACGCCGCGGATCTCCTCGATGTCGCCCCGGGTCACGGGTTGACGGTAGGCGATGATGGCCAGAGTTTCAAGCACGGCGCGCGAATACTTTTGCGGCTTTTCCGGGTAGAGGCGGTCGAGAAACGGGCGCATCTCCGGCCGGCTCTGGAACCGCCAGCCCTGCGACAGCTGGCTGAGCTCCACTCCCCGCCCCTCCCAGTCGAGGCGCAATTCGTCAAGCAGCGCGCGCACGGTCTCCGCCGCCACCGTGTCGTCGAACAGACGACGCAGATCGGCGATGGACAAAGCCTGGCTGGCGCAAATCAGCGCGGTCTCGAGGACCCGCTTGGCCTCATGGGTGTTCATAAGTCGGTGTATGGCGACGACCGCTCAGGGCGGATGCGGCGGCACGCCGGTCGGGCCGCGCTTGGGGCGCGGACAGGGCGCGCAGGATGCGCGCGGGCTGCGAATCCGAATTTTACGGTCTAGCCGCCGCCATGGCACCTGCCGGGCCCGCATCGACGGCATCGCCTCCCGGCGGTTGGGGCGGATAGAAGGCATCGGCATGCAGATCGCGCTCGGGCAATCCGCTTCGAAGCAGTGCCGCGGTGACGCTCTCGACCATGCCCGGCGGGCCGGCGAGATAGACCTTGGCGCCGGAGAAATCAGCCACCCTGCCCAGCAGCACGTCGCCGACCGGCGCATGGATCGCGCCCGGCGGATCGTCCGGCCCCGTCTCATCGAGCGCCAGCACATAACTGAAGTTGCGGAACTCGCGGTGCAACTGCTCCAGCAACTCGAGGGCGTAGACGTCGGCTCGATTGCGAAAACCCGCATACAGCACGACCGGCTCGCACTTGCCGTTGGCCAGCGCCGTCTGCACCACGCTGAGCATCGGCGCCAGCCCGGTGCCTCCGCCGACCGCGTAGAGCGGACCGTCGTGGCGCGGACGGAAGTAGCCGGTCCCCATCGGACCGCGGACCAGGATCCGGGCGCCCGGGCAGATCACACCGCCCAGCAGGCCGCTGAACGCTCCGGTGGGCGTGCGCCGGATATGAAATTCGAGGAGGTCATCGTATTCGGCGTCGACCGGCGTGCTGGCCATCGAGAAATCGCGCGCGATTTCGACGCCGTCCACCTCGACCACGAGCTGGGCGTACTGGCCGGCGGAAAACGTGAACGGCGCCCCGCCCTGGTCGGCGAATTCGATGTGCAGCCGCAGCGCCATGATGTCCGCCGTCAACGGCTCCAACCCGGCCACGGCGCACAGCAGCTTGCGCTCCGGATGAACGATCAGGTCGTCACTGTCGATCAGCCGGATCGTGATGTCCTCCTTGATCTGCGCACGGCACGCCAGAATGACGCCGGCCTCGCGCTGCGAATCGGGCAGCGCCTTGGCGTCGTATTGCTTCAGCGTCACCTCCCCCGCCTCGAGCATGCATTTGCACGAGCCGCACTCGCCGGACTTGCACGAATAGCGGATCGGCACCTGATGCCGCCGCAGCAGCTTGAGCAGGTTGTCGTCCGCGTCCGCGACGAGATCGGTTTCCGAGGGCAGAAGATGAACGCGAGGCATGAACGACTCGATCAGGGCAAACGCGCATCGTAGCCGGCAGCGCGACGGCCGGCGCCGGCGGGAAAATGCGCACTGCATACCCGATCTTGATTCATTCCGGCAGAATTCAAGGCGCCCTGCATCGCCCGCCTATGCCCACCCCGCCTCCGATCCGTCATTGCTCCGCCTGCGGCGCGCCCGTGTCCTATCGCGTGCCCGAGGGCGACTCGCGACCGCGCGCGGTGTGCCCGGCCTGCGGCCACATCCAGTACGAGAATCCGCGCAACATTGTCGGCACCATCCCGGCCTGGCAGTCGAGCGTGCTGCTTTGCCGCCGGGCGATCGAACCGCGGCTGGGCCTCTGGACGCTGCCCGCGGGATTCATGGAAATCGGCGAGACGACGCAGGCCGGAGCGCTGCGCGAAACCCGCGAGGAGGCAGGCGCCGAGGTCGCGATCGATGGCCTCTATGCGCTGATCAACGTGTTGCCCGCGCATCAGGTCTACTTCTTCTACCGGGGCCGGCTGGTCGAGCCGCGCTGGGAAGCCGGCGAGGAAAGTCTGGAGGTCCGCCTGTTTTCCGAGCAGGACGTTCCCTGGGACGCGATCGCCTTCCGCAGCGTGGCGCAGACCTTGCGGCGCTACTTCGCCGATCTGCGCACCGGGCGCTTCGAGCTGCACGCCTTCGACATCGAGTAGGCCCCGCCGGCATCCAGCCGCGTCGAAGGTAACGCCGGCGCTTGGGTCAGGCGACGCAGGCGCCCGTCGAGAGTTGCGCCGTGGCATGCAACAGCCGCCAGAATCCGACGGCCGCGAACAGCAACAGCACTCCACCGGCCGCGATGTGGAAGCCGCGACGGTTCGTCCGCTGACTGATCCACCGCAGAGTGTGTCCTGCAAACAACATGTGCGGCAGCGTGCCGAGCCCGAACGCCAGCATCCCCAACGCCCCCTGCCAGGCGGTTGCGCTGAGGAATGCCAGCGACAGCGCCGAATAGACCAATCCGCAGGGCAGCAGACCCCAGAGCAACCCTGCGCCGACACGCCGCGGCAGC